>CAILUD010000131.1 GCA_903837285.1 uncultured Bacteroidota bacterium | reverse complement strand
TTTATTATATAGAAATTTATATACTTTTACATATAAAAATTGTTTTTTCTACATTCTCAGCAAAAATTACATTTATGAAAACTAAATTTAATTATTTAATAATAATTCTGTGTTTTGTTATCGTCGATTTTACTTCTTATTCTGCAACTGTATCTGTTGAAAAAGCAAAAAATATTGCTGTAAATTTTTATAATATGCAATATTATAAGGCAAATGGTTCATTGCCAAATTATAAAGCAATCACAATAAGTCCATTAGCGATTAAACGCAATTCCGATTTTTGGGTTTGTAGTTTTTCAAAAGGGGGTTTTGTTATTGTTTCAGGTGATGACAATGCTTATCCTATAATTGGCTATTCATTTAACTCAATTTTTGATTTAGAAAATATTCCACCTCAATTAAAGGATTGGTTAACATCTGCATCCCTTAGCATTGAAAACGCAAAACATTTAAAACGCAATAATTCTTATAATTATTTATGGGAAAAATTGTTAAATAAAAATGAGGTTAATAATATGCAGAAACAATCACTTTTAAATGTAAATCCATTATTAACTACTAAATGGGATCAGGGTGAAAACTACAATAATTATTGTCCAGTAAGTATTTATGGGCCAGGCGGACATTGTGTAACTGGCTGCGTAGCAACTGCAATGGCTCAGGTAATGAAATTTCATAATTATCCAGAAGTAGGTCAAGATTCAATGTATTATAACTCAGTTTATGAAGTTTTTCAAAATACATATTATCGTTGGAGTGAAATGACAACACAAGCAAATACAACAAGTGGTGATGCAATTTCAAAACTTATTTTTCATTGTGGTATTACTGTTAATATGAATTATGGCCCAACAGAATCGGGAACAAGCACTAGTTATGTTCCAAACGCTTTAATTAATTATTTTAAATATCACCCATCTGCTGATTTTGTTCAAAGAGAGAATTTTACCGATAAAAATTGGGACGTTTTAATTCGTGATAATTTAGATTTAACTCAACCTGTTTTATATAGTGGTTATGGATCTGGCGGACATGCATTTGTTTGCGATGGATATCAGGATACTTGTTATTATCATTTTAACTGGGGATGGAGTGGCTATGGTGATGGTTATTATTTTTACAATAACTTATCTCCTGCCGGAAACGATTTTTCAAGTTATCAGGGCGCTGTGATTAGTATTAAACCATTTAACACACCATATTGTATTGATGGTAGAATATTAACTGATAGATATCGTACCTTTAACGATGGGAGTGGAGTTAATCTATATGCTAAGAACACAAGTTGTAATTGGCTAATTTCTCCAGATAGTGCAGCAAGCATCAAACTTACTTTTACAACTTTTCAAACCCAGTTAAATACCGATTTTGTTTCTGTATATAATGGTGCAGATGCGACAGCACCTTTAATTGGAAAATATTCTGGAAATCAAATTCCTCAAGTTATTACTTCTTCTGGAAGTAAGTTGTATGTTGTTTTTACTTCTGATGGGGCTACTCAAGCACAGGGATTTGAAGCTCATTACGAAACCACAATAATAGGTATTAATGAAACTTTCTTAAATAATAATTTAAGTTTTTATCCAAATCCTGCTAAAGATTTGCTATTTGTTAAACATAGCGATATTATTAACTGGGATGGCGAAATAGAGATTTATGATTTAACAGGCAAACTAGTTAAAAATAATAAAGTAAATATTTCATCTGAAAATATTGTGACAATTAATGTTTCAGATTTACAAAAAGGTTTCTATATTTTAACTGCTAAAGGAAAAGAGGGCGAGTGTAGTACTAAATTGATAATTCAATAAAAGGTATAACTACAGTTTCTAACTTTTACTAGTTCGTTATCTTTATTATAAGACTTTAGTTCTATCTCATTTCCTTTAGAGTCATATTTATATTCTTTTCTGTTTAAAAGTTTTTCTTCAGCTTTTCTAAGTACTTTGGTTTCTATTAATTGGTCGTCAATATTGTACACGTATATGTATTTGTCTTTCTGTACTTCGGCATTCTTAGAAAAATGCACATAACAAATCAATTTTCCAGCTCTGTTATATGTATTAACATATTTGTGTGAAGGAATAATACCTCCTTTTTTATAGTAAACTATTTCTAATGGTTTTTTATTATTGTCTATTGTTCTGGTATACCTGAATGTTGCAATATCCTTTTTATTATAATGAGCCATTTCAATTAAAACACTGTCTTTATTATATACATATTTTGATTTGTATGTTTTGTTATTATATGATGTGTTTCTATAAACAACAGTTCGGTTTCCTAAATTATCATATTCATTAATAACACAAACCTGAGTTGTATCTTTTGTAACAATTTTGCCATCATCACTGCAATCGTAGCTCCATTTATGTTCTAATTTTCCTTTGCCATTGTATGAGCATGATTCTTTTAAGCGTTTATCATCAGTGTATTTATAAGTCCATTTGTCTTTTAATTTATCTCCATGAAAATTCTCCACACTTATCTGATTTCCGTTTTCATCATATTTTGCCAACCATTTTCTCTTAATCTTTGGTTCATTTCCACTTTTATATTTAGTGTATGATAATTTATTTCCATTATTATCGAAAGTATAAACATCGTTTAAAACAATTTTTTTATTTTTCTTTATGGCTTTAATTGATTCAATTTTTTCGTTAAAGTATGTGTATGATTGAGTATAAGTTGTATCGCCATATATTATTCGTATCCAATTTAAAGTATTTCCATTTATGTCATAACTAGATGTATTTACATACTTTGCAGCCTTACTTTGAACTCCATTTTTTACAATAAAAGTTTCAAGTTTTTTAGACTCTATTTTTTTTTCTGCAATAATTTTTTTATAATCATTAGAGTAATTAAAACTATAAAAACTGTAATCGTAAAATGTTTTTAATTCCTGTTTTTCAATATCCGACATATAATTATATGTGTTAACTACCTGCGAAAAACCTGATAATGAGATTGTGAATAATAATAGTAAGCTAAAATTTTTCATAAATATTTTTTGTTATAGTTTTGAATAAATGTAACGTTTAATATGAATAATAATTGTCTTACAAAAAAATAGTTATTTAAAATTCCATTCATTAAAGAATTGATTCAAATAATTTACCATAAACTCATGTCTCTCTTCTGCAATTTGTTTACCTTTTTTTGTATTAATTCTATCTTTTAACAATAGCAGTTTTTCGTAAAAATGATTTATTGTAGAGCCCTCGCTGTTTTTATATTCATCGAATGAATTATGAAAAACATTTTTACTTTCTGGATTATACAATGCTCGGTTTTTACTTCCACCGTATGCAAATGCACGCGCAATACCTATTGCTCCAATTGCATCTATTCTATCTGCATCCTGCACTATCTTACCTTCTATACTAAGTTCTTTTTCCTTAACGTTAGCACCTTTAAAAGATAAATTGTCAATTATTTCACAAATAATATTTATTGTATTTTCATCAATATTATTTTTTAAAAGCCATATTTTAGCATTTTCGGTTTTTGTATTTCCATTTAATTTCCAGTCGTCGGCATCGTGTAATAATGCAGCCATTTCAACAATAAACAAAATGCAACTAATTTCGGTTTTTGCAATTTTTATTGCAATATTTCTAACTCGTAATGTATGTGCATAATCGTGCCCGTTAGTATTTGAAGCAAATAATTCTGAAACATATTTTTCTGTTTCAATAATAATATTTTTGTGATTTATTTCCATGATTTTTTAACTTCTTCTATAATTTCATAAACTGCCGGACAGGTAAATGAATTTTTAATTGTTATTTTACTTTTTCTTAGAATCTCGGGTTGATGAGTGTGAGGATAATCGCTGCATGCTTTTGGCCTGTATTTATAAACGGAACAGTAATTATCGCTGCCAAGAAAAGGACAAGGCATAGTTTTAAAAACATAATCACCATCCTCATCAATTCTTAAATATTGCTCTTCAAATTTTGAAGCTTTAATATTTAATGCTTTTGACAATTGCCTTATATCTCTTTCAGATAGTCGTGGACCAAGAGTTTTGCAACAATGTGCACATTCTAAACAATCAGTATGAGAAAATACTTCTGTGTTTTTTAAATGAAATATTTTATCCAGTTCATTAGCTTTGCCCGGCCTTATATTTTTAAAGAATGCTTTATTTTCATGTTCAGCTTTCTTTGCTAATATGGATAATTTATCAAGAAAAAGCATAATTGTTATGAATTTCTCGAAAACAGATTTTTATAATTAACCTGTGAAATAGTTAATGCAACAACTACAATTGTAATTCCGGCTATTTTAATCCCGGGTAATTCTTCGTCCATTAAAAAATAAGCAAATATTGCTGTAAGAACAGGAATAAGATTAGTGAAAATACTCGACCTGTTTACACCTAATTCTTTAATTGCATAGGTAAAAAACGCATACGAGAGCGACGATGGAAAAATACCCAGAAAAACTATAGTGTAAATTATTTTTTCAGAAAATAAAGAGAAATGAAACGATTTAAAATCAAAAATAAAAAACAAGGGTAAAAATGCTATTATACCCATTAAATTTTGCCATGTTATAATTGTAATTGGTGAATATGAATTAGCTATATGTCTTATTACCATCGTGTATCCAACCGCAGAAAATACTGCAATCATTAATAAAATAATTCCTGTTAAAGAAACATTAAAGCTTAAATCTCTTTCAAAAATAATCATAACAACACCTACAATTGAAATCACAATTCCAATTAAGTTTAAAAACGAAACTTTTTCGCGAAATAACATCCAAGCTGCCCATGGCACAAATAAAGGAATAGTAGCAATTAAAACCGCTCCTAACGTTGAAGAAATAAATTGTAACCCAAATGTTTCTCCCAGAAAGTAGCACAATGGCTCAAAAAAGGTTAATAAAACAAACCACTTTAAATCGGCCTTTTTTATTGGTTGCAGCCATCCAAAAGTTTTAGTAAGCAATAATAAGAACAAACTAGACACAACTAATCTAGATAAAATTAAAGTTATTGGAGAAAGCGCTTCTAATGATATTTTTGTTCCTACAAATGAAAATCCCCAGAATATCATTGCAAGAACAAGACAAAAGTATACGAGAAATAGATTTTTATTCATAACCAACAATAAACACTAATTTTTCTTTTACAAATTATTTTTTAACAGAAATAAGTATGTCGGCCTGAATTTCCTGAATAGTGTTAATCTTATCATCAGTTTTATTACCAGACAAATATGTAAACATTATTTTATATGAATTATTTCTACAATCATAATTTAAAATCATATCGTTTTTGTTAAATTGAAAATAACCATTACTGCCTGAAATTTGCTTATTGATTATATTATTAACAAAATTGAAAATGTCAAAATTAACAGTTGTATCCCTATTAATAATCTGCAAATTTCCCTTATTTGGAGTGTAAATAATATCCAATTTTGTAGAATCAGAAAGTTTATAATTAGTTTTAATTATAGTATCATTTTTTTCGTTCTCATAATTATAATAATACGAACGGTAATTAATCAGAAAATCATATCCCGAAACTTGTAATGGCGTTTCGTTAGCATCAGACTGAGCAGTGTAAGAAAATTGAGTTTTGCCGTTTTCAGTATAAGGTAATGACAAATTATATTCAATACCCATAAAAACAGTTAATTTATTTACTCCTTCGTAGCTGGTATAATACCTTATTGAATCCTGATTAAAAACTGTATCTAAATTCTGAGCAAATAAATCCTGAATAGATTTGTGACCATGCATATCAACCAAGTATGAAATTGTTGAGCAAATTTCAACATCATCATTAATGCTAATTTCTTGTGTAGCTTTTGTTACTTTTCCTTCTTTTAGCATGTTGTTTTTAGAAAGAATATTTTCTAACTTTTGCATCTGATTCCATTTAGAAATTTTAAAAACATTCCATGGTCCGTTTATAGCTAATAAAGCTAATATTGCTAGTGATATTGGTATAATTCTTATCAATTTATATTTTTTAATAATTATAAAAGTGGCATTAAACACAAGCCAAACTCCTAGTAAAATAACTAATAATCTATTTTCTGTTATTCCATATTCGGATATTCTTTTAAAAATAGCAATAAAGAACATTACTAATAACGGGAATAATGAGAAAAAGAAAATTCTGGAAAAAAGCCTAATTCCTTTATTCAGCTTCTCCTCTTGAATGGGATATAATAATAGGAAAGAAAAGATTCCTAAAATTGCATATCCAAGAACTAAGTATACAACCCAGCCCACTGGCCAGTCGCGTGTAATTATAACTTTAATAAAATACGAATAAAGAATTATTGCATATAATATTACAAGGGGAATTAGAATATACTGTGTAAAAACTTTTATGCCTAAAGGATAGGTATTCAACTGGTCTAGCTTGCGGTAATGCTTTGGAGCGCCTGCTAGGAAAAACCAAACACTGAAGATGCCTACTATTACAATCCATAATCGCAAATAATATTCACCATCAACATCTACGTTAAATAACTGATCAACCGCAAGTAATGCCAACGCTATCCCTGCGTATATAACAACGGAATACAATATAGTTAATAGAAGTCTTAAAAATAAACTTTTGTTGAATTGCCAAAAAGCATTTTGGTTTTTAAACCCAATATAAGGAGAAAACGAAACTAATAAATGAAATAACAACAGCCATATAATCATTCTTAAATAATGTTTTTCAAGAAAAAAATCAGGCATTGTTATAAAGTAAAGAAATAGAAAAATAAATCCGGCACATCTTATTAATAATTTTAAAGTATTGGTAATCTCAAGCCTTTCTGAAAAAAAAGTTAATGAAATAAACATTGGAATTCCAATAGCGCAAGCTATAATTAAATGATACCAGTTAGTATAATCGGTATACTCTGCATAGTTAAAATCAACAACGTACAACGATGCTAAAGTTCCAATAATAGCTACACTTATGGTAAAAGGAAAACGTAAAAAAGTATTTGTACTTTTTAAAAGTAAATATTTAATACTAGGGAGTTTCATAAAATGTCGATTTATTTAAGCAAAGTTACTCAACAATAAGAGATATTCAAAAAGAATATAAAAAACTGAGTTCTATAATTGTGATTGATAAAACTATTTAACCCTAGGCACAAACTATTCGTTAAATAATTAGAAGCTATTTCATTTTAATTAGAAGTTCGGCATTAATTTCACCAGTACCTTTTTTGTCCCATATTTTTGAACACCATTTATATATTCCACCTTTAACCATTGGATGACCTGTTTCTATAAAAATCCCAATTCTTTCACTTACTAGTGCTGAATCGAATCCAATAGTATCGTAATCTATAAATAAATCTTCGTTTTTAAAAAGTACGGCACCGGTTGAATCTGCAACACTCATTGATGCACCAACAAATGCCTTGCCGTCAGTGATTTTAAAGCCAGTGGTACCCATGAATTGCATTTCTGCAGTTGAGTCGAGTGTAATAAAATTATCTTTTAGCGTGTCGTCCCAAAGTACAACAAAAACATTATTAAAGGTTAATCCGTTTTCAGTATGTGTTATATTTAAAGTTGATTCTTTTGATTTGTTACAACTTATTAAAGAAATAACTAAAAAAAGTAAAAATATTTTATAACACCAATTCTTAATCATAGAAAGAAAAATTTTATCAAAGGTATTGATTTTATTAAAATATTTCTTTCGATTATTAAGCGATAATGTTTAATAACAATTTAAATGCTCATGAATGTTAATGTCATGTATTATTATATTTTTCGATAACTTTGTGTATTAAATAATAATACTACATTTTAAATAATCAGAATTATAAAAATCTTTATCATGTCAATTTCAAAATCGGATATTCTTTTTGAGGATAATCATCTAATTGCAATTAATAAAAAAGCTGGAGAACTTGTTCAGCCCGATAAATCTGGTGGAGTTTCATTAGAAGAAACCGTAAAACTATTTTTAAAAGAAAAATACAATAAAGAAGGAAATGTATTTTTAGGAGTAACTCACCGTATCGACAGACCTGTAAGTGGATTAGTTTTAATGACAAAATCCGCAAAAGCACTTTCTCGTATTAATCAAATGCTACAGGATCATAAAATAAAAAAAAAATACTGGGCAATTACTGCAAATAAACCTGAAACAGACGAAGGAACATTAATACATTATATAAGAAGAAACGAGCAAAAAAATATGTCATCGGCATTTAAAAAGGAAGTTACCGGGAGCAAACAGGCAGAATTAAGATATAAAGTTATTGCAAAATCAGAAAGATATTTTTTACTTGAAATTGAATTAATTACTGGTCGTCATCATCAGATTCGTGCGCAACTTTCAGCAATTGGTTGTTCTATTAAAGGTGATTTAAAATATGGATTTAATCGTTCAAACCCTGATGGAAGTATAAGTCTGCATTCAAGAGAAATCTCATTTGTTCATCCCGTTACACTGCAGAATTTAACAATTACTGCTCCGGTTCCTAATGAAAAACTTTGGTTGCATTTTCAATTAACTATGAAATAAAAAAGCTGCTTAAAAAAGCAGCTTTTTCGTGATCCAGCTGGGATTCGGACCCAGGACCCCATCCTTAAAAGGGATGTGCTCTACCTACTGAGCTACTGAATCGATACCCTTTTTAAAAGAGAGTGCAAAGCTATAATCATTTTGTAAAATATGCAAAAACATACAAGAAAATATTTAAAATATTTTCAACTTCTTATTTAAATGACACGTATTCAGGTATAATCATTTTAAAATTCTTTCTTTTTCTATATCAAATGAACTGTTATCTTTGTAAAAAATGAATTTGTAAAATGAGTAAAAAGGTTGTAATTATCACAGGAGCTTCGTCGGGAATAGGAAAAGCATTGGCATTTGAATTTGCAAAACTTGATTATAGAATCGTTATTGCCGCACGTAATTCAGCGAATCTTGAAGAAGTAAAAAGCGAGCTAATTAAATTGAATTGTGAAGTAATTTCTGTAATTGCCGACGTTGCAAAAGAGGAAGATTGTAAATTAATAATTAACGCAGCTATCGAAAAATATAATCAAATTGATGTTTTAATCAATAATGCAGGTATTTCTATGCGTGCAATTTTTGAAGACCTTGATTTATCAGTTCTAAAGAAACTAATGGATACAAACTTTTGGGGAACAGTTTATTGTACTAAGTTAGCTCTGCCTTGGTTATTAAAATCCAAAGGAAGTGTGGTCGCAGTCTCGTCAATAGCCGGTTTTGCTCCACTTCCTGGTCGAACAGGATATTCTTCTTCAAAATTTGCTATTCATGGTTTTCTTCAAACTCTTAGAATCGAAAACATGAAAAAAGGATTGCATGTTATGATTGCTGCTCCTGGCTTTACAGAATCAAACATTCGAAAAACTGCATTGGTTGCTGATGGAAGTCAGCAAGGCGAGACTCCCAGAGCTGAAGAAAAACTAATGTCAGCTGAAAAGGTAGCTTTTTTTATTGCAAAAGGAATTGAAAAACGAAAAAGAACTATTGTTTTAACATCAGAAGGCAAAATGGTTGTATTGCTTTATAAGCTTTTCCCTTCTTTTATGGATAAAGTTATTTATAAAAGTATGGCAAAAGAACCAGATTCACCTTTAAAATAATTTTTTATGCTTTCGCACATTAGTGAAATTCGTGTAAGATACGGAGAAACTGATAAAATGGGAGTTGTATATTATGGAACTTACCCTCTTTATCTTGAAGTAGCCAGAACAGATTTAATGCGAAAACATGGAATTGTTTACCGCAATTTAGAAGAAAATGGAATTCAAATGCCTGTTGTTCA
The DNA here is from genome assembly GCA_903837285.1 of uncultured Bacteroidota bacterium. GTDB lineage: Bacteria > Bacteroidota > Bacteroidia > Bacteroidales > GWA2-32-17 > GWA2-32-17. The sequence continues at coordinate 2,100 of CAILUD010000131.1, read as the reverse complement.
CCTTGAATGTACTTATGTTAAACCTGCTTATTATGATGATGTTATAACTATTAAAACTTTGGTTAAAGAAATTATAGGAAGCAGAATTATTTTCGAATATGAATTGTATAATAAAGATAATCAGCTGTTAAATAAAGCTAATACGACTCTTATTTTTGTAAATTCAATTACTGGGAAGCCTTGTCGACCACCCGCAGTGATTTTAGAAAAATTTAAAGAAATTATTTAGGCATATCTTTTGTCATTTCAAGGTTTTTATTTTAGTAAATCTATTCTTTTATATAGGTTTTTTACACTCCATCTTTTTTGTATATTTAAATTTTTAAAACAAATCGACGAACAGAAATTATTATGCTATTAGTTAGAATTATACAACAAATTTGCAACTTGAAATATCTACCTACATTAATTGTTGCACTCTTTATTCTAAACTCTTTTTCTTCTTTTGCTCAAGGTCCTAAGGGCTATCTTGAAGTTGTAGGAAAAGTAAAAGCAGGAAAAAAAGCAGCACCAGCAGAAGTAACAGTTTATTTAAATAATGCTAAAATAGAATCAAAGAAAACAGCTGAAGATGGAAAATTCAATTTTAAATTTGAAATTGACAAACAGTATATTGTTGAAGTCGCATCTGTTGGTTGCGTTACTAAAAAAGTGCTTTTTGACACCAAAGCTCCTGAAAAAGATTTGATTTATAAATATTCTTTTACAGTTGAATTATTTGAGTCATTTCCCGGAATTGATGTAACCACTTTAAGCAAGCCAGTTACAAAAATTAATTATAATGATGATGCAGATGCATTTGATTTTGATGTTGCCTATACAGATTTAATGAGAAAAGAAATTGATAAAATTACTACTCAAATAGATGCTTTAAAAAAACAGACCTTTCAACAAATAATTACAAAAGCTGACGAACTATTTAAAAATGAGAAGTACGAAGAAGCTATAACTTATTACGAAAAAGCTATTGATGCTGATCCATATAGCGATTATCCAGATAAAAGAATAATGGAGTGTGAAAAATTAATGGCAAACAAACAGACTAATGAGATTCAATATGCAAAATTAATTGCTGATGCTGATAAAGGATTTGATTCAAAAAGTTATGTGGTTTCCAAAGAAAATTATAAAAAAGCTTCTGGTATTAAGCCAAATGAGCAATATCCCAAAACAAGAATTGCAGAAATAGATAAATTATTAGCAGAACAAAAATCCGATGCTGATGCAAAAGCAAAAGAAGAAGCATATAAAGCTGCAATAGCAAAAGCTGATGTTTCATTTGGTGGATTAAAATATGATGAGGCAAAAAAAGGATATAATGATGCACTTGCGATTAAACCTGCAGAACAATATCCTAAAACTAAAATTGCTGAAATTGATAAATTATTAGCAGATAAATCAGCTAAAGAAAAAGCTGATGCAGAGGCAAAATTAAAAGCAGATGCAGATGCTAAGGCAGCAAAAGAAAAAGCAGATGCTGAGGCTAAAGCCAAAATAGAGGCTGATGCAAAAGCCGCAAAAGACAAAGCAGATGCTGAGGCAAAAGCAAAGGCAGATGCCGCAGCGAAAGCAGCAAAAGATAAAGCCGATGCCGAAGCAAAAGCGAAAGCTGATGCAGAGGCAAAAGCAAAAGCTGATGCCGAAGCAAAAGCAAAAGCTGATGCTGACGCAAAAGCTGCTAAAGATAAAGCTGATGCCGAAGCGAAAGCAAAAGCTGATGCTGATGCAAAAGCCAAGGCAGATGCAGCAGCAAAAGCTGCAAAAGAAAAAGCTGATGCCGAAGCTAAAGCAAAAGCTGATGCCGATGCAAAAGCAGCGAAAGATAAAGCAGATGCTGAGGCAAAAGCCAAGGCAGACGCAGCAGCTAAAGCAGCAAAAGAAAAAGCCGATGCCGAAGCTAAAGCAAAGTTAGACGCCGAAGCGAAAGCAAAAGCTGATGCCGATGCAAAAGCTGCGAAAGATAAAGCAGATGCTGAGGCAAAAGCCAAAGCAGACGCAGCAGCAAAAGCTGCAAAAGATAAAGCTGATGCAGAAGCTAAAGCAAAGTTAGACGCCGAAGCTAAAGCAAAAGCTGATGCCGATGCAAAAGCAGCGAAAGAT
>CAILUD010000130.1 GCA_903837285.1 uncultured Bacteroidota bacterium | reverse complement strand
TGTAAAATAAAAAAATATTGTAAGTATATTTGATAAAAAATAGAAAAATATAAATTTAAATTATGATTTTATGGGAAATAAGTTTCATATTGATAGTTTAGATAAGAAAATCCTTGCTCTGCTTACAAAAGATGCTCGTATGCCTTTTGTTGAAATAGCACGGAAGTGTAAAGTTTCAGGAGCAGCAATACATCAACGTGTGAAGCATTTATTTGATGATAAGGTTGTTTCTGGAACTCAATTCAATTTAAATCCAAAAGGGTTAGGTTTTCTTACATGTGCATATATAGGATTGCAAGTAAATCTTACAAGCACAAGCACGCATGAAGAGGTTTTTAATAGGATTAAAAAGGTGCCCGAAATAGTAGAATGTCATCATATAACTGGTAAATATTCATTATTGGTAAAAATTTACGCAACAAATAATGAGCATCTTAAAAAAGTTATTGTTGAAAATATACAGTCAATTCCTGAAATTTCTTTAACTGAAACTTTTATTTCGTTAGAAGAAGGTTTTAACAGACAAGTGACATTAGAATAACAAAAAATAATATAGAAACTGTTTTGAATTTTTAAATTTTTTTATAGGTTTATGATTTTCAACATTTACCCCGCCCTAAAGGGTGTGTTGAAAATCAATTTACTCCCTTTAGGGCTTGGGGAAAATAAATTGATTTTATTGTAAATGTATTTATTTAACTTGTTGACAGGAATTAAAATTCAAATCAGTTTCTTATTATTCCGTTTTTATTAAAAGCATTTCTTTCCATGCTTTAAAAATTTCATTACACTCCATAGTGAATTTATCGTCAATGATGTATGTAAATTCTTTGTTTTTGAATTTATAAAAAATGTGTTCTGTACTTGCATTTTTTGTATTTAAAATTTTGGCATAGCAATCAGTAAAAATATTTTCAAGTTTTTTTATATCATTTAATGATAACAATACGTCTAATTCTTTCTCGTTTTTTATGAGTTTAGGATTTTTACACTTTACCTGAACTGTATTGTTTTCTGTTGAAAAATTAAATATGTGAATATAACCTCCCCAATCACCAATGTATTCTTCTTCAAGTGAAAATGTTTTTGATGATAAAATTTGCTTTAGAGTATCATTACCCGTTTGAGAATAACAAAATGAAATGGAAGTTGAAAATATTATTAAAAGTAGTAATCCGATTTTTGTAATTTTCATAGTGTATTATTTTGTGTTTTGTTTTATAGTTTACCATGTTCCACCTGGCGAAAATAAAAAATCTGTTGATGAGTCAATATCGTATAGCCATTGATAACCTTTAGTTTCTTTTTTGCAAAATGGTTCAAGTAATAAAATTAAATGGTTATAACCTTCAATTGTTAAATCGCAGAAAAATTTCTTTTTGTTTGTAGTTGATATTCCTAAATCTTCGTCAGAAATACGTAGAGTCATTTTACAGTTACGAGCATGAATAAAATCAACATCAGACAGGTTTAGTTGTTTATTATTTGTAATTAGTGTAAGTTTTACAATTTGTTTAAATTTTTCTGCTTCTGCACTGTTAAAATCGTATAGTCGTACTATATTATCCCCGTATTCATTAATATTGTCGATGTAGTCGAGTTGCATTAATTTAAAAACTAATTTAATTTTATGTAATATGCGAATTTAAATTCAATTATTGTTCAAATCTGAATGATATTATTTCACCTGTTTTGGCAGAAATAACGTAATGAGGTCCTCCACCATTCATTTCTGGGTCGGATAGTTCATAATCTATAAACCATTTTTCTTCTTTCAATACTGCTTTAACATTATAAATAGATAAATCATTATATGCTGTTTTAGCATTTATCTCAGCAATTTTTAAAATAGAATCTTTGCTAATCAAATCGGATAAATTTTCATTATTTGTTTCAATTTTTGCATTATAATTAATGTTATTAGTATAATCTGAAGTTATATTATTGCATGATGTTAATGCTACGCATGCAAAGTATAAAAGAATTGATAGTTGTTTTTTCATTTTTTTTTATTTAGTTACTCCACCAGTAATTTTAGCATATTCATTATCATAAGGTTCCCACAATTCAACTTTGTTTCCTTCAATATCAATAATATGTACAAATTTTCCATATTCATATGTTGCAATTGTATCTGCAATAGTTACTCCTTCTTTTTTAAGAGCTTCAACAAGCGCCTCCAGATTTCCAACCCGATAGTTTATCATAAATTCTTTTGTAGATGGTTCAAAGTATTTTGTAGTTTCTGCAAACGGACTCCATTGTGTATATCCTTTTTGTGACGTGTCGGCACCTTGACGCCACTCAAAATTAGTCCCATATTTATCTGTTTTTAAACCAAGATGAACTTTATACCATTCTTTCAATTTTTCAGGATCTTTACATTTAAAAAATATACCGCCAATACTGGTTACTTTTATGTTTTTGGTTTCTTTTGATGGTATAGTTGTATTGTTTATTGTGTCATTTGTTAAAATTGTCTTTAGAAAGTATCCTAGGCAAAAAGATACAACTATAGCGATGACTATTAAAAGCTTATTTTTCATTTAGATTGATTTTTTATTTGAAATTTTGCGTTATGTATTATATTTTGTTAAATATGATTAGTTGTTGAAATTGTTTGCGGATATAGGGACATCCTCGTTACAAACGAGGACGAGATAGGTTGTCTTTCTTAAAAAAGATTCAATATTATTTCTTAGATGAAATAGTTTTAAAATTTCATTTATGTTAAATATATAGAATGATTTATTCCCGATTTTAGAGCTTTAATTATTATGAAACAACGTATACATTAAGAAAATGAAACTAATTTATAATTTAATATTACTTTTAGGAACATTCATTTTCCAAACCGAGTATTTTTTACCCTTATTTGCTCTTGAAGAAATAAAGAAAATAGAGTTACCGTCTTTACTCCAAACTGGACATAAATCAGCTCCTCCATGATAGGTTAATTGCTGTTTTTGTGACCCATCTATATTACAAATATAAATATCTAAATTTGCTTTTAATGTTTTAGTTTTTGGCGATTGAGAAACAAAAGTAATTTTCTTTCCATCTGGAGATACATCAGGATTAGCATAAGATGTTTCATTGCTAGATAATAAACGAGTTTCTTTTCCCTTATTTAAATCTACTCTCCATATTTCAAAGAAATTATTAGTATAATCATATCTTGTTAATAATAAATCGTCAGATTTTAAAATAGTAGTTGGTTCCATTCCTTCAACGTACTGTGTTCTTGTACCAGTTTTAATATCAACTCCCCAAATATAGTATCTTGGTATAATGCTCCCATTAATGTCAGTGGCACTTTCAGTAACTGTATAATATATTGTTTTTCCATCTTTTGAATAACAAGGATGGTTTTCAAGACCATTATCATGGGTAATTTGAGTTAAGCCTGTGCTTCCGTCAAGAGAAGTTGAAAAAATATTTGCTTCGGATGAGCTATTGTCAACAAAGAGTATCCCATCTCCATTTGGTGAAACAGTTAAACATCCAATATTACTTCTAAAGGTTTTAGGAGAGGACGACCTATTATTTTCTGATGTTTCTTTTTCGTTAATATTAATGTTCCCATTTCTAATTGACAAATAGTATAGATTTTGATTTTTAGGATTAATATCAATAAATTTTCCTAATGTCCACCTGATTTTTCCTATTCCATTAAAAATAGCAGGACCAGCAACAGATTCAGTGCTAGGGTCAGTAAAACGAATTAACTTTAATGGTCCTTCCTCTGCTAAAAAAACTTCTTGTTGTGGTTTTTTAAAACTTTCAAAAAAAGCACATCCTGTAAAAGTTATACTTAGTAGTATTATGCTTATTAATAGTATATTATAGCTATTTTTTTTCATATTGGTTTGTATTTTAATGCAGTACAAATATAAAACATATTTTAAATTCAACGCTTTTTAAATAAATTATTTTAAAGAAGGTATTTAAATGTAGATTTGAAAAGCCAGTTTTTAGGTTATTCTTAAAAAAAATCTATTGCTTAACTAATTTTTTAATTATTACTTCACTGTTTGATGTTATTTTTAATAAATAAATACCTTTACTAAAATCTTTAGTTGAAATTTTAATTTTATTTTCGTTTGAGACAAATTCTGTAATTTGTTTTCCGCATGAATTAATAATTTCGTATTTAATGTTATCATTAACAACTGAACTATGGTTAATTGTAATTTCATTATTGAAAGGATTTGGATATGCTTGGTATTCTGATAAATACTTTTCGCTTTGATTATTAGTTGCAAATTCTAACGAAATATCATCAATATATAAATTAAACTGATTAGCATCGCTATAACAATACCAGCCTAGGTAGTATAAGTTGTCTGTAGGTACCGAAAATATTATTTCTGCATATTGGTAATTTGTATTTATTAAATTCGGTAAATCCAGTAGTTGTGTAGTTAATAGGTTATAATCCTGCCCATCTCCAATAAATATTTTAAGTTTTTCTGTCCATTGGTTTGATTCAACTTTATACCAAAAGCTTAGTTTATAAGTCTGAGAAGATAATAAACTTACGCATGATGAAACAAACCAGTCATTGGCAGGAATCCATGAACTGTAATCGTAACGCATACAATAAGGATGGGTTCTTCCTCCTGTAGTTTGTATCGACCAATTATAAATATCATTATTGTTATTATAAATTTTCCAGCCACTAAAATCGTTGGTAAGTTCAAATTCCATAGTATAAGTAGGCGTTATACTTACATGATTAATAACAGTAAAATTTAAAGTATCGTTATTGTTAATTGTGTCATTTGGTAATGAAGTAAAAATTATAACGTTATTTGTAACATTAGTTGAGAAATCAGCAGGAGTGCTAAAAGTAAATGCTAACGTGCCACCGGCAGGTATTGCTGTTGTTATGTTTTCTGTAACCGGACTACCACCGTTTAATGAATAACTTACAGGAAAATTGTTTAAAACAGTAGAGCAATAATTTTTAATAACTACTTGTATGCTTTCCTGCTGTAAATTGCAAGTTTCATTGGGTAAATTTGTTGAAACTAATCCAGCATTTAGTGCAATTTGTTCGGAAATATTTATATCATCTAAAACAAGTGTATAGTTGTCGGGATTGCTAAAGCAATGCCAACCTATATAATAACTCTGCGATGTAGGAACAGTGAAATATATTTCCTTTTTTACATAATTTGTATTTATAATATTTGTATCGCTATAAAGTAAAGTAGTCTGGTTTGCAATATTTTGGTCATTGCCAATAAATACCCCAAGTTTGTGAGGCCAAAACTGACCGGTTGCTTTATAGTAATAAGATAATTTATACATTTTGTTAGCATCAAGTTGTTGGCATTTTGAAATAAGCCAGTCATTACCTTGTGTTGAGCCACCATTGTATCCTATGCATGTTGGTTGAGTGTTTCCACCTGCTCCAAAGGTCCATTTATTTCCATCTAAGTTAACATCATTTATTACCCATCCGTTAAAATTTTCAGTAGGTTCAAATCCCATAGAGTAGGGTGGGCTTACACAAGCTACATTCTCAATTGGAATAGTAAGTGTATCATTTGTTTTATAAGTATCGCAATTAAAGGAGGAATATATTTTAACATTATAAACATGCCCAGGGTTAGGCGAGAAGTTAAATGGTTGAATAAACTCGTATACCGTATCACTCAGAGCTGCTAATTGAGTTGAAATAATTTCATTTACAGGTAAACCACCATCAATAACATATGAAACTGGAATGTTGTTATGCGGTAATGTGTCGTAATTTGATATCTTAACCTTTATAGTGGAAGTTGTTGTAAACGTTGCTGGAACTGGTGAAACAATATTTCTTAAAGCAATATCGCATGATACTATTGGCATAATTTTTATAAGAGCTGCATTATTTCTTCGGTAAAAAAAGTTTCCTACTTCATAATATCCTTCATTGCCAGGTCCCCATCCCCAATTAAAATGTAAAAAATCATTATTGTCGTAACCATCGCAAACCCATGAATGGCCGTACATCCATGTGCTATCTGGAAATCCCTGATACATTATTGGTCTGCCTGCATCTAATTCAGATTTCATTAACTCAATCCATGTAGAATCTGTATGGTAATATTTATATACAAATTCAATGTTATTTGAATATTTAAAGTAATTGGGTAAAGCAGTAAGGGCTTGATAATTGTCAGATGCGGATGATGTTGCCTGATAGTCCATGTCAACAGATATTCCGCAGTTATTCATTAATGTTGCCACAGCAGGATTTGCTGATGCTACAACATTAGGCATTGCCCCCCAATTATATGTTGTTGCACCAAAATTTGCCGATAAAATTCCGTACCAGTTAGAAGTATATGAGTGAGTGCCTTGACCTTGTGCAGGGTAGTTCCAGAATTTCATTACTTGTGCCATTGCTGTTGCAACGCAACCGGTTACGGCATGGTCACATGGACCTAAAGTATCAGCAGGACATAGTTCGTTATAATAACATGATTGATCCCAGAAAGTAGTGCATAATGGAGTAACAAGTGCTTTTGAATTATAATAATTACCGGAAATAATTTGTTCCCAATCTTTTGATTTGGAAAAGCAGTTTTGTTTTAAAATTATTTCATTATAAAAACCTTCTGAATATTGTTTTAACCAGTTTTTTAATTGAGGTGGTATGTTATTTTTATTGAAATTACCTGTCGTTGAATATCCAATAATTGGTTTAGCATTATCATCTGCCGAAACAATTACAAAACCATTTGGCAAAAAGGAAAATGCATAAAATGTTTCAATGTTATTAATTTTTTCAGTATAAACTTCAGAAACAATGCAATTTTGATTGTTTGATTTTGAATTAATATATGCTTTGGCAACTATTGTAGCTCTTTCTTTAGTTACGTGCTTTGCCTGAATATTAAAACCAAAGAGAACTAAAATGAGTAAAGTAAGTATGTGTTTATTCATATTTAAATATGTTTTAAAAATTTTAACTAACCAAAGATAAAACATTTAAATGATTTAGCTTATTAAATGCCTACCTTTGTAAAAGTATTTATTAACTTATTAATAAAATGATTTTTAATCATCTATCATTAGAAAAAATATTACAAAACCTTAGCATAGACTCTCTTAATGAAATGCAGGAAACTGCTATGCAAACTATTAAAAATGAGGAAAATGTTATTTTACTTGCACCTACCGGATCAGGAAAAACTTTAGGATTTCTTTTACCTATATTAGAAATGCTTGATTCAAATAATAATGGAATACAGGTTTTAGTTTTATCGCCATCACGTGAGCTGGCATTGCAGATTGAGCAGGTTTTTAAATCAATGGTTACTGGATTTAAAGTAAATTGTTGTTATGGTGGTCATGATATTTCAATTGAAAAAAATAATTTAATAGAACCTCCTGCAATATTAATCGGGACACCGGGACGTATTGCAGATCATTTAAGAAATGGAAGAATTAATACTTCTACAATTAAAACTATGGTTCTGGATGAATACGACAAATGTCTTGAATTTGGATTTAAGGCAGAAATGTCATTTTTAATAAGTCAGTTAAATAATTTATCGAAACGAATTTTTACTTCAGCAACTGAAGCAATAGAGATTCAGGAAAATATTGAAATCTCAAAACCTGTAGTTTTAAATTTTCTTTCAGAAGAATCGCCTGATAATTTAAAAGTTAAAGTAGTCGAAACTCCTTCTGACGATAGGTTAAATACGCTGTTTAAGTTAGTTTGTAGTATTGGAAATCGTTCGACATTGATTTTTTGTAATCAGAGACAAACTGTTGAACAGATTAGTAGTTTACTTTGGGAAAAACGTTTAGCAAATAATGTTTTTCATGGTGGATTAGATCAGGATTTACGTCAGCGTACGCTTATTAAATTTAGAAATGGAAGTCACAGAATTCTTGTAACAACAGATTTGGCTTCACGTGGGTTAGATATTCCGGAAATAGAATGTGTAATTCATTTTAATATTCCGCCAACTGAAAGTATTTTCACGCATAGAAACGGGCGTACTGCTCGTATGCATGCAGCCGGAACAACATACCTTATAATTAGCGAAAAAGAAACTTTGCCTCCTTTTTTAAAAGATATTCCGGAATATGAAAAGTTGCCTGCAAAAGTTGTTTTTCCTGAACAAACATTATGGGTAACATTATACATTGGAGCAGGGAAGAAGGAAAAAATATCAAAGATGGATGTTGTTGGGTTACTTATGCAAAAAGGGAAATTGCTAAAAGGTGAACTTGGGTTAATTGATGTGTTAGATCATGCAACTTATGTAGCAATTAAAAGAGATAAAATTGATAAGTTGTTGCCGCTAATAAAAAATGCTCCAATTAAAAAACAAAAGGTAAAGATTGAGGTAGCCAGATAAATGTTATGGTTAAATAACATAATACTTGAACCTGTAAATAATAAAGTTTTAATTATTTCTTAGAAATTTTAATTTAAATATTATTGATATAACAGTATGTGATTATCATATTCTTAGTTAGCTAGTTTTATGTCAATCAATTTATTTATATCGTTTAAAATATTTTTGTTATTAATTTCTATTCGTATTCCACGACCTTCTGCATATTTCTTAGCTTCTGCAAGTTCTTTTTTTATCTGAACAGAAATTGTACTTTCCATAATTATATCTGTAGCATTTTGCCCGAAAACAAATGCTACTTTAAAATAATTATCTCTGGGCAGAAGGTAAATAATTGCTCGTTTTTTGTCTTTAATTCGAAAACTCCAACCATATTTATCACCTGAATAATTCCATTCTTCAATGGCATCAGGATATTTCAATGTAACATAACCTCTGATTGATTTCCATAATTCGTATGTTACTCCTAATGATTCTAGTATATTATTTTCGTTAGGAATTATTTGTTTATTAGTAAAAATACTAATGTCCATTGTTGATTTCTGAAAATTTAAATATTTTGTTTACTTATTTTCTCTATCAGATTCGGCTTTTGCAATTGCCTCTTGTATTGTTTTAAATTCTGCTGTAGATTTTAGTTTTACAATTTCATCTTCTACTTTTTTTATTTCATCTGCAGTTTTTGCTTTTGCAGCTTGTTTGGCAAGGTCTACAAGTCCTCCGGTTTCTGTTAATTTCATTCCTGCTAGTTCTGCAATTTCGTCAATGTATTTTATGCCATTTTTTGATTTTGAAGCAATTTCTGCAATAGCTAAGAATAATTCTGTATGATACCCTACAGCTATTGATAACTCAGTATAATAAACAATAGAACCAAAATTACTTGAAGCATTTTCTATAATCTTTACAAATTCTTTGTTTGCTTCAATATTATATTTTGTGTTTTTTTGTAATGCTTTAATTTTTGTAATGGCCTCTTCTTTTGTATAATGTTTTTTTGTAATTGGAACTACTGGTGTTGCTAAAAGTTGAAATGAAAATAACCCTATAAAGGTGATTGAAAAAAATAGTTTAGTTTTCATGGTAATTATTTTTAGTTAATGTTTTACAATTTACATTATATTTTAGGTTGCCCATTATTATCATGTGTTATTGTATGTGGTGTTAGCCAATTTATATCATTGTAAATAAATGTTTTTAGTTCTTGTAGGTGTTGTTGAATAATTCTCGTAAAATAATATAGTGCCACTAAAATTCATGTTACTAAAGCCTATTCTTAAATCGATTATCCCACTTTGATAATTTTCTAATATTATTTCAGTTGGTGCGCCAGTGTCAATCCAGCCATTTGATGTAGCTTGTTCATATCCAATAATTGGATTACTAAACCTAATTTTCAAATGTGTCCCTGCTGGTATATTAGCACAAAAGCTATAATTGCCAGTAGATGAAAATATACTATCGTGTGAGTTTAAAATATTAATTCCATATAAACCATTATCCGGAAATGTAATATAATTTGTAAATGTATAATTACAGGAATCTAAAAACTGTTTAAAGTAATATTCGAAATGTGGAATTGTAGTATTGATACCAAGTAATGTGTATTTGCTTTCTAGGTTACTCCTTATTTGAACTGTATCTAATAGCTTTGCATCATTAATTAATGATGAGCCAAGAGTTGAGCTATTTAAAATTCCATCAGTTCTTATATCTGTTGAAATATCTCCTAATAATTGTGATAATTCAGCCTCTGTTCTATAACCTTGTAAGATTAATGAAATAGCTAACAAAATAGCATTGTCATCACCATCAATAGAAATATTTAATAATTCCGATTCCGACATTGTAGGTTTATTAATAAAAAACATATTTAAAATTTCTTGTTGAGCTTGATGCTTTGCGTCAGTGAATGTTGAGCCATTATTGATTAAATATTCCACTCTTGAAACTTCTAATGTGCTTAATAAATTAACATTAACAGTACTTTTGTCTGATAAATCAGAGATGGCGTAAAGTGAAATTGAACTCAAAGAATTTGAGTTTTTTACTTCATTAAAATAGAACCCATCAGCTTTTAGTTTTGTATAATGAGTCAACATAGTCATGTTGCTTAATTCAAATGAACCTAAATTGTCTAATATTTGTGTGTTAAATGATTTTCCTGTTTGTGTAAAGTTTCCATTTAATTCAAAAGCTGTAATGGAAGAGCCATTTAAAAATGGTCCCTTTTGACTTACACCAATTACTTTATCTATTGTAAAAGTCGTTATAGTGTCTTCATTTTCCTTTTTTTTACAAGCAATTAGAAATATTGCTATTATAAAAGTCATTAAAGCTAAGTTTCTCATTTTTTTTAGTATTTATTGTTAATATTTTATTATGCCTAACTTATAGCTAATCCTATATTTAATTATTTCTAATTACTTATAACTATTTAATCCCAAATATAATAAATAATAATATAAAAGCTGTCTTTTTGAGACAGCTTTTTAAAACATAATATTATTTACTGTTACAAAAATTTTGGCTTTAAAGTAAACATAATATAAGCCCAATGGTTAAGACTGTTTTTATCTCCACCTGAAATTTCTTCTAACGATTTTTGAGCTATCATATATGAATATCCTAGTTCAAGTGATGCTTCTTTTGAAAGATTAAATTTTGCACCTAAATCTATTTCAGAACCAAGAATTTTGTTAAGTGTTACATTGTTTTTTACACAATTATTTTGAAGCATAAAAAAATGATAATCCAACATTATAGTTGTGCTTTTGCAGCATTTATATGCAAGTTTTAAATAGATATCATTTAATCCTGCGCTTGCAGTATTCTTTGTTAAGGATGTAAAATAATCCATATTACCGTGAATACCATGATTAGTGCCGTATAATGGGTCGAAAGCATTTATTTTTTTATTTGCTGTGTCGGTGGCATCAGTTCCTGATGAGTAGAAAATTCCTGCTGTTGCTGTAAATCCTTTAAAAATTGTATCGGTTAAATTAGCACTAAAATAATATGCAGCTATTTCTTTTCCAGCATTATTTTTTCCTGACTGATAAAAACCTCTTCCCTGGAATAAAAATGTACTAAAAGGAATGTCAAAGCCACCGCCATAAGTATAGCGCATATATATTGTGGATTTTGTTCCAGCTTTCTGGTAACCGTCATTAATTGCTGCAATGTGTGTTTTTATATTTCCAAATTTATGTGATAACCATAAAATATTCAGAAGTTTGTAATTTTTGTCAAATAGGCTGTAGTCATTGCCTACAAGCTGATCCGAAGAACTATTGTAAGCTGTAACATAATCCATACTTGTATTACTTTTGTTATATGTTAATTTTAAAGCATCGTGCACCTGGCTGCTTTGATTCCAGTTGTTTGTACTCATTAAAACTTTATCGTCAAAGAATATTTCCTGACGGCCCATTTTTATCCATAAACTGTCACACACTTTATATGACAACCATGCCTGGTAAACAGCTGTTGATGCAACATCTTCTTTAGGTATCTGGTCGCCCCATAAGCGAACATCTTGCAACGAAAAACCAACTTTATATTTTTCTGCACTATAATTTAAGTTTAATCTTGCACGTTGGCTTATTAATATTGCAGGATCTTTTCTGAGAGAATCATCTGCCAATTGTTTGTATCCATGTCTGAATTCACCACGAGGCCTGAATTCACCTGTTAACGTAAATTGCGCAAAAGAACTTACACTTAGTGAAGCAAATAAAATTGTTAAAAAAAGTAATCTTTTCATATGATTGTTTTTAAAATTTAAAATAGTTCTTTGTTTAATTAAAAGCTCCCTTTAGGTATGCTTTGGTTCGTTCTTCTTTTGGGTTAGAGAAAAATTCTTCTGCTGTTCCACACTCAACAACTTCGCCCAGATACATGAAAATAACATAATCTGCAATTCTTCTGGCTTGTCTTAAAATATGAGTAACCATAACAACTGTATATTGTTCTTTAAGCTCTATAAACTTTTGTTCTATCGCTTGACTCGAAATTGGGTCGAGGGCAGAAGTTGGTTCATCAGCTAGAATAATCTCAGGATCTACTGCAAGCCCGCGAGCAAGACATAATCGCTGCTGTTGTCCGATGCTTAAACGCGAAGCAGGACTATGTAAACGGTCTTTTACTTCATCCCATAAATTAACCTGTTTTAAATGATATTCTACACGTTGTGGTATTGTTTTTTTATTTTCACTATCTGAAATTCTTATTCCGTATGCTACATTCTTAAATATTGACATTGGAAGAGGGTATGGGCGTTGAGCAAGCAATCCCATTTTTTTTCTAATTGCTGTAACATCTTGATTGGAATGTAAAATATCTTCGTTGTCAATTATTATTTCTCCACTAACTTTTACATCTTCATACAAGTCTGTTAAGCGGTTTAAGCTTTTAAGTAAAGTTGTTTTTCCACAGCCCGATGGACCAAGAATAATTGTTATTTTATTTTCAGGAATCTGAACATTAACATTCTTCAGAATTTGTTGTTTTCCGATAAATAAATTGAGGTTTTTTATATCTATTTTTGATTTCATATTAGAATTTAATACGATGTTTGTTATACTTTGCTGATACAATTCTTGAAATAACAGAAATTAATAAAATAATAATTGTAAGAATAAGTGCAGAAGAATACGCTCTACTTCTTACTTCCTCAATTGGCGAACCTAATTGAAAAAATATTGCCAATGGTAAGGTTGCTGTAGGTTGCATAATTGAAGTAGGAATATGATCGGTATATCCTGTAGTAAAGAGTACTGAAGCTGCATCGCCAATTGCTCGTCCAAATGATAGTAATATTGCAGTAGCTAATCCTGGAATTGTCTGCCTAAGAAATACTCTGAATGCTGTTTCGGATCTGGTGGAACCTAATGAAAGCGAAGCTTCAAATAAGCCAACAGGAACGGTTTTTAAAACTTCGTCTAACGCTCTAACCATTATAGGTAAAATAAATATGCTAACTGTTATAATACCGGCTAGTAATGAAGTTTTAATGCCAAGCATTACCATAATAGTAAAGCCAAATGCTCCGTATACTATAGAAGGTATTCCCCATAACAAATCAAGAAAAAATCTTATTCCGTTTACAAAACGATTATATTTTCTTAGGTAAACATTCATGAATAGTGCTATAGGAATACCAAATAACATTGCAAGAATTGTAGCACCAATTGATAAATATAATGAGCCTATTATTGCATTTAATATTCCACCTTCTTTGCCGAAATAAAATCCTCCTTTGGGGGTTTCCGAAACCATTTCCCAAGATAATGATGGTAACCCTTTATAAAAAATACTAAATACAATAAGAAATAATGATGCTGTAATAAATGATACTGAAATATACATTAAAAATTTGAAGAATATTTCTTCAGTTTTTTTTAGTTTCATTTTACTGATTTTTTTCTGAGCGGATTATTGCCATACGTGATAAGAAATTAAATAATAACACTATGCCGAATAATATTAATGCTGCAAGCATTAATGCAGAATCGTACATCGGAATAGAAAGCATTTCGCCATAATTATTAGCAATTAAAGCGGGTAAGGGATAACCAGAGTCAAAAACTGATGTTGGTACTTTAACCACGTTTCCAACAACCATTAAAACTGCAATTGTTTCGCCAAAAGCACGCGCAACACCTAGTCCGGTTGCTGAAATAATTCCTGGAAATGCTTTTTTTAACAAAACGTACTTAATTGTTTCCCATTTTGTTGCACCAACTGAAAGTGATGCTTCTGTAAGTTCTTCGGGTATAGTTCTAAAAACTTCAATCAGAATGTTAAGAATAAATGGAATTACCATTATGGAAAGTACAATTGCACCTGCAAGAATTGTATAACCCGAAGTTTGTAAACCAAAAAATGGAGCAACAGTTTTAGATATAAATGGAACAACAATTAAAACCCCCCAAACACCATAAATTACTGATGGAAGTCCGGCAAGAATATCTATAATAGGTTGCATAATTGCTAAAACTCTCTTTTTAGCGTATTGTGTTAAATATATCGCAGTAAGTATACAAACAGGGGTTGCAATAATTATAGATAAAAAAGTAACCCACAAGGAACTTGTTATAAAAGGTAAAAATCCAAATTTTCCTTGCATTGGTTTCCAATCTGATTCTGTGAGTAAATCCCAAAAGGATTGTTCTTGAAGAATTGGAAGTGATTTTAAATATAAACCAACGGCAAGTAATATTGGCATTAGTAATAGAATAACTAATGATATTACCATCCAGAAAAGGGAAGATTTATCTCTGATTTTTCGACTTAAAAATCTCATTAAGTTGTTATAATAATTATAATGTCATGTTTAGGCTCTCGAAACATGTTCATCCATCGAGTGCACTTCGTCAAGCTCAGTGCAGGCTCTCAGGATGACTTGTGTTTTTATGCCATTCTTATATTTGAATAATGGTTTTACTTAAGTTTTTCAATTTGAGATTTAATGTTATCGTCAGTTAGTTTAACATAACCACCTTCGTCAATAAATTTCTGACCTTCTGTTAATATCCAATTATAGAAAGCTAATACTATCGGATTTGTTGCTTTTCCTTTAGTTACCATAAATAATTCTCGGGCAGGGGGAGAAGGGTATCTTCCAGTTCTAATAGCATTTGTTATGGAATCTAAATTTTGATAAAAATTTTCTTCTGGGTCTAAAACTCCGTTTTCATTTAAATCAATTGGAATAATTGCTAACCCAGGATATAAAACACGACTCTTTAAATCATAAGCATATATTACGTTATTGTAGCCAATTCCATTTACATCATTTTTTACAGCTTCAGCAATTCCAGGATCTCCAAAAACACCTGTTCCAGCAAGATCTTCCTGTTTTTTATTAAAGAATTTTGCCCACATTTCGCCAGCACCACATGCATCAGATCTATTAAATACATTTACATTAGATTTATCCTTTGTACTATATAATTTTCCCCAGCTTGTTTTTTTACTATCAGTAAATAATGTTGCTAGTTGATTTTTTGTAATTCCTTTATTTTGAATTTCTGATAATACTGGATTTGAAGCATTAATAACTGGTAAAACTGCATCTTTTGTAACAGCAACAAACCAAGCACCTTTCTGAATTTCTTCTTCTTTGATTTCTCTTGAAATCATTGCTACATCTACCATATTATTTAAAACATCTGTCATTCCCTTGCCAGCACCACCTGCAGAAACATCAATTCTAACATCAGGATTGATTTTCTGAAATTCTTCTGCCCATTTAACAACCATCGGATAAAGAGCAAATGCTCCACTAATGCTAATGTTACCCGAAAGCTCATTTTGAATTTTGTCTTGGTTTTTTGTTTCATTATTTGAACATGATAACTGCGTTACTATTATTACAGATAATGCTAAAATTGAAAATAATTGTTTTGTTTTCATAATTAAACATATTTATTAATACATATAGTCTATCGAATTAATAGACTATGCAAAAATATGTTCATTTTCTATAATTCCAAAATAAAATAGAAGAAAAGTTTAAAATATTTTTATTTCTTCTCTTTATCAAGCACTTCAAAAATTATTGAAAGTGTTTCCCCGTCTTCATCGGTAAGAGTTAAGCTATGTTTCCCTGGTAAAGTTGAGATTGATGCTTGATGCAAACCCTTTGTTTCGCAAATAAATTTACTATCAACATGCCAGAAAATGGTAGAATTGCTTTTTCTGTGAGCTACTTCAAATATGGCGCTTCCTGTTTTTCCATCTAACTCTTTAGGAATATATAATTGTGTGTAATTTTTAGGATAAATAATTTCCATAACCTTATTTGGGTTTGAAAAAAGTTTTTCTTTACAGTCTTCTCTGTATGGTGGTAAAGTTTTGTAATAATTGTTTTTACTTTTAAAGTAGAATTCCATTGTTGGAGGCAATACAAACCATGACTTATGTATCATCTGCGATGTTTCTTCGCATTCGCTGTGAACCTGATATTTTTCAGTTTTGTCGAGATGTATTAATTTATGATATGGGCATTTTTTGTAATTTATGCCATTTGTAGGGATTAATATTTCTTCTGTTTCTTCGCAAATTTCGGAGGAAAGAAAACCACTTTTACTGCAAATTTCTGCCTTAACCATGTTAGAATTTGGTGTGCTAAACCAATCACTTTCATGTGGAAGTATACTGAATAAATCAAATAATATTGGTGCTGCAGTTTTAATTCCTGTAAGTTCTGGGCGACCTTCGCCATCGGCATTTCCAACCCATACGCCAATTGCATATTTTGGTGTAACTCCAATTGCCCAACCATCGCGAAATCCAAAACTAGTTCCTGTTTTCCATGCAACTTTTCGACCTGATGAAAACATTTGCCAGTTGCTTTCCTCAGGTGGCCTGTCAACATCTAACATTGCCTGAAAAGTAAACCATATAGCGGCAGCATTTATCCAGGAATTTTTTTCGTTAGGTTTTTGCTTTTTTATTTTGTTATATGAAAGATATGGTTCATGAAAATCAGTTTTAGTATACTTACCTGTTAAATTATAATGGTTTAATGTTCTGGCTAAAGATGCATACATTCCGGTTACTTCAAAAAGTTTTGCTTCGCAACCTCCTAATATTAATGATAAGCCATAATTGTCGGCAGTTCTGTTTATTGTTTTTAAACCCAATTTTTGTAAAATAAAAATAAAACGTTGTACTCCATATGCTTGTAACATTTTGACTGCCGGCACATTTAATGATTTAGCCAGGGCTCTGTGCGCAGGAACTGCTCCATCATATCCTCTGCTAAAATTTTTAGGAGAGTAACTGCCAATCTGAATTGGAATATCCGGAACAAGAGCATTTGGAAGAATTTCTCCGGAATTTAACATCGTAGCATAAAGTATAGGTTTTAATATACTGCCAGTACTTCTTTGAGCATTAATAATATCTACCTGGCAACCGTCTTTATTGTCCTCGGGACTGTTATAATTGCCTACATATGCTAAAACATTTCCTGACTCCACTTCAATAATTATTGCTGCTGAGTTTTGAATACCATTTCCAACCAAATTAGCTTTATATCTTTCTAACACTAATATCGTTTCGGTTTGAAGTTTCTCAGAAATTGTAGTCTTAACAAAATGTACATCATTTTGAGATTTGTGATTAGTTTCCTGCATTAATCTGGCAAGTAAATGTGGTGCCTCCTGTGGAAAATCGTTTGGTTTGTCGGGAATAGGTTCGTCTTTAGAAATTTCACAAGTTTCTTTATCTATAATTTTAGATTTAAATAAATTATCTAAAAGTAAATTTCTTTTATTTTTAAGAATATCTCTGTTTCTTCCAGGATGCACTAATGATGGACTATTTGGTAAAACAGCCAGCATACAGCTTTCAGCCCAGGATAATTGGTCGGGCATTCTTCCAAAATACCTCCATGAAGCAGCTTGTAAGCCAACAACATTTCCTCCAAACGGTGCATTTGATGAATAAAGCGAGAGTATCTCTTCTTTAGAATAGTTAATCTCAATTATATATGCTAAGAATATTTCGTAAAATTTTTGAAAAAAAGTTCTTGAGGGATTTTTTTGTGAAAGCCTTGCTACTTGCATTGTTATGGTGCTTCCACCACTAATAATCTTATTATTTTTAATATTTAAAAACATTGCTCTAATAATTGCCGAATAATCGATGCCTTTGTGATAATAAAATCTTTTATCTTCGAAATTAGTTATAGCTAAAGCAAATTTTTCGGGTACAATATTATTAGCAGGAAAACGCCATTGACCATCTTCTGCAATTTTTGCTCCTAATAAATTATCATCTTTATCAGTAATTACAAAACTAATGGGCGAAGTAAATAAATTGCTTGAAAGGGTTTTTACAACTATTGCTGATAAAACAATTAGAACAAATAATATTAACAAATGAAGGTTAAAAAGTCTCACAAGCTGCATGTATACGTGCAAATGTAAAGTTAAATATTTTTTTTAATTGTAAAGTAATTATCACAATATGATCGATTTTATTTAGTTATATTTGTCAGCATGACTAATTTAGAATAACTGTTTTTTATGAAAAAAGTAATCATTTTTTTACTCGTAATTTTCCCATTTACAAGTTTTTGTCAGGATGTGAGCCTTGATCAGCTTGAAGAACGTGATAATAATACTTTCTATTTGATATCATCAGGCGAGGCATATTCAGGGCCATGTATTGGAAAATATTCAAATGGACAAAAACAATATGAGGGAAATTTTAAAAAGGGAGTACATGATGGTAAATGGTTTGAATATGATCAGGATGGACTTAAAATATTTGAAGCAAATTATAAAGATGGACTATTTAATGGTACAGGAACATTTTTTTATCCTTATGGGCAAATAAAAGAACAAGGTTCATATAAAAATGGTAGAAAAATTGGAAAGTGGATTGAATGGGATGCATATGGAAAGTCAAGTAAAGAAAGGGTTTATGAAACTGTTTATGAGTGGTATAGTAAAGATTTGAAAAAAACTGAATCTACCTTAAAAGATGGAAAAAAACATGATAGTTATAATGAATACTACGAAAATAAATTATTGAAACATCAAATAAATTATTCTTCTAATATTAAAAACGGTAAAGAAATTACATGCTATGAAAATGGCAAAAAGGAATCTGAAAAAAATTGGGTTAATGATACTTTACAAGGAAATTGGTTAGAATATTTTGATAATGGAAAAACTAAGCTTTCTGGCAAAATGATTTCTGGACATCGTGATGGAAAATGGATTGAATATGATGCATCAGGAAAAGAGTTAAATACTACTGAATATAAAACTATAGTAAAATATTTTCCCAATGGTGAAAAACAGGAGTTAACGTCCTTGGTTAATAACAAAAAGCATGGAGAATTAATGTGGTGGTACGATAATGGTCAGTCACAATTTCGTGAAACATATAATGAAGGTATTGCTGATGGTTTGTGGACAACCTGGTATGAGAATGGCGAAAAAAGTATTGAAGGAAATATGAAGTCTGGTAAAAAGGAAGGAACTTGGACAGAATGGTATCCTAATTCAAAAAAATCAAGCGAATCAATATATAAAAATGGGCAACTTGACGGAAAATTAACAACTTACTATGAATCTGGAAATAAAAAAATGGAAGTAAGTTATGAAAATGGAAAAAAAATAGGATCACAGCTTGAATGGTATAACACAGGGCAGAAATCTTTTGAAGGAATTTGTAAAGAAGGTAAACTTAATGGAGTTGCCACTCTTTATTATGAAAATGGTAAAACAATGCAACAAGGAAATTATCTGAATGACAGACGTGATGGAACCTGGAAAGCATTTGATGAAAAAGGAATGGCATTAAAAGATATGGTTTATAAAACAACTATAGAAAAATTTGCTAATGGTAAAATAAGTATTGAAGGAACATTAATGGGAGATAAGCATGATGGACTCTGGATTTGGTATTATGAAAGCGGCCAGAAAAAATCGCAGGAAAATTATGTGAACTTTAAATTAAGCGGACAAAGTAAATCGTGGTATGAAGACGGTCGAGAGTCCTTTTCTGGAAATTTTATTAATGGTAAAAAAGATGGTTTAATTCAAAGTTGGTATCCAAACCGACAAAAAATGTCTGTCGAAACTTGGGTTAATGGAGTTCAAAATGGTGAATATAAAGAGTGGTACGAAAACGGAAGAGTTAAAACTGAAGGTAATTTTATTGATGGATTAAAAGATGGTATTTTTAAAAGCGTATATGAGAATGGCCAGAAAATGATGGAAATTAACAATGTGAAAGGAAAGGAAGATGGTACATATACTGAATGGTTTAAAAATGGTCAGAAAAAAATGGAAGGTGTTTTTAAAAATGGCGTTAAAGATGGTACATGGACAATCTGGTATGATAATCAGCAAAAAAAATCTGAAGGAATTTATACTGCTGATAAAAAGGACGGTAAATTTTCATCATGGTTTATGGATGGCAAATTAAGATCAGAAGAAACATTTAAAGATGGTTTACAAAGCGGAAAAGCAGTATTCTGGTATGCTAACGGAAAGAAAGAGTCTGAAGAATTTTATTCGGCAGGATTAAAAAGTGGAACATGCCTGCAATGGTATGAGAATGGCAACAGAAAGTCGGATGAAATATATTCTGGAGGAAAATTAAACGGTGCATTTACATATTGTGACGAAAAGGGAAAAGTTAAAGCAACTGGGTCTTATGTTGCCGGAAAAGAAGATGGAAGATGGATCGAATATTTTGAAAGTGGAAAAAAATCAAGCGAAGGACTATATGTAGCAGGTGCTAAAACTGGTATTTGGTTAGAATATTACGAGTCGGGTGCAAAAGCATGCGAGGGAGGATATAAACTTGGTAAAAAACAGGGTATGTGGACTTGTTTTTATGAAAGTGGAACAAAACAAATAGAGGGAAAATATAATCTTGATCAAAAAGATGGACCTTGGATGGAATTTGATGAAGGTGGAAATAAAACCAATCAGATTAACTATAAGAATGGTGTGGAAATTTAAGAAATAAATTTTTTAATAAAATTTTGAATTAACCTAATCATTCCTGATTTTAGTATTGTTATGAATTACTTCTTTAAAAAAAAAAACATTTAGAAATACTGCTTTATTCATCAAAAAAAACTGCCCATTCTGATTCTGCAAATTGACCTTTAAGTTCAGCGTAATTTTCAATTATATCAGATAGTTTACTGTTATTTATCTTAATAAAACGACTGCTTAATGAATGATAATCAACACCAAGAAAATCCTGTACTTTTATAAGTTCTTCATCAAGATTAATTAATAGGTCTTCATAGTAAATATTAATAATTCGATCAGAAGCAAAGCAATTTTTATATTTATTGGCAAACTCATTTATTTTGATAAATTCTTTAAGGCATTCATTATAATCTAACTTAATTGTAAAGCCATCTGGAAGAATACGGTTTTCTTTCTTTTCAACAACCTTAGTAAAAGACTCAGCTTTATTGTTCTTAAAAAGGTATTCATTTTCTTTAGTAACAGCACCCCATACATTCGTTTTGGTGGCTATCATATCAGACAAATATAATCTTAAAGTATTTCGTCGTTGAAGATGTATGAATTTAACATCGGGTTGTTTCAATAAATAATCTAATACAAAAGGAAATCCTGTTTCGTATACTATTTTGAAACCAACAGCATCAATATCCTTGCTGTAGTTCCCAAAAACTCTGCTATCAATAAAATCAATAGGATATTTGTTCCGGTATTGTATTGTTCTTTTACAATAGGGTGAAGGGTAGCCGGGGTAAATAAAACTAGTTCTTCCTTCTTCTAACATAGTAGCAAATGCAATAATAGCTGGATGTGAGCGTAGCATGTCAAGAAAATAATTTGCTCCGGTACGTCTGTAGGTTAATAAAATAAATTTTTGATATGACCTATTATTTCCAATCAGATGTTTATTAGTATATTTTGAATTAAAAAACCGATCATATATTTTATAAGGATTCATCATGAATTGCACCTTGTTATGAATTTATTTATTTTGTTTTTCTGAACTTATGAATGTGATAATCTTTACTTATTTCAACATTATAACCAAGCTCCTTGGCCGTATGAATAAGCTTTTGAGAATATTCTTGATCATTACTTGAAATTAACGCAACTAACATTATTGCTCCGCCAGGTAATAAAATCTTATCAAAGAATTTTATCATCAATTTAAGGCAAGAATAAAATTCTTCACTTAATAACCATTTCCCAAAAATATGATGGTTCTTATAATTATCAATAGCATAATTAAGGTCATAGTATTTTATCAGAATAAGATTAATAGCGTCCTGACAATTTATAATATTAAATTTCATTTTTTCCAGTTCCTTGTTCCCATTTGTAAAACAGCTGAACATATCAATGCTTAATACATCTAATTTTTGGCGAAAAATATTAATTTTCGAAAAATTATTGTATTTAATAATACTTTCTTCATGGTAGTTTGCCAATTTAGGATCTCTGATTTCTGACCATCTGTGATTATCAGGTGGATTAATCCCAATACTTGTACAATTATAGTTTCTTAGTACTTCTAAAAACTCTCCTGGACCAGTTCCAATATCTAAAATTTTGTAGCCTCCTTTACTAATCTCAGGCATGTATGAAGAAATATATTGCAATTTTTCATTAATACGTTTATCCCGATCAAATTTCACACTGAATTTCGGGATTTTAATTATCTCATTATAAGTGGCCTCGAGTTCTTTTGGAATACTATTGAGCTTGATCATTATATAAAAACGCCGTAATTATTACTTTAAATACATTAATGCTAAATGCTTTTCACTTTTATAAAATGAAAAGTAAAAATATCAATTTTATTTATACTTTTTCAGCATTAATTCTTGATGATAAAGAAAATTAAATCTTATATTATTTTATTATATGGTTCAGATTTAACTATTCTTAATGATTCTTGTTTTATTTACGGTAAATATACTCATGTTGGCGAATCCCTTTTTTTCTTTTATAAAATCCTTAAAGAGTTTTGCCTCGATTGGAAATTTTAACAAATTAAACTTGAATCGTAGAATAATAAAGGGAAACATAATCATATTTAACAAAAACACAAAGGGACGTTTTTTTAAAGTAAAAGTTTTATAAAAATGTGGATTAGCCATTAAAAAATAAAAATTTACGAAATTATCTAATACCTTATAGTAATCTTGTTTATACCAAGGTGCTTCCATTTTATTTGAAAATCCGGTAATAAGTTTTGTAGTTGTTTGTGGTATTTTAAATCCTTTTTCTATACATAGTTGACCTAAAGGAGTTTTGGGTATTGGATAATAAAACCTTATAATTGCTTCAGCCCGGGAATTAATAAGTATTGCTTTTCCAATAAACTTAATAGTATTCCATAAATCTCTGTCAGGGTCATAAGGAAAACATATCATGGTGTGAAACCGGGGAATTATATTATGTTTTTTGCAAATTTTTATCATTAATAAATTTTCTTCAACCTTTACTTTTTTGTTTATAAGATTAAGCACATCCTGATCGCCAGATTCTATACCCATAACAATTCTTCTTAATCCTGACTTATACATTAAATCAATATCTTCGTCAGAAAAATTATGTAAGAAATTGCCTACATGTGCATGAGCAGCCCATGTAAAAGAAAGCCCAGAGCTTATAATTTCCTTACAAAAATCTAAAACAAATATTTTTTTTGCAAAAAAATTATCATCCCAAAAATTAATTTGAGAAATGGAAGCTTTTTTAATGTAATATCTCAGATCTTCAATAATTTCTGGCAATTTCTTCGAAAACCATTTATTCCCATAAACCAAGGGCTCGCAACAAAAGCTACAGTTATTTGGACATCCTACAGATAAAAGGTATGTGAAAACACGAAACTCAGGCTTAACAGGACCTCTGATATCAATTAATTTGTTTGGATCGATAAGGGTTCTGTCAATTGGTGGAAAAGTATCTGGATTTACAAATGAAGGATTGGTATTAAGAATAATATTACCGTTCTTTTTAAATCCTATTCCAGGTATATCAGAAACATCTTCTCCGTTATACATTCTTTCAGTAAAAGCCTTAAAAGGTATTTCTCCTTGACCCATACATAGATAATCTGCAGTACCTTCGTTTAATAACATTTCGGGATAAAAGGCAGGAAACCATCCTCCCCAAATTATAGGTACTTTTGTAATAGATCTAACGGTTTCTGAAAATTTAACTCCTCCGGTTACCTGATTACCAAGAATTGCACTTACTCCAACAAATAGAATTCGTTCTTTTACATTGTTAATGATTTCTGGATAATTTGTATCAATTCTTTCGTCCAATAAAATTATTTCAATATTCAAATGCCTTATAACCCTTTCTAGGAAAAGCAATGCCCATGGATATGATGAATCATAACTATCAGGAATTGCAGAAGGAAAAAATAGAATAACTATTTTCTTACCCATAATTGCATGTTTAATAACATGCAAATTACAACATATTTTGAATTTACAAAATAAAAATGGTGAAATTTTAATGACAGTATCTATCATTAAAATAATGAAATAGGCTATTTACGTATGAGATTCCTGAAAATTATAGCCTCAAAAGGGTATTTCATAATATTCCATTTAAAACGCAGAAGTATAAAAGGGTACAATAAAAAGGTTAGTAAAAAAACCAAGGGTCTCTTAATTAATGAATACGACCGGTAAAAGCCAGGAATTATTATCAAAAAGTAGAAGTTTTCATAATAGTCGAGATATTTGTTGTAATCTTCTTTACACCATGGTGCTTTGTAATTAACAGTGAATCTGTGTGTGAAAAAATCCATCAGATCATAGGTAGAAGAAGGGGTTTTAAATCCTTTTTCTATACTTAATTGATATAAACTAGTATTAGGAATTGGAACAAAGAACCTAATTTTAGCATACAATTTAGGATCAATTAACAAGGCTCTACCTACCAGATTTAATGTCAACCAGAAATCTTTTTCAGGATTAAGCGGAAAACAAGCAATTAAGAAGATCCTGCTACGGATATTATATTTTTTTAGCAATTTAAGGATCTTAAGAGTGTCGTTTACTTGTATTTTTTTCTTTATAAGATCAAGCACTTCCTGATCGCCCGATTCAGAGCCTAATCTTATCTCTCTGCATCCTGCTTTGTAAATTAATTGAATCTCTTCTTCCGAGAAATTTCTTAAAAAATAACCAATATGAGCATAACCACTCCATGTAAGATTAAGTTCTGATTTAATTAACTCATTACAAAAATCTATAACGAATTTTTTACTAGCGAAAATGTTTTCATCCCAAAATGTGACATTAGATATTGAGGCTATTTCTTTGAAATATCGCAAGTCATCAATAATGTCAGGTATTTTTTTTGAAAACCATTTATTCTTGTACACCTGAACTACACTGCAAAACCCACAACTTTGAGGACATCCGGTACTAGCAAGGTAATCAATATTTCTTTGCCCCACTGGTACTTTTCCGTTAATATCTATCAATCGGTTAACGTCAATCAAATCCTTATTCACTGGTGTGAATGAGTCAGGGTGAGTGAAATTTTCATTTGGATTAACGTAAACAACTCCATTCTTTATAAAACCGATTCCAGAGATCTTTGAAACATCTTCTCCAGTTAGGATTTTTTCAGTAAACGATTTAAAAGGTAATTCGCCGGGTCCTACACAAATATAATCTGCATAACCGTCTTTTAAAATAATATCAGGAATAACTGTCGGAAACCACCCACCCCATATTACTGGCACATTGCATATGGTTCTTAATGTTTTGGTGAATTTTACTCCGCCTGCAATCTGGTATCCAATTATTGCACTTATTCCTGCAAATAAAAGGTTGTCTTTATTTTTTTTTATAATATCAGTATAGTCAGGATCAAGGCGTTCATCAATAAGTACAACATCAACGTCAAGGTGTCTGATCATTCTTTCAAGGCTTAATAAGGCCCAGGGTATATTAGTGAAAATTTCTCCCGACTCAATTAAAGGAAAAAAGAGTATGATCGTTTTTTTTTGCATTATTAAGGATAAATTTGTAGCCCGAACGATTGTTATTTCTTTTAATAAAACTAATGAGTTAAATATCTAGACTTATTTATCGATATCGAAAAGAAGAAAGGACGCTCATTTTTTGAAGGAAAAATTTTCCTGAAAAGCATAGCTTCTATAGGAAACTTCATTAAGTTTAATTTAAATCTTAAATATATTATCGGATATGTTATAACATTGAGCAAAAATGCAAAAGGCCTAAATTTAAGCGAAAAAGTTTTGAAGAAGTATGGATTTGCCCACAGGAAATAAAAAAAAACAAAATTCTCCAATTTCTTATAATAATCTTTTTTATACCATGGAGCGTTTGTTTTATCGTATATGTATTTTATAAGATCATTTGTTGTAGTAGGAGAAACAAATCCTTTTTCAACGCTAAGGTCATATAATGGTGTTTTAGGGAATGGTTTGTAAAATGCAACATCTAATTCAAGTTTATGGTCAATAAGTATTGCTTTTCCAATCATGTTAAGTGTTATCCAAAAATCTTTTTCGGGATTTAATGGAAAGCAAATCATAGTATGAAGACGTGTACGAATATTATGTTTCTTTAAAATTTTCACAACTCTTAAATTATCTTCTACTTTTAAATTTTTATTTACGAGGTCGATAACTTCCTGATCTCCCGATTCGGCACCAAATTTTATTCTTCTGCAACCCGATTTATATAATATTCTAATATCATCATCATAGAAATTATTTATAAAATAATCTACGTGAGCCTGAGCATCCCAGGTTATTGAAATTCCAGAATCTATTATTGCATGGCATAATTCCATTACAAACTTTTTACCTGCAAACAGATTATTGTCGCCAAAAACAATGTAGGATACTTTTGCTTTTTCTGTTAAATAAATAAGATCCTCAATAATTTCTGAGACCTTTTTTGTGAACCATTTTCCTTCATATGCAGTAGCAAGGTTACAGAAAGTACAGTGATTAGTACAACCTATGCTTGCAAGATAATCGAGTCCCCGCGATCCTCGTTCTACTTTTCCATTCAGATCGATCAGGCGGTTAACATCAAAAAGTGTTAAATCAATACGAGGAAAATTATCTGTAGGGATTAGTCCGAAGTTTTGATTGATATATTTTTTTCCGTCTTTTCTGTAACCAATCCCTTTAATATCTGAAATGTTATCACCTGCAATTATTCTTTCTGTAAAAGTTTTAAAAGCAACTTCGCTCTGACCAATAAAAATATAATCAGCATAATTGTCGTTTAATATCATTTCTGGAAAAACAGTAGGGAACCAGCCACCCCAAATAACTGTAGCACCGGTTATAGACTTAACAGTTTCAGAAAATTTGATTCCACTTACAATCTGGTAGCCGGCTATAGCACTAACACCTGCAAAAAGCAATCTTCCTTTTGTTTTTTGAATAATATCTGTATAATTTCTTTCAAGTCTCTCGTCAATAATAATTATTTCGAGATCGAGATGCCTGATCATTCTTTCAAGATAAAGAATATTCCATGGATAAAATAAATCGTTACCTTTTGGATTGGAAAGTGGATTAAATAAGATAACAGCTTTTTTATTCATCGAAAGTTACTACTGAAAGTATAATTTAAGTTAGAATAGCAGCAAATTTAGAAAATAATATCCGAAATATATGACATGTAATCATTAAGGTTGAAATAACATTTTTTTCATTACAATATAACGTTTTTTGATTTGTTAACAGAAATTGAATCTAAATATGTGCTTCTTTTTTCTGGTGGAAATATTTTTCTGAAAATAATTGCTTCTATTGGAAATTTCATGAGATTTAACTTGAAACGCAAATAAATAACTGGATAAAAGAATGCTGTCAAAATAAGTATTAAAGGACGATATATTAAAGGAAATGTTTTAAAAAAATTAAGTTTTGCAAACAATGTGTAAAAACTAACAAGGTAGTCCAAATCTTTATGGTAATTTCTTTTATACCATGGAGCTGCAATATATGTTGAGAAAGATTTTATGAGCTCGTCTATTGTATTGGGTTGTATGAATCCATGTTCAACACAAAGCTTGAATAATTCTGTTCTAGGTACTGGTTTAAAGAATTTAATGTTGGCTTCTACATTTCGGTCGATAAGTATTGCTTTCCCAATCATATTTAATGTTAAAAAGAAATCTTTGTCTGGATTTAAAGGAAAACAAATCATAGTATGAAGTCTTGTTAAAATATGATGTTTTTTTAATTTTTTTACAATTGCTAAATTATCTTTGACTGTAGTTTTTTTATTTAGCAGATTAAGTACTTCCTGATCTCCTGATTCAGCACCTATAACAATCCTTCTGCAGCCTGATTTATATAGTAATTGAATATCGTTATCCGAAAAATGTTTTAAGAAATAACCTACATGAGCATGTGCTTGCCAGGTAAGTTTGATTCTTGAAAGAATTAATTCATTACAAAATGCTAAAATGTGTTTTTTACTAATAAGAAAGTTATCGTCAATGAAAACAACATGAGTTACACCAGCTTTTTCATTAAAATATTTAAGATCTTCTATAATATCCTTGGTTGCTTTTGTAAACCATTTACCATCGGTAATCTCTGTTAAGTTGCAGAAACTGCATTTGTATGGACATCCGAATGTTGCAATATAATCTATGCTTCTTAATCCCTTAGCTACTTTTCCGTTAAGATCTATTAACCGGTTTGCATCAATAAGAGTTTTATCTATTTTTGGAAATTCATACGGATTAGTGAAATTACTATTAGGGTTAATAAAAATATTTTCATTTCTTTTATATCCAATACCTGGAATATCTGTTACATCTTCACCAGCAATAGTTCTTTCTGTAAAAGTTTTAAAGGGCAATTCACCTTGGCCTACACATATGTAATCAGTACTTTTTTCGTTTAAAACCATTTCAGAAAAAATAGTAGGGAACCATCCGCCCCATATTACTGGAGCATTTGTTAAGGATTTTACGGCTTTAGAAAATTTTATACCTCCAACAACCTGGTATCCCAGTATAGCACTTACACCAGCAAATAATAAGTTGTTTTTATGTTTTATTAAAGTTGACTCATAGTCTTTGTCCAATCTTTCATCAATTAAAATAAGCTCAATGTCTAAATGCCTTATCATTCTTTCAAGGTAAAGCAGTGACCATGGATAATTAGTGTAATTATTTTCCGGGTGTGGTGATGGAAATAAAAGAATGACTATTTTTTTACTTATATTCATTTGTCTTTATAGTGTTTAGACGGTACATTGATCTTATAAACTAGACTAATTTACGTTATCATTTAAGTATTCTTGATTTATTTATAGAAATAGTATCAAAAAACATGATTTCTTTTCTGGATTTTGTGACTCTTTTAAAGAGCTTTGCTTCAATGGGAAATTTCATCAGATTAAATTTAAACCGGAAATAAATAAAGGGAAACAGAAACATGTTTAAAATAAATATGAATGGTTTGTATTTTAAAGGGAATGTTTTATAATATCGAGGGTTTAAAAACAAAAAGTAAAAATTCAAATAATTGTCTAATTCTTTATGGTAATCTCTTTTATACCATGGGGCAGTAGATTTATTTGATAAAGATGCTATTAACTCTTTGGTAGTTGAAGGAGAAACAAATCCTTTTTCTTCACAAAGCTTGTAAAGAGGTGTTTTTGGAATAGGTTTGTAGAATGTTATAATAGCTGCTAAGTTTTGATCAATAATAAGTGCTTTGCCTATCATGTTTAGAGTAAGCCAGAAATCTCTGTCTGGATTATTAGGAAAGCAAAGCATAGTTAAATAGCGAATTCGGATATTGTGTTTCTTTAATACTTTTACAATTTGTAGGTTTTCTTTTACTTGGTTCCTTTTATTTACAAGATCAAGAACTTCCTGATCGCCTGATTCGGCTCCAACCTTTATTCTTCTGCAACCCGATTTATACATTAACTGGATGTCTTCATCGGTATATGTTTTTAAGAAAAAACCAACATGTGTCTCAGCATCCCATGTCATTTTTAGTCCTGACAAGATTAATTCATTACAAAAATCGAGAACAAATTTTTTGGACGCAAAGAAATTATCATCCCAAAAAGAAATATGTGTAATAGAAGCTTCTTCTCTGAGATATTTCAAATCATCAATAATTTCAGATATTTTTTTAGGAAACCACCTACTTCCAATATAAATGGTCATGTTGCAGAAACTGCAATTATGAGGGCATCCTGTTGAAGCGAGGTAATCTATGTCACGAAAAGCATTATTTGTATTTCCGTGTAGTTCAATTAGCTGATTAATATTAATCAGCGATAAATTTATCCGTGGAAACTTATCAGGATCGACAAGTTTAGAAAGTGGATTAATTATTACAGTTCCGTTTTTTTTGTATCCTATTCCTGCAATATCAGTAATCGCTTCACCTGCAATCAATTTTTCAGTAAAACTTAAAAATGGTATTTCGCCCTGACCAATACACACGTAATCAGCATAGCCATCTTGTAAAATCATTTCAGGAAAAACAGTAGGAAACCATCCGCCCCAAATTACAGGTGCACCTGTAATCATTTTTATATTTTCAGAAAATTTTATTCCACCAATAATCTGGTAACCAACTATAGAGCTAACTCCAGCAAAAAGAAGTCTTCCTTTGGTACTATTAATTATTTCAATGTAATCTTTGTTTAAGCGTTCATCAATAAGTAATATTTCAACATCCAGGTGACGGATCATTCTTTCAAGATATAACAAAGCCCATGGAAATCCAGATTCATTAGACTCCATACTTGTTAAAGGGAAAAATAGTATGATGGCTTTCTTATTCAAATCTTTTTTTTTTGAAAGTTGTTATAACTTAAAGTGGATAGCCATATTTTTTAATTGATTCAATTTCAAAATTATTTATTAGTTCATTGTTTGATTCTTTGTAATATTCCCATATTTCTGATGCGAATTTTTCTCCAAGTAATTTGTCACTATTTATTTTTTTACCCCATATTGAAAATTTATTAAGCTTGTCAATGTTTTTATTGACAAGTGAATAAATAAATGGTAAATTAATTATATTCTCTTTTGGGTTTGGACCCCTAGATATTAATTTATTGGTATGTCTTACAAAAGATGCAAGTCCTGAACGAAGTTTTTCATTTGATTTAGAAAATGATAATTCGTTTATGTCAATATCGAATCCATACTTTGTAATGTATTTCTGCAAAAATAACTTGTTGTTTTCTAGTAATTCTTCATAAACGTACACATGCACATTTTCTTTTCCAAATTGTTCCTGATACAGACGAATTAATTTAGGATAATTTAAAAATTCAAAGTGAATAGTATTGTTATTTGTTACAGACTCAGTATTGAATAGTTTATTTATTTTAAAAGTGCAGCCACGTTTCAGGTAGCTGGAATAAAGGGAGGGGATAAACTCAAGCTGATTTCTAATGAAAAGAATTATTGTAGCTTCAGGAAACAAGCACTTTAAATGTTTTAGAAAAAAAGGTCTGTATTCTCCGTTTTTCCAGTTCCCGTTTACCAAACCTGAAAAAATATGAGTGGCCACAATTTGCTGTTCTTTTTTGTTTTGTTCTTTGTTAAAAGCAATAGTAAAATATTCTTTATTATTAGTTAATTCAAATGAAATATCATTGTAATATATAACATCAGCATTTTTAACTTTAGGATAAAACCGATTAATAAACCATGTAGTTGCAGTTTTAGGATAGCCAATATGTATTATCGTTTTTTTCAAAATTAAAGTAAAAATAAAATAAAAAAGGAATAAAACAATGATGAAAATTAGCAGGAAGTTTATTGGTGCTTTTAATGATCAATTAATCAATGGATCATATTAAATGATAATAACCAATTATAATAAATTTTTATTTTTCTGTTATATTTTCTTCACCTAAAAGATTATGATATTCTTTCCAGAAATCATATGTCTCTTCTGAAAGTTTTTCATACATTTTATTAAAAGGAACAGCTTGTTTAACATATTCGTCGCCATGTTTTAAATATAAAAAATCATTAATGCGATACAACTGTCTTAATAATATTGCTTGATTAGCGAAAATCTGCTCCATAAGTTCCCTATCAGTAAGGGTAGAAATTCTTTTAAGTTGAATTTTATTATCAGAATTTGAATTTCTGAAAATGTTTTTTAAAAAATTTGCCATTGTGATATAACTGTTATCAATTAAGTTATTTAAGTGCGTTTTCCAATATAATATTATGGAAATATTATAACAAATTTATACTTTTTTTTAATAAAAACGCTTTGCTTTTTATTTATACCAAAATTGTTTTAATTTTTGATAAATTTGAAAACAAAATGAGCACACCTGTTATTCATATTGGTTATCCTAAAACTGCTTCAACGTGGTTTTATGATTCATACTACAAGAAAATTAAAAATATTAATTTATTGCCTCCTGAATCATACTTATCGCAGATTCGTGCATCAAATTTTTTAGTCCCAAGTTGTGAGGAAAATAGAATATTGGTGCTTGAGCACCCAGAACTCACTGGAGTGAAAAGATTTATTTGGAAAAATGGTGAGCAACGCGATATAATTGCTAATAATCTAAAGAAATATTTCCCAGATGCAAAAATTGTAATATTTTTAAGAAATCAAATAGATTTTCTTACTTCAGTATATATTTATTATGTAAAAAAAGGCGGCACCATAAAACCTTCAAAAATTATTGACATGATGATTGAAAAGAAGATGGAGTTTGGTCTTGATTTTTTAAAATACAGTGAACTTTTAGAGACTTATTATAATTTATTTGGAAAAAATAATGTGCATGTTTATTTATTCGAAGAATTTGTAACAAATAGAAAAACTTTTATTCAAAAATTTACTAAATTATATGGGTTTGATGTTAATGAGATAGACATTGATTTTAATCCTGTAAATGATAAATTGCGCTTAAATTTATTGAAAATATTAAGAGTTACTAATAAGTTTACAAAAAAAGATAATCCTTTTAAAAAATATTATTTTCATATCCCATTTCTATATAACATTTTAAATGAGAAGCAATACATTTTGAATAATTGGAATATATTTGGTCGTAAAACTATTACAAATGATCTTTTTAGGCAAGATCAAATTGATTATATTAATAATTATTACAAAGAATCAAACAGAGATCTTATAGAAAAATATGGAATATCTGATATTGAAAAATTTAATTATTCAGTTTAATTATTTTTTTAAATATCTTATGAAAAAAAATGGTAATTGTCTTATTGAAGCAACTATATATGTAAGTTTTAACCAATACAAAAATGAAGTTATTAAAGTTTCTTTTTTTGTAAATAATCCATGTTTGTTCATTAAAATTCCATAAGTTGA
Organism: uncultured Bacteroidota bacterium; assembly: GCA_903837285.1. GTDB lineage: Bacteria > Bacteroidota > Bacteroidia > Bacteroidales > GWA2-32-17 > GWA2-32-17. The sequence goes on along the minus strand of CAILUD010000130.1, from coordinate 9,008 downwards.
ATTAGATTTAAATATTTCCTTTCTTATATAATTTCTTCGCCATTCTTCATTTATCCAATGTATGGCATACCAATTTGTAGGTAGTGTTATATTTTTAATTAAGTAAGTTCTTATTAAGTTCCAGCTATCATAATTAGTAAGTTCTAGAATGTACTTTTCAAGTTGTTGTATTTTAACTTCATCTATAAGAATTTGTATAGGTTTATGCCAGTCTTTATTTTCTTCATTAATTTCTATTGCTGCTTTTTCGTAACAAATCTTCATTAAAGTAGAATTTTTAGGACATTTCATAAGGTTACCAACAAGTTTAAGCTCATGATGAGTTCTAAAAACATAAGGTTGTTCGAAATCTAAAGGTTTTAAACAAGTAATATCCATATCTGTCCACCAACCACCATGTTCGTACAATAATTTGTACCTAAACAAATCCGAAAAACCACCTAAACTACCTTTTCCATGCCCAAATTGGTTTTTATATTTATATCTGAATATTTTATTCTCAGGTATAATAGAATTAGCATCTTTTAAAATGATTTCTATAGGTAATTTGTTAGTTAATGGTTGATATGTCCACAAATAAAATGTGTGTCCATTTTTAATATATGAATTTATAGTTAATAACTCCATTTGAGAAAGGGAATTCCCAATCCATAAACCATGTACAATTATATTATCTGGAGTAATAGAATTCATTTATTTTCAAATTTTTGAGGATGAATTTTTTCAATGCAATCCCAAATATCCCAACCTTTTCTGTAAAATTCATTATAAACGTGAATGAAATTTGGAGTTATTTTATTGTTTTTTGTATGCGCTAAAATAATATTATTTTTAATTATTGCAGAAACAGCAGGGTCTTTATAATTTGTTAAAAAGTTATATGTTTCAGGTAAGTATTTATGATTATTAAGATTATTTTTCCAAACTGTTGCTATTAGTGTTCCTTGATCACGGGTTTTCCAATATTGATCTTTAAATATTTCATTTGTCATGCAATGCCAGTCTTCCATAAAATTATAAGATTCATCATTAAACAGAAACACACCACCGTTCCATTGTTGCCAATTAGCATCAAATACATTTATGTCAAATTTTGTTTTTATTGCTTCTTTAAGATGATTGCAATGCCCTAAAGAAAATTCAGTTTTATCTGATTTTACCCAATTCCATTTAAAAATATTAAATTTATAGTTGGTTTCTTTATGTATCTTTTTTTTATAAAGATAAAGCGAGGGATATTTGTAGTTTTCATTCCCAATAATAAATGCTTTTTCTTTTTTATTTAGAATAATTTGGTCTTTAATTTTAATTTTTATTCCTATGTAACATAATAACATTCTTAATATTGGTAATAAGTTTTTTAATGGATGTTTTTGTATCTCGTCAAATAAACCAAAAAGTTTAATGATATTTACATTATTATAATCAGGAGGAAAGTTTTTAGATTTTATAACAGAAGCAACATCTTCTTCAAAACTTTTTAAATCATTTTGTTTGTTATCAAGACATGAGCAGTTTAAAGCAAATGCGCTAAATTCTTGTAAATTACTATGATCTTTTGCAAATGTTATAGGCGACACAAATTCATTAAAAATATTATTGCAATTTTTATTTACTGCAATTACATCGCTATCTATATAACAATATAGATTACCTTTTGGTAGTATTTTATGTAAAGAAGTTTTTAACCAAATACTTGCTTGATGATTATTTAAATTTTCAGGTGTTTTTATATTTATAATGTTATCAAACTCTATTTTTAAGTCATTTCTGGATAAATCAGTAATTATTAATACTTTATTGTTCGAATAATATTGCAAATATTTTAGTGAAAATTGTAATTTATCAATGTGTTTATTTTCTCCACAAACAACAAATACAAAAATATTTTCACTTTTTTTTAAGTTCATTTTATAGGAGCAGGCTCTGTAAGCCCAATTTGTTTGGTAAGGTTTATTATTTTTTCGATATTTCTGATATTAAATTCATTTATTAGTCTATGAACTGGCATTTCAAAATAGAAGACTAACGCATTTTTTAAAATTTCTTCATCTGATATTTTTTCAAAAATTTCGTTAAATATATTCTTCATTTTATTACCATATTCTATTTTATCATACATGTCTGGATTTGAGGATAAAAAATCGAGAATTGAAGTGATAATTAGTTGAAGTAATTCTAAAGGTGTTTTGAATTTTAAATCGGGGTATTTATTTTCTCTTTCAGCTGATGTTATTTGCCAGTTTCTGATTTGAGAAATAAGATTTTTTACTCTATCATTATTTGTTTTACAAATTACAGAATCTCCTTTATAAATAGGTTTTTCTATATGGTCAGCAATTATTTTTAGTTCTTCAGAAGATAGATTCCAAAGTGATGTATAAGCTGGTATTATAACATTATTAAAAAGAAAAGGAATATTTTTATTGTTCAAAAAATTAATAATATCAGGTATTTCGTTCCAATTCTGTCGCATAGGACATATTTTAACAGTAAATATCGTTCCTTTTCTAAGAGTATATTCGTGGTAATATTCCAAATTTTTTATTACTGTTTCAAATTTTGAGAAAATTCGAATTTTTTCAAAATTATCTTTATGAACAGAATCAAGGGAAATAGTAATATTAAAATCAAGTTTTTCGAGATAAGATTTAACACGACTGTTTAGTATTGTGCCATTTGTTGTTATTGAAATTCTAATGTTTGGATTTACTTCAATAATTTTATCCCAAATATCGTAATATAATTTAATTAGAAAGACTTCTCCTCCGGTAAAGGCAGCTTCTTTTAAGTGGGGTAGGAAAGGGGTAAGTTTTTCAATAATTGAACTATCATATGGATTTTTAAAAACATCTTTTTGTTCACGGCTTTTTCTTACAGTTTGTGAATATTCACCATTGCACATTATGCATGATAAATTACAAATATTACTTATCTGGAAATCTATAGAAATAGGGTATTTTGTTTTGTTTATTGGTAAATAGTCGTATTTCCATGATCCCATTGAATAATAATTACCCTGATCGAAATACAATTTGCAATCCTGACAACCAAATGATAAATCATTATGTTTGATATGATCTCTTAGTTTTTCCATTTGAGGTCCAAACCAAGCTTCTTCAAAAGTAGTGTCTGAGTAATTTCCAAAAACTATACTTTTATTATAATAACATGGAAGAATTTCACCGAATTCGGTAAAGAAAAGAGTTGAAAATGGTGCCAGACATAAATGTGAGCGCTTATTTCTGCTACGGATATTATTATATTCCTTTAGCTTATTTTTATTTAGGGAATTATATTTATTTTTACTCCACCACATTATTTAGCAGCTGTTAAAATACGTTGTTTAAGTTTGTCTTCAGAACTATTTTCAATTTCTGCAATAGTAAGTTCAATATTAAAAGATATTAAAAACTTAAGAACTTTATTTAACGATTTATTATCTAAAAGTTCAAATATCTTATCAAGTTTTCCTTTATATAATTCAAATAGTTCTGTTTTATGACTTTCAGTAAAGACTTTTGATTCAGAAATATATATAGATATTTTAGAATAAAGTTCTGATTTTAAATCTTCATTATTAATGTTTTCTGAGGACTCAATTGTTTTTGAATTATCGATCCAATTTTCAATTTGTAAACAAAATGAATCAAATACTTCCTTATTTTGTTTATGTACTATGTTATTTTTACTAAATACAGGTTGATTTTGAGTGATTGTGGTTTTTATAGTTTCAAGCTCATTTCTGCTTAAATTCCATAATGCAGTGTGTGGAGGAAAAAATATTGTATGTAAAATAATATTAATGTTCTTTTTGTTGCAAAAAGCAAAAAAGTCAGGTATTTCATGCCAGTTTAATCTTTGTGGGCAGAAATTCCAGAAAAATGAATTATTTCTTGTTTGAGAATACTGTAGGAAATAATTTTGATTTTCTATGAATTTTAAAAAATCTGCATTTATTCTTATTTTTTCATATACTTCAGAGCTAATGCCATCTGATGAAATTGAAATATTAAAATTTCCTTTATTTAATAATAATTTTATTCTGTCAGTTAATATAGTGCTATTTGTTAGTACTATAATTTTGCATTTTGGATTAATTTCAATTATTTTTTCCCATATTTTGTAATTAATCTCAATTAAAAATGGTTCTCCTCCTACAAATCTTGCTTCTGAAAGATGTGGAATAAATGATTCTAATTGTTCTACAAATTCGTCGTCGTAAGGCGGCAAAAATGGTTCTTCATTTTCGCGATTTTTTCTTATTAATGCGGAATTTTCTCCGTTACACATAATACATTCTAGGTTGCAATTATTACCTAGTTCAAAATCGAGCATTACCGGCCAATTGATTTTTGTTGGTTTTAAATAATCATAATTTGCTGCACCAATACTATAATAATTACCAGTTTTAATCCCTTCGTTACAATAACCACAACCACGACTTAAATCATTAACAGAAATTGACTCTCTAAGTGATTTAATATTAAACCCATTCCAAATATCAACAAGATTATTATTCGGATATTTACCTAAAAGTAAAAGTCTATTATAACAACATGCTTGAACATTGCCTGAAATTGTAAAGCGTAATGAAGTAAATGGCGCCTGACATAATCTTCCTGATAAATGTTTCTTCTTTTTAAATTGAACATAGTCCGATATCTTATCGGATTTTGTTGAAGAAAGAATATTTTTTTTACCAAATAACATATAATTTAATTAAAGCCACTTATTATACCATTTCTCAAGAACAGTTATTTTCCATAATCTCCAGTAATCAAAATTATTAAATAATATTTTTAAATAATTATTCTGAATAATTCCATTTTTAACTAACCTACTACTTTTTAAAGCAGACTTATAAAAGTCAATTTGCATATAAAAGCTATCTGGTCCAACAAATCCTTGTTTTTTACGGTTAAGAATTTCTTTAGGCAGAACATCTTTAATCAGTAAATATAATAGATTTTTTTGTTTTGAATTTTTATAATAAACCGATTTGTCTAGTGAAAAAAGATATTCAACTAGTTCATGATCAAGAAAAGGAAGTCTTACTTCAAGAGAATTGGCCATACTTGCACGATCAACTTTTGTAAGAACCAGTTCAGACATGAAAGTTTTTAAATCTAAATATTGAAAGGCTTTAAGTGGGTCAATTTCTTTATTATAATGTTGATAATAAAACCAAAAAGGTTCATTGGGAATATAATTGATTAAATCAGGGCTTATGATATTCTGTAAAATGTTTTTATTAAATAAGCCCATTGCCATTGCATTAGAATATCCTTCAACTCCAGTAAATTTATGACCCTTTATATTTTTTCTCAAAATATCCGAATTATAATACTGATTTCGTTTCATTAAATCAGAATGCCAGGTATAACCTGCAAAAATCTCATCTGCACCTTCTCCAGAAATAGCTGTTCTTACTGTTTTTGATGCTAGTTTACTAACCTCGAAAGTTGGTTGAATTGAAATGTCAGCAATTGGTTCGTCGTAACAGTCTATTATTTCGTCAATGTTATTAATAATATCGTTACTTAATATCTTTGATTTGTGTTCAGTGTTAAAAATATTTGATACAATTTCTGCATATTTATGTTCGCTTTTATCCCAATTCTCGAATCCAATTGAAAATGTTTTTGTAGGATAGTCTATTTTGTTAAGGTAGTATGTTAAAGTGCTCGAATCGTAACCACCGCTTAAGAATGAACCAATTTGGACATCACTGTTAATATGCTCATTTACTGAATTTGATAGAAGTATATTTATTTTTTCTGTAGCTTCTTCAATAGAAATTATCTTATTGTCAATATTTAGTTTCCAGTATTCTTCAATTTTCAAACCTTGTTTCCAGTTAAATGTAACAAAGTGTGCAGGTGGTATTTTAAAAGTGTTTTCCCAAATTGTTTTAGGAGATGGAACATATCTGTATACAAGGAAATCAGAAAAGGAACTTATGTTAGGTGTTTTTATAAAATCTTTATCAGTAACAATAGACTTTAATTCTGATCCAAAAACAAAAGTATTATTGTTGAAATAATAATATAATGGTTTAATACCAAACCTGTCACGTGCTAAAAATAATTCTTCTTTATTTGAATCCCATATTGCAAATGCAAACATACCTTTTAACTTATTCAGAATATTTTCCCCCCATTGTTCGTACCCGTGCAGTATTACTTCTGAATCTGAATTTGAATAAAATTTATGACCTGCTTTTTCTAATTCTAATTTTAAGTTTTTATAATTGTAAATTTCTCCATTTGCCGTAAGCCATAATGTGTTATCTTCATTATGCATAGGTTGAGTTCCAGTAGATGATAAATCTATTATTGCAAGTCTTCTATGACCTAAAGCAATATGAGAACTGATAGAGAAAAATGAATCCGCACCATTTGGCCCACGATGAGCAAGAGTATCTCTCATCTTATTAAAGTTTTCTCTATGGATGGCTTCTTTTAAATTATATTTACCTACTATTCCACACATAAAGAAATTAATACAAATTGTTATTGTTTTTTTATAAATTGACTGAAAGTATAAAATATCTCTAAATGCAAAACAAATAAAGATCTAAAGAAATACTTAAACATATAATTGAGCAGAAATCCAAATGATTGCTTTTTTGTTGCAGGATTAAAAAGTATTTGTTTGTATTCCTTAACAATTGCTTGGTTTAAATCAATATCGTACCAAGTATAGAATTTGAATTTATATAATAGTTTTAAAATATTTACATTTGAAATTTTAAATTTATTATATTCAAATTTTTTCGAAAAGCCTTCTGGGTGATCATTATATACCGACCAAGTTTCATTAAAATATTTAAATTTACTTTTTCTAATTAAATATAGATGAAATCCCCAGTTTAAAGAAAGGTTTATTTTAGAAAATTTACCTATTATATCGTTTAAAGAGCTATTATAAAAGACCAAAGATGCAGTTGGGATGATGTTTCTTTGCATCAAATGCCATGGGTGAAAATCAGATAAGTAACGATTAAACTGTGAATATGTTTTATATTCTTCATGGGTTTGTATTTTTGCAAGTTTTGGTGCTCCAGGTATTTGGTTTGTGCTATTTATTATTGCATCATGAAAACAACCTGCATAATCTTTATTCTGTTCAAGAAAATCTATTTGTTTTTGAAGTTTTAAAGGGTTATTCCAATAATCATCACCTTCGATGATAGTAAGGTATTTACTTTTATTTTTTACAAAACTGTAAAATGTAGAAATTACTTTCTCAATTCCAATATTTTTTTCTTGTATTAAAGTTGAAATAAGCTGAGGATACCTTTCTTTATAAGATTTTATAATTTCAACAGAGGAGTCAGAAGATGCATCATCAATTATAACAATGTGATGCTTATAGCTTAAGTTCTGACTTAATACACTTTCAATAGTTTTTTGAATAAATATTTCTTGATTATATGAAATAATTACGCTAATAATATCAAATTCATATGTTTTATTAGCAGACATTTTAGATAAAATTTCTTTTTAACCTATGCAAATATAAACTTTTAAGTAGTTTTATCAATTAGATAATATTAATAATCTGATTAAAATGAATAATATAATTATTAAAAAGTTCTTCCAGCTTGCTTTGTGAAATTTATTATTTTTTCAAGACTTCTAATATTGAATTCATCAACAAGCCTGTTAATAGGGAGAGAAATATAATAGCATAGTGCTCGTTTATACTGTTCTATATCCTTTATCTCATTTTGGCAGGTGTTTATCGCTAATTCAAAGAATAAATTAAAGCGTATTTGTTCTTCGGGTTTAAATGATTTTGAATTATTAATGTATTCATGAACTTTTGTAAATAAAATATTTTTTAGTTTTTCAGTTTCAAAAGTTTCAATAAATGGATATTCTATTTCTCTTAATATTGCTTCTTTGTGCCAGTCTTTTAATTGTTTAATGAGATTTTCATAATTTTGATTATTCTGTTTTTGATTTTTCGTGTTGTTTTCAAAACGGAATCCAGACAAATAATTTACTATCTCATTGATTTCGTCAGATTTCAGGTTCCATAAAGAACTGTATGGAGGAAAAATTACAGTATTAAAATATGATTCAACATCTTTTTTATTTAGAAAGTTTATTATTTCAGGTATTTCTTTCCAGTTTTGTCTTAATGGACAAATTCTAACAGAGAAAAAAGTTTTTTTTCTTTTAGTATATTCTAAATAGTAATCAAAGTTGTAGAAGGTTTCTTCGAAACTAGCATTTTTTCTTATTTTCTCATATGTTTCTTTGTTCACTGAATCAATAGAAATTGTAAAATTAAACCGAAGTTTCTCCAGAATGTTTTTAATACGGTCATTTAATACAGTAGAATTAGATGTAACTGAAATTTTAACAGATGGATTAATGTTATAAATCTTTTCCCATATTTCGAAATACTGATTTATTAGGAATGCTTCACCTCCGCTGAAATTTGCTTCTTTAAGATGAGGAATGAAAAGGTCAAGCTGATTTATAAAATTTGAATCGTAAGGATTTATATAAGGGTTCTCCATTTCTCTATGTTGCCTGACTGAAATAGAAAACTCACCATTGCACATTATACATTCCAGATTGCAAATATTGCTTATTTGGAAATCCATTGTTACTGGATATTTTGATGACCATCCTGAAAGATAATCATATCTCCATGTGCTTGCAAAATTATAATTCTTTGCTTCTATATGGCGTAAGCATTCAGCACAACCTAGGCTGAGATCATTGTTTATAATATGTTCGCGAAATATTTCTGCTTTTTTGCCAAACCAAATTTCTTTAATTGAATCTTTAGGGTAATGACCTAGTAAATATTGTTTGTTGTGCCAGCAAACCATTATATCTCCTCCAATAAAAAATGTGAGTGATTTAAATGGAGCATAACATAAATATTTTTTAGATTTTGAATTTCTTGTTTTATTGTATTTTCTAATAATATCTTTATCAATTGACTTAAATTTAGAATTATCAGATAATATTGATTTAAAAAAT
>CAILUD010000129.1 GCA_903837285.1 uncultured Bacteroidota bacterium | reverse complement strand
ATGTAGTAATTATTTATTCTATAATGTTATTTTAATACTCTTTTCTTATTTTATAAACGCAATAGGTTTTGGCAAAGAAATTTGCCTCATTGCTTCCATTGCGTAATGGTCAGTCATTCCTGCAATAAAATTTACAATTATTTGTTCTTTGCTTTCTTTAGTCAGGTTATAATAATCGTTCATTCTCTCAATATAAGCTCCAAACGATCTGTCTAGTTTTAGATTAAGAGTCTTGTACTTCTCGAATTCGTTTCCAAATTTTTGTAATAAATCAATAAAATGTTCGAAAAGGGATTTAATTATGTTTTTACAAAATTTACCGTATTCAAGCATTCGTGGATTATTGTAAATGTATTTATAATTAAAAATTTTAAGTTCGTTCATTAACTCAAAATAATCATCAGAAAGCCTTATTTCATCTGTGTCTTTAGAACTTTCTATTAAATCCATAACAAGGTGATTAATAATTTCACCGTTTTTATTTCCCAATCTTTTTGCAATTTTTTCGGGAACATCTTTAGCATTAATAAAATCTTCAACCATAAAAGCATCTTCAAGGTCGCGACCTAAATATGCGATTTTATCAGCAAAACGCATAATACATCCTTCATATGAGTTTGGAATGCTTGCTCTGTCTTTAATTTCATCTAGATTTTTTAATATTGATGACGGAGAAATTGATCGCTCAAATTTTTCGCCACAGTGGCTTATTATTCCATCTAAAACTCCATAAGTTAAATTTAAACCTAAACCATCTTGAGCAAGATATTCGGCAATTTTATAACTATGAATTTCGTGAATAAATGAATGTGGTTTATTTAATGCTTCGCATAATGCTTCTTCACCTGTATGTCCGAATGGTGCATGACCTAAATCGTGACCAAGTCCAATGGCGTATGCCATTTCAGTATCAAGTTGCCAGCCATATTTATTTAATCCTTTACAAACAGATGCACAAATTGTAGCAACGTGCAACACATGTTCAATTCTAGTGCATACGTGATCGTTTTCTGGTGCAAAAAATACTTGGGTTTTATGTTTAAGTCTTCTGAATTCCATAGAGTGAAGAATTGCAGTCTGGTCGCGGAAATATTCACCACGAATTGGGAATTCTTTAGGAAATCGTCGTTTTTTATAAACTTCGTCGGAGAATGGATTTTTCATGTAATAAAAATAATATAAAAAATTGAATTATATTGCCCCGACCTTAAGCTCGGGGCAATAAAAATTCTTTAATAAAGGGCTTCAACCCAAAATTTTATTGATATTAATTCTTTTTGAATTACTAATCTTAAATGGCATATGTTTTTTTAATTTTAATTTATATATTTAAACCATCAAATACATTTTTGCTAATAACTGAAATACAAATAATTATAAAATGAAATTTCTTGCTGAAATTAATGTAATGCCTTTAAAGGCTCTTTTGGATCCACAAGGTAAAGCTGTTTTACAAAGCATGCATAATATTGGTTACAAAACTGTTGGCGATGTAAGAATTGGTAAACATATTACAATTGAACTAGAAGCAGATGCAAAAGAAGTTGCCGAAGCTATTATTGCTGATGCATGTAAAAAAATGCTTTCGAACCAGATTATGGAAAGCTTCGAGTTTACAATTAAACAGGTAAAATAATTAACAATAACAAAGGTATTTGTCATTCTGAACGAAGTGAAGAATCTATAAACGGTTTTTTACTAAGTGATTTTTAACCTTTCTTATTCTCTGAACTCTTATAAACAACTTCTGTCTGTTTTCTTATCGATTCATCGTGAATTAACTGAAGTATCTGTTTAATAAAATCATTCTCGAGACCAAGTTTTAGTCCCTGTTCAACTCTTGTTTCAATAATTTCTTTCCATCTCCGTAGTTGAAGAATAGATATATTGTTATGACTTTTATAAAGACCAATTTCTTCAACAACTTTCATTCGTTGAATTAATAATTCCAATAACTGATAATCTATTGAATCTATTTTTGAACGAAAAGTCTCGAGTTTGTCAATTATTTCAATGTCGTTAATATTTACTTGACGGAAATGCAGTGAATTCAGTAGCTCACTTAATTCATTTGGCTTTAATTGTTGCATTTTGTCGCTTAAAGCTTCGGTAGGAGAAATGTGACTCTCAATCATTAAGCCATCAAAAGTAAGATCTAATGCTTTCTGAGAAATTTCTTTAATGAAATCTGTATGTCCGGAAATATGACTGGGATCGCATAATATTGGGAGATTAGGGTAACGTGTCATCAGTTCAATTGCAATTTCCCATTTTGGAATATTTCTTAACGAAGTTTTTTCGAATGGGAAAAAACCACGGTGAATAGCTGCAATTTTATTCACACCGGATTGCGAAATTCTTTCAATTGCTCCTATCCACAAATCAATGTCAGGGTTAATAGGGTTTTTTACAAGTACCGGAATAGTGCAGTTATGCAAACCTTCTGCAATTTGTTGCACAGAAAAAGGATTAGATGTAGTTCTTGCACCAATCCAAAGTACATCAATACCGGCATCAATACAATCTTTAACATGCTCCGGAGTTGCAACTTCTACAGCTATTTTAAGATTTGTTATTTGTTTAACTTTCTGTAGCCATTTTAATGCTTTTTTTCCTGCACCTTCAAAACTTCCTGGGCGTGTGCGTGGCTTCCAAACCCCTGCTCTAAAAATTGTGACATTTGGAATTTTAGCAATAGCTTCGGCTGTAGATAATACCTGATTTTCATTTTCGGCACTACATGGACCGGCAATAATTAATGGCGTTTGAATTTTTTCTTCAAACCATTGATCAATAGGTAATATGTTTAATGTGTCTGCCATTAATCTTGTGCAAAGTTAATTAAATGTTAGGAATAAAATTATAATATTCTATTTCTTAATGCAACTAAAAAAGATTGTTTTATGTCTTTAATTAAATTCAAAACTGTTACTTTAGTAAAAATTTTATTTATGAAAAAATTATTATTTATTCTAATATTTTCAATTCCTTTATTAATAAATGCGGCACCTTTTAATGGTCAAATTAAGCAATTTAAGCAACCAGATGGTAGCTTTGTTGATTTAAAATTATTTGGGACAGAGTTATACCTACGTGCCGAAGGACTTGATGGATACACGCTAATTAGAGATGAAAACACAAACTGGATTTGTTATGCAAATCTTTCAATAGATGGAACCGAATTAATCTCAACTGGAATAGTTTATATTGGGAAAATGGATGTTTTATCTACATTAAGAAATAATTTAAATTTTCCAAAACATATTGATATTTCTGAAAAATCGAGAGAAAATAACATTCTAAAAAACAAAGAAAAATCCGGATTAAATTTATCAGTAGAAAATAATACAAAAACTAATATACATCATGTAATTGGTAGTATTCAAGGTATTTGTATCGTAGTCGATTTTTCTGATGAACCAGGTACTTTGCCAATGTCTGAATTTAATAATTTCTGTAATAATTTAACATATAGCAATAATGGTAACAATGGGTCGTTAAGAACATATTTTTCAGATATTTCAGGTGGCTTAGTAGATTATCAAAATGTTGTATATGGATATTATCGTGCACCATTAACTTTTGCTGATTACGAACAAATGCCTTTTGCACAAGGTGCACAGGAAATATTAGGTTTGGCTTTAAACTGGATTGAGTCAACGGGTTTTGATTTTTCTACTTTAACAACAAACCCTGACGGAAGTATAATGGCAATAAATTTAATGTATACCGGAGCTGCTCAAAACTGGTCGCAGGGAATGTGGTATCACCAAGGATATTATAATGGTTTTAGCGCAGACGGAGTAACATCTGGAGATTATAATTGTTCGCCTGCAAATAATCCTTTAGGATTAGCTACAGTAGTTCATGAAAACGGACATATGATAGGTAAATGGCCAGATACTTACAAGTATAATTCAGATACAGGCCCTGATGGCATTGGTGGTTTTGATTTAATGTGCTGGTATGGTGATGAGTTTAACCCTGTTTTGCCAAACCCTCATTTTTGGTCAAATGCCGGATGGGGTAAGGTAGTTGATGTTACGTACTTTAATGGTTTAAACTCTGATACAGTTAATTCTTTAACTTGTTATAAATACAAAAATTTAAATGATACAAATGAGTTTTTTCTTCTCGAAAACAGAAACCAGTCAGGAAGAAGTTCATATATAGAAGATAATGGACTAACAATATGGCATATTGATAGGATGGGGGATAATCAAACAACTCATCATGAAGTTTATCTTGTTCATGCAAATGATGATATAATGAATCATTCAGATGCCTGTTTCCATTCAGTATTTAACAACGAATACGGAATTGCAACAACTCCAAATTCTTTATTTTTTAATGGTAACCCAAGTGGACTAAGGGTTTGGGATATTGGTCCGGTAAATAACATTATGACTTATAAATTAGGTGCCGGACAAGCAGCACCAACATTCAACCTTTCATTTCTAAATATAACCGGAGATGGAAATTCAAATGGTTTTATTGAGCCTGCCGAATCTGGCAATTTGAATATTAATGCAAGTAATTACGGACAATTAAATTCTGCTAATTCAATTGTAACTTGTACCGCTATTGGGACTAATTCAGGATTTGTAACAGTTAATAATCCTACTTTTAATGCGGGAGTAATAAATATTTCTCAAACAATTCCTGTAAGTTTTAACGTTACTATAGCGCCAACTACGCCTTTAGGAACTAATATTGAGTTAAAATTTGAAATATCTGATGGCACATATTCAACTTATTTTACAAAAATATTTATTGTTGGTGTGCAAATAATAATGTCAAATCAACAAATTTCAACATGTTCTGCTATATTCTATGATGCAGGTGGATATGTTTCCAATTATAGCAATAATACAGATTATGTAACAACTTTCACTGCTCCTTCTTCAACTAATCCTGTTAAAGCAAATTTTTCGTCTTTTGATTTGGAGTTTGAATCAAATTGTGGTTATGATTATTTGAATATTTATAATGGAATGTCAACCGCTTCTCCATTAATTGGTAATTATTGTGGTGCGAATTCTCCTGGTATTGTTACTTCTACTGATATTACTGGAGCACTAACATTTGAATTTCATTCTGATCCTGGAGTTACTGGTACTGGGTGGACAGCTTTTATTTCATGTGTGGGAATAACTGAAATTCCTAATATTGAAAAAGAAAATAAGTTTCAAATTTTTCCAAATCCTTCAAATGGAATATATAGTTTTTACTTTGTTAACAATAATCAAGTAGAAGTTTCGATAACTGATATACTAGGAAAAGAAATATTGTTTGCTAAAAATAAAAATCAAGACATTATAGAAATTGATATAACAAATAATCCGAATGGAATTTATTTATTGAAAGTTAAAACTGATAAAGAAGTATTATTTAGTAAATTAGTTAAAGAATAAAATTTCAAGCGAAGACGCTTGAAAGGTAAGATAAAAAGTCACTGTTGGAGTTTTCTCCAACAGTCTATTTGTTATCTAGAGATAATAAACTTTTCTCTATAATTAATTTCTTTTCCTTTCAAACTAACAAAGTAAATACCGTTAGAAAGAGTATTTAAATTAAAGTCTATTCTATTATCACCAATATTTACGTTAATGTTATCTGAAACAATAATTTTACCCTCAATTGACATAATGTTTAGTTGTATTTCATCATCAATTTTTGAATTAATGTAAATTGTTGTAACATCGTTTGCAGGATTTGGATAAATCAACACCATCAAATTGTCTTGATTTGTTTCATTTGCCGAACTCATAAGGAAAAATATTGTATGAATCCAGTTCATAATAGCATCCCTTTTACTTTCGGGGTAAATGGTTTCGAAAGGAATGGTAAGATATACCATTTGATTCCATGCAAAACTGCCTGCACTCTTTAAGGGAAATGCATTAAAATGAGCTATGGATTCTCCGTACCATGATCCAATAATATTTGGCGTGATTACATCAGGGTATCTTACATCATATGTTCCATGAGTTCCGTTGTCGTATGAAAAAGAAGTGTTCATTTGAATAGGACCAGCAAAAGTTGCGTCATAATATGTCGATGCTTGGTTATTTGGTGCATCTTCAACATATGTTGCAAATAAATAATTATGATAAAAATCTTTATCTGAAATAGAACCAAGATGGTCTAAATCCCATCCAATTTCAGAGCCTGAAATAAAATATGGAACATGACAATTCTTAAGCATTATTTGTTCCTGATCAGAAAATGTTTCATTAGCTGAACTTTCTTCTCCAACAATATAATCTAATGCGTTAAAATTATCTAATAAAACTAACGAATCTGTTATGGCTTCATTTGTGGCACTTGAGAAAAAAAGATTATTATTTTTCAAGGCTTTCCCATGCTGACGAATAAAATCATAAGTATTTCCTGTTGTTACTCTGTCAAAAGCATTTATTATTAAATAATGGGTGAATGGAAAGTCCATTGCTGTTGCTCCCAATACTTCAGAATATTGGGAAACACCACCGTTAACACCAATTGCTGCAATTTTAACAAAATATAAACTATCTGGATTTAAACCTGAAATATCAAATTGTGAAGAACTGTAAAAGGTTGGAAATCCAAAACATTTGCCATCATTACTTAATTCAACATTATATCCAATAATATTAGAATCTATTTTAATTTTTATTCTTATTACACCTAATGCTTGATTTAAAACGCAGAAAGAATTTGGCTTTGTTATTATTGGTGATGTTACCGGGTATCTTGGAATTAAAATAGTACCTTCATCACTTAGCAATGTGTTTAATGTTGTTGATTGTAAAATGTTTTGAATAGTAGTAATACAATCATCAACAAAAATTTCATTTTGTACTAATCTTATTCCGTGACTGTAATCAGCGTAAGTTTCTTCATGTCCTATATATAATGGTTGAATTGGAGTTCCGTTTTGATAATGCCATCCATAAATTGCAACTCTACCAGGAGCCGGATTTCCATAAATTAAATTTGAAATAACAACATCTTTTTTATCACCTGCAACTAATTCGCCTAATGGATGAGTTATAAGTAAAGGCTGACGTTGCGTCCATACCATTGAATCGTGTTTTGCAAATATCGGAACAGTTGTCATTTGTGCACTTGGAGGTATTGATTGTGGCGACATTTTAACTGTAGCAGCTTGCCATATGTCATTTACCATTTTTCTTGTTGGTAAGGAATAACCAATATGGTCGGCTATTCTTTGAGCTAGTAGTGGTGTCATCGGACAAAAGAAATAATCGCTATCGCAACCAATTGCCAAATAATCAGGAATTACATAAAAAAGTACTGTGTGATTTGTTCCGGAAATATTAACAACGGATGTAACTTCAACAAGGTTTCTTAAAAAATCAGGAACATTACCTTTTATTATTTGATTAAATATTGTGTCTTCTCGTGCAGTCAGACTAAGAGGTGTAAGTATTGTTATAATTTGTGTACCATTGGGTGCATTGTTAATTCTTGGAGGTAAATTAAGAGTTTGGGATTCTGCTTTAAATGTATTTGTTGTAATTATAAAACAGAATATAATTATGAGATTAAATATTTTCATATTGTATTTGATTAATAATAACATATAAAATTAGATTTTTTTTGAATTAAAAACCAAATTGTGATATAATATTTCAATTTTTAACATCTGATT
>CAILUD010000128.1 GCA_903837285.1 uncultured Bacteroidota bacterium | reverse complement strand
CAATAAATAAAAAACGGCTGCTAAAATATAGCAGCCGTTTTATTATAAAATAATTCTACTTATTAATAAAAGTAAATATCATAAGGCATTCTTGTCTGAATACCACTTAAACCAGTTAAACTTTTAAGTGTTTTATAATATTTATATGCTGGTCCTAATTCTTTTTGAATTGCAGAAGTTTGAACATTTTCTTTCATGCTTTTCATAAACTGTTCGAAAAATGGAAGTTTTTCTGGCATTTCAATAATTTTTATATCATTTTTAATTCCAGCTTTTTCTTTTGCAATTTCAATTGCTTTTTCTAATCCGCCAAATTCATCAATTAAACCAATTTCTTTTGCATTAACTCCACTCCAAACTCTACCTTGTCCAATACTATCAACATTAGCTTTTTCCATTTTACGACCATCGGCAACATGTCCAATAAACACGTCATAAATTTCTTCTACACTTTGTTGAATTACGGCTTTTTCCTGTGGTCTCATTTTACGAACCAAGGAACCAATTCCTGAATTAGCATTTGTATTTACTTCATCGATTGTAATTCCTAATTTATCGTTTAAAAACTTCTGGCCATTCCATAACAAACCAAAAACACCAATTGAACCAGTAATAGTAGTATGATCGGCAACAATAACATCAGCAGGACAGGCAATATAATAACCTCCAGATGCAGCAACATCGCCCATGCTTACAATAACGGGTTTTACTTTTTTTGTTAGCTCAACTTCGCGCCAAATTACATCTGAAGCAAGAGCACTTCCACCAGGACTATTCACTCTTAAAACTACTGCTTTAATCGTTGAATCTAATCTTGCATCACGAATTGTTTCAGATAAACCTTCTGATCCAATACTTTCATCATCACCCTTACCCATACCTATTTCACCATTTGCATAAATTACTGCAATTTTACCTTTTTTACCTGAGATAAAAGCACCTGGAACCTTGTTATATGAATTCATTTCAACAAATTCTAAATCTTTTTTCTTATCAATGCCAGATGCTAGTTTAAGTTCATCAATTATTTCATCATAATATTTTAATCCATCAACTAATTTTAAATCAACACATGATTTTGCATTTGTTACCAACATGCTATCAGCATATAAATTCAAACTATCAACAGATATTTTACGCTGCTCGGATATTCCTTGAAGAATAAAATTCCACATCGAACCAACATATGTTAAAGTTTGTTCGCGATTTTCATCACTCATTTTATCCATAATAAAAGGCTCAACAGCGCTTTTAAATTTTCCATGACGAATTACTTCAGGCTCAACTCCTAGTTTTTCTAAAGCACCTTTAAAAAACATAACTTCTGAATGTAATCCTTTAAGTTCAACAACTCCTTGTGGATTTAAGTATACTTTGTTAGCAACACTACATAAAAAATATGAGCCCTGAGTATACATATCGCTATACGCAATTATAAATTTTCCTGACTCACGAAATTTTAAAAGAGCACCTCTAATTTCTTCAATTGTAGCTATTCCTGCATCTAAGTTTGGAATATCAAGAAAAATACCTTTAACATTCACATCTTCTTTTGCTTTACGAATATTTTTTAAAATATCATTCAATCCAAGATTTGTTGATGGTTCAAATGAACCAAAACTCATACTTTGAAATGGATTATCTGATGTTCTTTCTTTAATTGAATAATCTAATCTAATATGCAAAATCGATGAAGGTTCAATCTTTACTTCTTCTTTTCCTCCGGATAAAGAACCTACTATAATTAAAAAAACAAAAAAGAAGATTAAGTTAATTACAATTATCCCTACAATTGTAGCTAACATGTACTTAAAGAAATTTTTCATGGATATAAAAAGTTAAGGTTTATACTAAAATTTAATTATGACAATTTATTTTACTAATAAGTTACAAATCTAATATTTTAAAATCTTACCATTTAAAATTATTTTATTATTTGTTGTAACTGATATAACATATAACCCAGAAGATAAAAAACTCAAATCAAAAACCTGATTAGCTTGATTTAATGCACTTTCAAAAATAATATTTCCTAATAAGTTACAAACAATAAAATTAGCTGGTAAAGAAGATTGACTAACAAGCAAAGTAAGATTATTATTTTCGAAATGGAACCAATTTATTTTATCAAATATTGAAAATTCATTAACTGAATTTGAAGCTTTACAACCTTTTATTGCCTGGTCAATATTTGCAATTGATACAAATTTCATAAAACGTGAAGGGCAAACTACCCAATACTGAGGAGAATATGTAATATTATATAACGAAATCACACTATCATCATTATAAGTGCTAAAATTTGGAAAAGTAGAAGGATAAAGATTGTGAAAAGCTATTAAAGCTGAATCGTTCATTCCATTTATTTCTATTCCCCATACCCACATAGAATCACCATTATTACCATTAATTTGCCAATAATTCTCAAGAGTTGGAATATTAGAAATACATGACCCACAAGTATTAGAAAAAAAATCAAGAATAATTGGTTTTCCTAAATCAAGTTCAGAATATAAGTTTCTGTTAACACCTTCAATATCTGTTAACGTAAAATCTGGTGCAATCACCTGTGCATTCGAAGTCGTTAATGTTATAAAAAGAATGAAAAATACTATAATTTTCATATCCCGAAATTACATTATTTCTTTTTAAAAAAAATATCAATATATCAACTAATTTAAAAAAATAAACTAGTTTTGATAAAAGTATTATTTGATTATTCAAATATTTACTATTTTTGAACTTTAAACTTATATATAAAACTTTATAGTTTATGAATATGAAATATTTTAAACTGCTATTTGTAAGTAGCATTTCTGTAATGATGTTTTCTTGTAACGATTCGAATACTCCTGCAGAAAACATTTTAGAAGACTCTACTTCTACTTCTGAAATAACTGAACTTCAAAAAAGCACAGTTAAGATACCTTCGCCAATTGAGCTTTTTTCGTTTATTTACGAAGCAAATGCTAAATTCAATAAAGAGAATTTGAATTCAACCGACAATAGAGCTAAGTATGCTACAAACCAAAAGAAAGCAATAAATCTTGGCATTTATGCTTCAGATCTTGGCTATTGCACAGTTTTTAAACAAAATAAAGAAACTTTTAACTACTTCTCAGTTACTAAAAAAATGGCTGATGAACTTGGATTGACTGAAGGTTTCGACGAAAAAATTGTTACACGTATTGACAAAAATATGAGTAACAGTGATTCATTATATCAAATTAGCAATGATTCATATAGCACTGCTATTCGTTTTCTAGAGCAACAAGGACAAGGAAATCTTTTGCCTTTAATGATTACTGGTGCCTGGATTGAAAGTGTTAATATAGCAATTAAGTCTGTTGATAAATTTAATGCAGATAATGAAATAGTTATTCGAATTGCCGATCAAGGACTTTTATTAGAAAATTTACTTGAATTATATAAATCATCCGGAGAAGATAAAAACGAAACTGAGCTTTACAATAAACTTTTAGACCTTCAGCAATCATTCGATAAGCTATACGATAATACTGATGAGATTATAACAAAAAAACAATTCGAAGAAATTTCATCAAAAGTAAAAGCAATGCGCGCAGAGCTTATTGGTTAACTTAATAAAGAATACAAGTTATGAAAAAAGCATTTATGAAAATCAGACTTATAACAATAGCTACAGCACTTTTTAGTTTAGCAGTGTCCATTCATGCAAATGCACAGTGCGAAAAGAAAGATATGTGCGAAAACGATCAAGAAGAAGATATTTATGGCTGGTATGATTACCGAAGCCAATCTTCATTTGCAAAACTTTCTCCAGGCGACACGTCAAGTGTTTCACTAGTATTATATGGAAATCAAAGGTACCGGATCTTTGTTTGCACCGATTCTAAACTTGGAGTAGTATCATGGAAAATAGTTAACCCTGAAAGAAAAACTAAAAGAACTATTGCCAGCATAAAAAAAGATACCACTGTAATATATAAAGTTACCGAAACCGGTGATTTTGCTACTGATGACCTTGGAAATTTAATTGTTAAAGAGAAAAAAGTTAATGTTGATACACTTTGGAATACCGAGCGTATCTCTGTTGACAAAGTAGTATATGA
The DNA here is from genome assembly GCA_903837285.1 of uncultured Bacteroidota bacterium. Lineage (GTDB taxonomy): Bacteria > Bacteroidota > Bacteroidia > Bacteroidales > GWA2-32-17 > GWA2-32-17. Next base: position 7,412 of record CAILUD010000128.1, on the reverse strand, counting down.
TAACATAAAGAATGCAGACAAAATGTATTATGAAGTTTTACCCAAGAAAAGCGAGCGTTATATTGTAAGAGTATCTATACCTGCTGGTGATCCAAATTACGCCGGTTGTGTTAACGTTTATGTTGGAAGGCTTCCAATAGATTCTAAGAACTTCTCTAAGAAAGGTAAAGGAAAAACTCAAACATCATATTAATCCAAAATATTTCAGATTAAAAAAGCCTCAAAAAAAAATTTGAGGCTTTTTTAATGTTTATAAAATTATATAACCTTTTTACCAAATTTTATAACAGCTAGAAATATATTTAACATTACTTTTGCCTAATAATTATATAAATTAATTGACATGAAATTAAAAAAGAAAATAGCCGTTAGCGAAACCGGTTTTATATTCGACCCAACAACAGGCGATTCTTTTTCGTTAAATCCAACTGCAGCAGAAATTCTCAACTTACTTAAAGATGGTAAAAATGAGAAGGAAATTAAAAAAGTAATAATGGAAGGTTATAATGTTGATGAATCAACTTTTGAACGTAGCTTTCTTGATTTTATGGCAATGCTTCGTTTATACAATATGATTGAAGAAGATGAAAAAAACTAAAATAACCGTTGCAGTTTCTGGATTAAACAATACTGATAATCCAGGTCCTGGAATTCCAGTAATTCGTGCTCTTCGTGAGTCAGATGCTTTTGATGTACGTATTATTGGATTAGCATATGAAAACCTTGAGCCAGGAATTTACATGCACGATGTTGTTGATAAAGTTTATCAAGTACCATACCCTTCCATAGGAAGTGATAAACTACTACAACGATTAGCATATATTCATTCTATCGAAAAAATTGATGTATTAATTCCAAATTTTGATGCCGAACTTTATTCTTTTATTTCGTTTGAACATAAATTACACGAAATGGGAATAGGTACATGGCTACCAACAATGGAACAATTTGAAGAACGCCACAAAACAAAACTTCCAGAATATGGAAAAAAATATGGCGTTGATGTGCCTCACAGTCGTCCTATAAACAGTATTGCAGAAATAAATTCACTTACACCAGAATTCACGTATCCCTTACTTGTAAAAGGAAAATTTTATGATGCTTATGTTGCATTTAACCCAGAACAAGTTGCACTTTATTTTAACAAAATTGCTACTAAATGGGGAGTTCCAATAATAATTCAACAGTTTATTCGTGGAACTGAAGTTAATGTTATTGCATTAGGTGATGGAAAAGGTAACACCATTGGTGCTGTTCCAATGCGCAAACAATATATTACTGATAAAGGTAAAGCCTGGGGTGGTATTACTCTAGATGATCAGGCTATGTTAGACCTCTGCCACAAAATATTAAAAAAAACAAAGTGGAAAGGCGGAATGGAATTAGAACTAATTAAAACATTCGACAATAAATATTATCTGATTGAAATTAATCCACGAATACCTGCTTGGGTATACCTTGCAGTTGGAGCCGGACAAAACATTCCGGAAGCAATGGTAAAACTTGCATTAGGTAAAAAAGTAAAACCATTTACAACCTATGAATCCGGAAAAATGTTTATCCGTTATTCATGGGATATGATTGTAGACCTTAAAGAATTCGAACAATTATCAACAAACGGAGAACTATAATCAGTTAAAAGGTTTAAAGTTATCTCCGTAGGAGGCCCTATGGGAAAAGTTAAAAAATAAATATTGAATAATTAATCATATGGAAAAGAAACATTTTGAGCGACCAATAATAAAGAAATTACAAACCGGAATGCCAAATAAATTTGGTATGAAAACCGAATATGAACCTATTTCAGAAATTGATGGAGTATCGGTAAAAGACTTAGTTGCAAATTACGGTAGTCCCCTTTATGTTATGTCGGAAAACACTATTCGTGAAACTTATCGCGAAGCTCACAGAGCATTTAGTACTCGTTACCCAAAAGTACAATTTGCATGGTCGTATAAAACAAACTACATGAATGCCATTTGTAACATATTTCACACAGAGGGTTCATGGGCAGAAGTTGTTTCGGGATTCGAATACGATAAAGCAATAAACAATGGAGTTCCACCTAGCAAAATTTTATTTAATGGTCCCGATAAATCTGAAAAAGATTTAGAAAAAGCCATTAAACATGGTTCTTATATTCATATCGATCATTTTGATGAATTGTATACTATTATCAATCTTACTAACAAAATGAAAGAAAGGCCAAAAGTTGCAATTCGCGTTAACATGGATTGTGGCATTTATCCTTTATGGTCACGTTTTGGATTTAATTACGAAAATGGTGAAGCTTGGGAAGCCATTAACAGAATAATGTTAACAAAAAAAATTGATTTTGTGGGTTTACATTGCCACATTGGAACATATATTCTTGCTCCATGGGCATACGGAATAGCTGCTGCTAAACTCGCAGACCTTGCTGTTGCAATTGAAAAGAAATTTAACCATTACATAAAGTATATTGATATGGGTGGTGGCTTTGCTTCAAAAAACACACTAAAAGGCGCATTCCTTCCCGGATCAGATACATGTCCAACATTTGATCAATATGCTGATGCGATTACTACAGCACTAATTAACAGCCCTATTAATCACGAACACTTACCAGTGCTTTTGCTGGAATCAGGTCGCTCGCTTATTGATGATGCAGGTTATTTGGTTGGAACTGTTTTAGCAAACAAACGATTACCTGAAGGCAAACTTGCTACAATTATTGATATAGGTGTAAATCTTTTATTCACTTCTTTCTGGTACGACCATAAAGTTACTCCTGCGCAACAATTCAGCCACCATACCGAAGACACTATTATTTATGGGCCGTTATGTATGAATATTGATATTATTCGTGAAAATGTGCAATTACCACCTATGAAAAAAGGTGACAATATTGTTATCAGCAGAATTGGAGCTTACAATATGACTCAATGGATGCAGTTTATTACACTTCGTCCAAATATTGTTCTTGTTGATTCAAAAAGCAAAGCTCATGTAATTCGCGGAAATGAAACTCCCGATAACATTATGAAAAACGAATTAGTTCCAGAACATTTAAAGAAATTTGAACTTTAGTATATTGGAAAAATTGAAACTTACAATATTAACCATTCTTAAAGGGGTAGTTTATAGCTACCCCCAGGTTTTCTTTTCTAAAAGTAAGCTATTAGCTATCTTGTTGATATTACTTACCTTTTTAGATCCATATACTGGAATTGGAGGTTTAGTATGCATAATTTCAGCTAATTCAGCCGCATATTTTATTGGCCTAAATACAAATAAAATTTCAAGCGGCTTATTTGGATTTAATGCATTACTTGTGGGATTAGGAATTGGTTCTTATTACTCACCATCTTGGGAATTGTATACTGTAATAGCATTTTCTGGATTACTCGCTTTGTTAATTACCATTGCATTAGAAGGTATTATAGGGAAATATTATTTGCCGTTTCTAAGTATTCCATTTTTGTTAACATTATGGATAATACAACTTGCCTCACATGAATTTAATGCTTTAGGTATTTCTGAAAGAGGAGTATATTTCATGAATGAGCTATATAGCATAGGCGGTAAAGATTTAGTAGATTTATACACCCAATGGAATTTAGTTATTATTCCTGTTTCTATTAAAACATATTTATTATCACTTGGCGCAATTTTTTTTCAAGAAAATTTTATTGCTGGAATACTTATTTCAATAGGTTTGTTAATTTATTCCAGAATTGCATTCTCGTTATCGCTTATAGGCTTTTATGCTGCTTATTTTTTCTTTATTTTAATTGGCAGCGATATAACTCAGGCAAATTACACATATATTGGTTTTAATTTCATTCTAACATCGATTGCCATAGGTGGATTCTTTATGGTTCCATCGAGAAATTCATATTTGTGGGCTATTCTTGTTATTCCTATAACTGCATTAATAACAATAGGCAGCAGCAAATTCTTCGACACATGGCATTTATCTGTATATTCATTACCTTTTAACCTTATTGTTCTAATGTTTATTTATTCGATGCGGTTTAGAACACAATTTTTTAAATATCTTTCAGAAGTCAGTATTCAGCAGTTTATGCCAGAACGAAACCTTTATAGTTTTTTAATTTCCGTAAATCGCTTTAGTAAAAACTTTTCTACTTTTCCAATTAAACTACCATTTTGGGGTGAGTGGAACGTTGAACAAGGCCATAGCGGTGATATAACACATAAAGATGACTGGAAACACGCATGGGATTTTACCATAAGAAGTACTGATAACAAAACATACATTTCAAACGGAGCAGCATTAGAAGATTACTTATGCTATAACAAAGCAGTAATTGCTCCTGCATACGGAACAGTAGAAGAAGCTATTGATGGCATTCCAGATAATGCAGTTGGAAATGTTAACCTTCAGCATAACTGGGGAAATACCATTGTAATAAAGCATGCAGATTTTCTGTATTCTGAATTAAGTCATTTAAAAGCCGGAAGTATTAAAGTTTTTAAAGGTGATTTTGTAAAACCTGGACAAATTATTGCGGCAGTTGGTAATAGCGGTCGATCACCTGAACCTCATTTGCATATGCAATTACAATCAACACCTTATACAGGATCTAAAACTTTATTTTACCCTATAAACCATTTTGTTTCACGATCAAAAAATGAATTAACATTTAATTCATTTGATATTCCTAAACAAAATACACTAATCTCAAATATTGAAGTAAATCAGCTCATTAAAAAATCCTTTACTTTTATTCCTGGCCAAAAACTTAACATTTCATACGAAGAAAACGGTAATCAATTAAATGTGTCATGGGAGGTAATTACAGATATTTATAACAACACATACATTTATTGTCACAATTCCAAATCAGCAGCTTATATATTTAGTGATGGCATTTTACACTTCTTTAAACATTTTGAAGGTGACAGAAAATCACTTTTGTATTATTTCTATTTAGGCTGTTATAAAATATCATTGGGCTATTATAAAAACCTAAAACTTGACGATAATTACTCTCTTTCAGAAGTATTTAGCTTACCAAAACTTATTATTCAGGATTTTTTCGCCCCATTTTTCAGATTCATGTCAGCAAGCTATAACATCGAATACATTTCAATGGACGATAACATGAATCCCACTAAAATTATATTAAAATCAAATACAATAGCTAAAGTTTTAAATAAAAAGGTTATAAATATAGATTTTGATATAGAAATAGGACAGAATGGTATTGCAGTTTTCGAAGTAAAATCAAAAAACAAAAAAATAAGAGCAATACTTGTGGAGGCATAGAATATGAAGCATTATATTATTATAATATTATTTATTTCAAACATAACTGTTTTTGCAAACGATACATTAACATTCAAATATGTCGATTCGGCAACATATTCAATGTATCAAAAACAAGAATGGAAAGAGCTTATTAAACTTGGAAATGAAGCCATTTATAACAATATAGATTATTTCTATTTAAGAATGCGTGTTGGAATAGCATATTACGAAACCAGAGAGTTTGAACCTGCAATTTCACATTTCGAAAAAGCATTGGAATTTAATTCAGCAAACGAAACAGCAATGGAATATATATACTATTCATTAGCTTTTTCGGGTAAAAGCAGAGATGCCGGATATTATGCAAAAACTTTAAATCAAACTTTAAAAGATAAAATTAAACCTGAAATACCTAAAAAAATTGACAAATTATTTCTTGAAGGTGGGTATAACATTATTCCCGATTTCGAGAATATTAAAAAGAATATTATACCACCTGACGAAAAAAATTACAGATTAGAGAAAGATGTTACTGGTAAATTTATATTTGCAGGATTTGGACTTAACCATGAATGTAATAAGAAATTTTCATTTCTTCATTCATATAGTTACATGAAAGCTGATGGATTTCAACAATTATATTTTGCCGATAACATTAATCATGACACACTATACAATGAGTATAACTATTCATTAAAAATACTTCAATATTATTTTGCTCCTACCTTTTATGGGAGAGAAAACAATAGTTTTACTTTATTTGGTAACATAATGTATCTCACTTCAAACAAATACGATTATAAATTCCTCCGTACAGCACCAATTCCTTTACCTTTGCCCACTAACCCACCTCCTCCAGTATACATATACGAAATGCCCATAAAATTAAAAACTATAACTTCATTACAATTTGTTGCAGGAATTAATTACACTAAAAATTATAAAAAAAGCTTGTTTGATTTTACTGCAACTTTTTCAAATATCAATTCATATAAACAAATACAATTAACTCCTGGTTATGGCATTTATTTAAATAAAAATAAAACTGTATTTTCTAAATCTACTTTTACTATCTTCTTTCAAAATCCTGAAATTAGAGCAATAATTAATCAGTCATTTAGTTTTAAAATCACAAAAAAATTAGAGATGGACATTTCTGGCTCATATGGAACTTTAAGAAACTACAACGAAAATAATGGTTACACCATTTTAAATTCTAATGATGAAACACTATACAGAATAGGAACTAAAATTTCGTTTCCTATTATTAAAAAATTAAGTTGCTTTGCTTCCTATTCGTTTTCTGGCAAGAACCTTCCTTTCGATTTTTTATATTTTAATGGTCCACAACTAAGCCATGGAGGTCAGTCTGTAACAGGAAACACATTTACCACAACAATACAAAATAATAAATATAACCAACATTTAATAAACGGAGGAATAATATGGAAATTTTAAAATCAATTTTAGTAGCATCTTTGTTATGTATTGTTATTAATGCAAATGCGCAAGACGACAAAGTTATTAATGCATTTAAAAAAAGTTATACTTATGAAATTAGTGGCGATTATGCAAATGCCATTAAAGAAATTACTGCAGTTTATACGGCAGATTCATACGAACAAAACTTAAGACTTGGCTGGTTAAGTTATGAGGCTGGCAAATTCACCGAATCTGCAGCATATTACGAAAAAGCACTTGCACTTAAACCAATGAGTGAAGAAGCACATATGGGTATTGTTTACCCTGCATCTGCATTAGGAAACTGGGATCAGGTACTTGCACATTATATTAAAATTTTAGAAAATAATCCAGCCAATACAACAGTTAATTATAGAGTTGGTAACATATATTACGAAAGAAAAGATTATACTAAAGCAAATTCATATTTCGAGAAAGTAGTTAATCTTTATCCTTTCAGTTATGATGCTTTATTAATGTACGCATGGACTAATTTGAAACTTGGTAAAACCCGTGAAGCAAAAGTTCTTTTTAATAAAGTGCTTATGTTATCTCCCGATGATAAATCTGCTTTAGAAGGAATAGGGTTATTAAAATAAAATCCATTTTAATTTCATAAAAAAGTCAGGTCTTTCGACCTGACTTTTTTTTATTAGAAAGATTTCTAATATCTTAGATTAATTTATGCGTTTTT
>CAILUD010000127.1 GCA_903837285.1 uncultured Bacteroidota bacterium | reverse complement strand
GCTCAAATAAGTCAGGGTGGACAGCCATTAAGTTTTAATTTAAATTTAAAATCAAATATTGATAAAGTTGAGATTAAACCATATAATTTAAATTTTATTAATGCCGAAGATCAAAAATATCCTAAAGAAGGCAAGCCTCCTAGAGTTGGGTATAGTTTAAGTACAGATTTGTCATTAGAAAATTCTGGTACATGGACAGTTTTGCCAGATGGAAGCAAATTATGGCAACTACAAATTAAATCACCAGGTGCTTTAGCTTTAGGTGTTTATTTCGATTTATATCATTTAACTATTGGAAGTAAATTATTTTTATATAATGAAGATAAGTCTCAAGTTATTGGTGCATTTAATTGGTCAAATAATGATGATTCTAGACAATTTGCAACAGAAATGATTTATGGGGATATTGTTAATATTGAGTATTATGAACCAAAAGATATTTTTTCTAAAACTGAATTTCACATAAATAATCTCGCATACTTTTATCGAGGAGTTGCCGATCGTAAAAACCCAACATGGACAGAGCCTTCAGAATCTTGTGAAGTAAATATTAATTGTAGTCCTGTTGGAAATAACTGGCAAGTCGAAAAAAAAGGAGTTGCCCGAATGTCAATTTTAATTGGCGGAAGCTATTATTGGTGTACTGGTTCATTAGTTAATAATACTAGTCAGAATTGTACCCCATATTTTCTTTCTGCTTATCATTGTTTCGAAGGTGCTACTACATCAGACATAAATCAATGGATTTTCTATTTTAATTATGAGGCAACTGGGTGTGTAACTCCTTCTACTCAACCAACTTCAAATACAATGACTGGAGCAACATTAAAAGCTGATGCAAGTATAATTGGAGGCTCTGATTTATTGCTATTGCAATTAAATCAGGCTGTTCCCAATAGTTATCATGTATATATGAATGGTTGGAACCGAGCAAATTCCGTTACTGGTCCGGGTGTTGGAATTCATCATCCAGCTGGAAGTATTAAAAAAATATCAACTTTTAGTTCAGCAACTGAAGGTACATATAACAGTGCAGCAACTAATGCACACTGGAAGTTTGCTTGGGTTTCAAATTCAAATGGTTGGGGAGTAACTGAAGGTGGTTCTTCTGGTTCACCATTATTTGATGCGTATGGAAGAATTGTAGGAACATTAACAGGCGGTTCTTCATTGTGCTCAGCACAATCAGATATGGATTATTATGGTAAAATGTATTACCACTGGGATTTAAATTCAGGCGGAACTGCGGCTCAACTTAAATCCTGGCTTGATCCAGCTGGAACAAATCCTATTACTCTTGATGGAAAATATTGTGATGGTAGTGGAACAGTTCCTACTTGTGATACAGTTGATTTAATGACAAGTGGTTTGTATTGGAATTCCTATGCAAACGGAAATAATTCATATGGCGATTTAGCTAAGGTAAATTATTTTTCAGGATCAACAAATCAAAGCTCAATTCAGGATGTTTATGTTCAGTTTATATACGCAAAAGGTACTGGAAATGCTATAGTTGGAATCTGGAATAATTCAGGTACTGCTGGTTCTCCTGGCGCTACTCCAATTGCTGCTAAATCAATTCCTATTAGTACTATTATTTCCGATTTAAATGCTAACCCAATTAGAGCTACTACTTTTCATTTTACAACTCCTGTTTCACTTTCAGGACCCTGTTTTGTTGGCGTAACTTTACCAACAGCTGCTGGAGATACTGTAATTCTTTGGTCAGATACTTCTTCAAATTCTTCATATAATGTTGCATGGGAAAAATGGAGTAATGGTAGCTGGTATGCATATAATAATGCTTCATCATGGAAAAAGAATGTTGCATTAGCTGTATGGCCGGTAATATGCACTGCTGCTGGTATAAATGAAATTGAAAATAACAATATTTCAGTTTATCCAAATCCTGCTGAAAATGAAATATTTGTTGTATTGCCTTATCCAACTGGAGAAAAAGTTGAAATAAGTATTTTTGATATTTATGGAAAACTTTGTAAAAATTCAATTCTTTTATCAAGTAAAGATGAGCCAGCTAAAGTTGATTTAAGCAATTTAAGTAATGGAATTTATATTTTAAATGGTGAATCGAAAAGCGGAAAATTTGTTGAAAAAATATCTATAGTTAGATAAGTATTGCAAATCAGTAAATTAAAAGCGACAAGATTGTCGCTTTTTTTATTTAAAATAGAGCAACCTTTATTGTGAATAAACGTCTTCTAAAAGGTTTTAACTTTATGTTTTTTTGAAATAGATTTTTTTTATCTTTACAAGTAAAATTTAGAAAAACAATAACAATATGAAATACTTTTTTACTCTTTTTACTGCAATTTTATTTACAGTAGTTTTGTTTGCTCAAAACACAACTACAAATAATAAGCGTAAATGTGGATTTAATGAAGTGCATGAAAGGCGATTACAAAATGAACCCGGATATGCCGAAGCTTATCAGAAGTTACAGGATTTTACTGAAAAATTTGTAGCCGAACATCCAAATGGCTATTCGCCTAAAGCAGTTATAACTATTCCTGTTGTTTTTCATGTTGTATTATCACAAGCTCAACATACCGGTTTTCTTGATTTAAGATGTACAGAACAAATAGATGTAATGAATCAGGATTATGCAGGATTAAATGTTCATTCCATGGGTCCATTTGCTGCAAATTTAAAGACTAATACAGATTTGCAGTTTTGTATGGCTTCTATTAGTCCTACCGGAGCAGCAACAAATGGAATTGAAAGAAGAGATTATGCTGGAGCACCTTGGGGTACAGGTAATGGAATGAAATTTTTTGCTCAGGGAGGCTTGGATAGCTGGCCAACAACTGATTATTTAAATATTTGGGTATGCGATTTAGGAAACGGTTTATGTGGTTATGCCCTTTCGCCTGCTGGAGCTGCAACTAATCCTGAATATGGTTTAGTAAATCATTATGAATATACTGGAGTTACAGGTGCTTCTGCACCTTATGAATTAGGTGGTACTGGTACTCATGAAAGTGGACATTGCTTTAATTTAAAACACATTTGGGCTGATTCAGGCGGTTGTACACCAGATGATAATTGTGCTGATACTCCTCCACAGGATATTGAGACATATGGAAACCCTACAGCACCTTTACTAGATGCTTGTTCTGCTACTTCTCCTGGTATTATGTTTATGAATTTTATGGATTATGTTGATGATATTGCATATGCTAATTTTACTCCAGGCCAGAAAGTTATTATACAGGCTTGTTTTGCTGCTGGTGGTCCATTACAGCCATTAACTCTTTCAACAAAATGCGGTACTCCATTAGTTGCTGATTTTGTTGGTAATCCTTGTGTTCCATTAACAGTAAATATGGGTGGTCTTGTAGACTTTACTGATTTGACAACTGGAGATCCAACTGCATGGCAATGGACATTTACCGGAGCAGGTGCTGGCCCAGGTCCATTAACTTCTACAACTCAAAGTCCACAGAATATTCAATATAATAATGTTGGGTTATTTCCTGTGAAATTGAAAGTAACTAAGCCAAATTTTGCTGATAGCATTACAAAAGTTGCTTATATTGAAGTTATTGATCCAACTGCTATTAATTGCGATTTTATCGGAAATCCAACTTTTCTTCTTGCTGGTGGCACAGTTGATTTTACTGACTTAAGCACAAATGTTCCTACTTCGTGGCAATGGTCATTTGACGGAGCTGGTGCTGGTCCTGGACCATTTACTTCAACTGTGAAAAACCCACAGAATGTTCTTTATAGCACACCTGGTGTGTATAATGTTTGGCATAAAGCAATAAATGCTGCATCAGATGATACATTAACAAAATTAGGCTATATTACTGTAATTGACCCTGTTGATATTCCTCATGCCGATTTTATAGCCGATTTTACTATCAGACCAACTGGATCAAATATCAATTTCACTAATTTATCTACTGGTGTATATGATTCGTTACATTGGTATTTTAGTGGAGGTGTTCCAAATAACTCAGTTGTAAATAATCCTACACTCATTAATTATCCAGCTGCCGGCGATTATAATGTAACGCTCATTTTATTCAGTGGTTATGGTAATGATACTTTAACAAAACTTTTATACATTCATATTTTCGATCCTGCAATTGCTG
>CAILUD010000126.1 GCA_903837285.1 uncultured Bacteroidota bacterium | reverse complement strand
TAATATAGTAATAAAAACACCATCAAAGTTAGCGTCTGGTGCTGGTGCTGGCGATAAGATTATTTTACCGTATGGGTCAATTAAAAAATATGATGGAAAGGCTTTAACATTATACATGTTTTTTAATTTCTTTGTATTTTCAGGGGGTAGAAAAACTTCGCCTCGTCCTCGTTTTCAACGAGGATGCTCTTCATTTTGTTAAATAATTGATTTTGCAGTAAATTTAAGCTTTTAACATTTGCCAACAGACCTGTAAAGGCTTATTAAAGAGCATTACAAATGCAAGTAAAAATTAAATCCTCGTCTTCGAAGAGGACTAGATGGTGGGATAAGTATTCGCGCATTCTTCAGCATTCTGTTAAAAGAGACTCTGAGGAAAATAGAAGGGACTCTGGTCAATAACTCAACCTGCTAATAACTAATACACACGTGTCTTACTTCAGACCCAGTTGAATTGATTTCTAAAATTTAATTATTTTTAGATTAGCTTTGTAATTATTTTTAGAATACAGAATAATGATTTTAGATATTTTTATTACTTTTTTACTTGTGTTTCTTAATGGCTTTTTTGTTGCAGCCGAATTTGCAATTGTTAAAGTTCGTACTTCACAACTTGAAATAAAAGCCAAAAAAGGTAATCGTGCTGCTGTACTTTCAAAACATATAGTTACACATCTCGATGGCTACCTTGCTGCCACGCAGCTTGGTATTACAATAGCAAGTTTAGGTTTGGGTTGGATAGGCGAACCTGTGGTATCCAAAATAATCATTAAAATAATGCACGTATTTGGTCTAGCTGTGAACCCTGAATTAGCACATGACATAGCCCTACCAGTTGCATTTGCCATTATTACAGTTTTACATATTGTTTTTGGAGAACTTGCTCCGAAATCATTGGCTATACAACGCTCAGAAAAAACAACTCTAGCCATAGCATACCCATTACAATTATTCTTTTATTTGTTTAAGCCAGTTATCTGGATATTAAACAATATCGCCAATTTTATTCTAAAAATCTTTGGCATATCGACTGTGCATGGTTCCGATGTTCATAGTAGCGAAGAATTAAAATATCTAGTTAAGCAAGGACAAGAAAACGGCAAAATTGATGCTGCCGAATACCAAATAATTAAGAATGCTTTCAATTTTTCTGAGCAAACAGCTAAACAAATAATGGTTCCGAGACTTAATGTATTTGCATTGAATATAAATGAATTTAATGAAACTATACTAAATAATATTATTAATGAAAGCTATTCAAGGATTCCTTGCTATGAAGAGAATTTGGATAATGTTGTAGGTGTTGTTTATTTAAAAGATATTTTAATAGCAACCCGAAAAAATGAGCCTATTAATATTAAAGCTATAATACGTCAGATTCTTATTATTCCTGAATCAAAAAATATCGGCAAACTTCTTAATGAATTTCAAACGAAACATCAGCAAATGGCATTGGTTGTAAATGAATATGGTGGAACAGAAGGCATTATTACAATGGAAGATATTTTGGAGGAATTGGTTGGTGAAATTCAAGACGAATACGATAATGAAATTCCATTTGTAGAAAAAATCAGCAAACAAACGTATTACGTTTTAGCTTCGGCAACAATTGATGATATTAATGAATTATTGCCGCATCCAATAACAAAGGATGATCAATATGAAACATTAGCAGGATATTTAATCTTAAAGTTTGGTAAAATTCCAAATATTAAAGAAAAAATAACATTTGACAATTATGAGTTTTCTATAATAAAAAAGAATAAAAGCACAATAGTTTTAGTTCAGCTAATTGATTTGTCTGTTATTGTATAATCATATTTTGGACTAAAAGTATTAGGTATACTTTATCCTTATGTTTTTAATTTTAGTATTGAAACTTTTCAGTTAAGTGTTTTGGGAAATAGAAATAGATGACGGATCAATTCGTCGCGGCAGAGAACGCCATGACGAGCTAATTAAACTAATTTCTTCCTCTTAATATAGTAATAAAAACACCATCAAAGTTAGCGTCTGGTGCTGGTGCTGGCGATAAGATTATTTTACCGTATGGGTCAATTAAAAAATATGATGGAAAGGCTTTAACATTATACATGTTTTTTAAT
>CAILUD010000125.1 GCA_903837285.1 uncultured Bacteroidota bacterium | reverse complement strand
TTCCAAGTAATAAACAATGAAGTCATACCTAAAAATTTTATTTTTCAAAGGTAATTTATTTTTGAATTGAAGTTAATAAAACCTAATCGTCCTTTTATATCAAAAGAAGTAGTTGTTATTTTTGTATTTTTGCAATGAAATATTAATCTCTTGAAAAACCGTTATCTCTTATATACAATAATTTATGCGTTTGTAATTTTGCTGTACTCTTGTGCCAGTCAATCGGCTTTAGAGGGTGGGCCAAAAGACGAAAAGCCACCAGTACTTTTAACAAGCACACCAGCAAACAAATCAACAAATTTTACTGAAAAAAAAATAATACTTGATTTTGACGAATTTGTTCAATTAAAATCTATTCAGGAAAAATTGGTTGTTTCGCCACCAATGAAAGAAAAACCTAAAGTTTTATGTAAAACAAAATCGGTAATTATAACTTTTGAAGATACTTTACTTGCCAACACAACCTATAATCTTAATTTTTCTGACGCCATTGCCGACTTAAATGAAAATAATTCAATTGATAATTTTCATTTCTGTTTTTCTACCGGACAATTCATTGATTCGTTAAAAATATCTGGGAAAATTTTAGATGCTTACACTCAAAAACCGGAAAACGGAATGTTTGTTCTTTTATACAATGATAATTTTGATTCGGTACCATTAAAAAATATTCCTTTTTATATTGGCAAAACCAATGCAAGCGGTATGTTTAGCATTGAGAATTTAAGAAGTGGAAAATATAAAATATTCGGGCTTAAGGATGCCAACAGCAATTTGTTATTTGATATGCCTAACGAAAAAATAGCTTTTTCGGATACTTTGATTATTCCAAATGCAATAAACAGAATACAAACAGACACTTTAAAAGAAGACTCTATAGTAACCTCAACTAAAACAGATTTTAGTCCGATAAACTTAGTTTTTTATTCGTTTGAAGAAGACCGGGTTAAACAATTTATTAAGAAATCTGACAGACTATTAAAAAATAAATGTCAAATTTATTTTAACAGAAAAGGATTAGGAAAATTAACTGTTGAACCGATAACAACGAACAAATATATTGCAGATAAAAATAACAGACTCGATTCTCTCACAATCTGGCTTTTAGATTCTACTGATTATAGCAGAGATAGTGTTAAATTTAAAATTTCTTACATTAAAAAAGACACATTAAACAGACTTTATGATGCTGTTGATTCAGTTACTTTTGTTTATACTGAAAATGCTAAAAAACCTGTTTATATTAAAAAAGTAACAGTTTTAACAAATTTCCAAAACAACCAACAAATTAGCTACAATGATTTGTTAAGATTAAAGTTTTCAAACCCTGTTTTACCTTTAACAACAGATAAAATAATTTTAGAAGAAGCCAAAGACAGTGTTTTTCATAAAATAACACCTAAAATTATTATTGATAGTCTTTCATCGTGCATTTACTTCGTAAGCTATCCATGGAAAGAAGAAATGAATTATCGTTTTCGGATAAATAAAGATAGTGCTAAAGATGTTTATGGTTACTCGTGTGATTCTTTAATAAAATCATTCAAATCATCTGCTACAGATTATTATAGCGCTGTTAATTTTAGCTTTACCGGTACCGATAATTCATATGTTTTTCAAATTATTGATGCAAAAGAAACAGTTGTTACAGAATGGTCGGGAAAACTTCCACAAACAAAAAAGCTTGACAGATTAAATCCCGGAAAATATAAGTTACGTGCTTTTGCCGACAATAACAATAATGGCAAGTGGGATACTGGTTGCTACCTAGAACACAAACAACCTGAAAAACTTTATTTTTATTCCGAAGAAATAAACCTTCGCTCTAATTGGGAAATTGAAGTTAAGTGGGAATTGAAAGAGCCGCTGTAAATTGTTCTTTTTATAAAAAAGACTCTTTGTTGTATAAAAACTCGAATAAAGGCGAAGAGCAAAACATTCCCCTATAATTCTTCCTTCTTTTTCTCAAGCCTTATTATAATAGTATCGGTTAGGCCAAGAAAAATATTAAAACTTTCATTTGCTAAAAGTTTTTCTTCAATTAATGCTTTAAATGCATCTTGTTTAATTAAATGAAGCTTATCGAGTGATGCTTTTATTTCGTCTGATGAGTTAATTTCAGACATTGTTTTTTCTATTGTTAGCACTTTTTCGTAATATTCATCTATTCTGTCTTTTTTTGCGGCTTTCATCTTTCTAAAAAAAGCAAGTAGAACACCTGAGCCTGCCATTAATATTGTTGTTAAAAACCCTATAATATCAATGTGTTTTTCAATAAACGAAGGTTCATCGCGCTCCAGATAACGTATAGTTCCTTCGTGTAACGGGAAATTTAAAGTTCCCTGATCGAATTTAGAATTAATAGAAGAAAGCAAAGGGTTTTTATCTACTAATATTTTTGAATTTTTCATTAACTCATCAACAATTGTATAAACATCATTTGCATCAACATCTTTGTTACAAAGCAATACCGCATCAACTGCAAGGGTTAATACAGGTTCTTTTGGACCGTATGAATATGTTTGCATTGGAATAATAAAAGGTCGTGCAGTTGTGTAATTCATACAAAAGCCCTCAACCGGCGAGCCTTTTCCATATAACCGATAATCACCCAAGCTAAAAATTTTACATTTTTTTGTATTAAGCATATCTACTACAGCCGAAGCATTGTATCCTCCCACGTTTACACTAATATCAATTTTATCAGACACCACATTTTCTGCCCAAGAACTATGAACAAATTTAAATGCAGTTGAATCTATTCCACAATGTTTTAAATATGCTTCAAAAAAACGATGGGTTCCACTATTAAAAGGGCCAACGCCAATGCGCCTTCCGGTAACAAGTTCTTTAATGTCATTAGCAACAATTGTATCAGCATAAACAACGAACAAAATTTCGGGATAAAGTGGAATTACGGTTCTTATTTTTGAATCTACCACTGAGCCTTCACCATCAAGAAATCCAGAGACTTTAGTGTCGTTCTGAGCAATTGCAAAATCTACTTCATTACGATATATTTTTTTACAATTTACAAAGGAGCCCAATTCACTCCCTTCTAACATTGTAAAATGAATGTTGTCGTTTTTATTAATAAGTTCGGTTACTAAACCCCCAACCTCATTATAAGAAGTGCCTTTTGATGTTGTTGCAAATTTATATTCTTTCTTATTGTTACAACCGGCTAAAGCCAGAATAATTAAAAAGACGCCAACAAGAAAGAATATTTTATTTTTCATGTTTTTTCATTTAACAAAATGAAAAATACTATAGTTTCATTTCTGGGATTTCGCCTTCAATAATTAATTTCCCTTCAGTTGCAGCAATAATTTCTTCAACGGTAACCCCAGGTGCTCTTTCGAGTAATTTAAAACCATTTGGAGTAACATCCATAACAGCTAAATCGGTAACTATTCTTTTTACACATTTTACACCAGTTAATGGCAATGTGCATTTTTTAAGAATTTTTGATTGCCCTTTGTTAGAATGTTGCATTGCAACAATAATGTTTTTTGCCGAAGCAACTAAATCCATTGCTCCACCCATGCCTTTAACAAGTTTTCCAGGAACTTTCCAGCTGGCAATATCACCTTCTTCAGAAACTTCAAAAGCTCCAAGTATTGTTAAGTCAACGTGTCCGCCACGTATCATTGCAAAGCTGGTTGCAGAGTCAAAAAACGAAGCACCGTCAACATATGTTACAGTTTGTTTTCCTGCATTTATTAAATCAGCCTCAACTTTATTGGGTGTTGGAAATGGTCCAATTCCCAATAATCCATTTTCCGACTGTAATGTTACTTCAATATTTTCGGGAACATAATTAGCAACTAAAGTAGGAATACCAATACCAAGATTTACATAATATCCATCTTTTAACTCCTGTGCAATACGTTTTGCTATTTGGTTTTTATCTAGGCCCATTTTGATTTTATTAATTGTTAACTTTCTGTCATCCTGAGGCTCTCGAAGGATGATTTATTATTTTTCTTTTAAATCGCCATGCTTCGAGTGCCTCAGCATGACTCTTTTAATTATTTTGGATTTGAAGTTGTAACTTGTTCTATACGTTTTTCATAATTTACACCCTGAAAAATTCTTTGAACAAAAATTCCTGGTGTATGAATAAAATTTGGATCTAACTGGCCTGCTGGAACAAGTTCTTCTACTTCAGCAATTGTAATTTTTCCAGCCATGGCCATCATATTATTAAAATTTGAGGCAGTATATTTATAAATTAAGTTACCATTTGTATCGCCCTTCCATGCTTTAACAACAGCAAAATCAGCAGTTAATGCATGTTCAAGAATATGCATTTTACCATTAAATTCGCGTTCCTCTTTTCCAATTGCAACTTCAGTTCCATAACCAGCAGGGACAAAAAAAGCTGGAATACCGGCACCGCCAGCTCTTATACGTTCTGCCAATGTACCTTGTGGATTAAGTTCTACCTCGAGTTCGCCTGATAGCATTTGTCTTTCAAACTCAGCATTTTCGCCAACATAGGAAGCAACCATTTTTCGGATTTGTTTATTTTTTAATAAAAATCCTAAACCAAAATCATCGACTCCACAATTATTTGAAATACAAACCAACCCTTTAATTTGAGTTTGTGCAAGAACTCTGATTACATTTTCAGGAATACCACAAAGTCCAAAACCACCAAACATAACGGTCATATTATCGGACATTCCTTTTATTGCCTCTTCGGCATTTTTTACAACTTTATTCATATTTATTTGTTTTTGCCACTAAAACACTAATACACAAAATCTCACGAAAAATTTTTTTAACTATAACCATTTTATCTATAAAATAGCCCGATTTTTTTATTCATCTCCCTACCCTCTTCAAAAAGAGGACAATTGGTTGGTCTATTTTATAATTATAATTGGTGTAAGAATCCAACAACCATTTCATCTACCACAAAAAAACAAAATAATCGCAAATTCTTTTTTGCTAAAATAATTAAAAAAATTGAAGTTGGAAATTTTAAAGTATTAACTCCTTGCCTCTACTAATCTTAAAAATTCTTTGGGGGTTGGCGATTCAAAGCGCACAATATTCTTTGTTTCGGGATGCAAAAACGCAATTACTTTTGCATGTAAACCTAAACGGCCCAGCGGATTATGTGAAGCACCATATTTTCTGTCTCCAACAACTGGAAAACCTAAATCGTTAAAATGAACACGTATCTGGTTTTTTCTTCCTGTTTCGAGTTGTACATTTAAAAGCGAATAATGCTGATTTTGCTTTACCAATTTATAATGAGTTATTGCTTCTTGTGCATCCTCGGATGGTGTGCTTTGCGAATACATTTGAAAAGCTTTGTTTTCCTTCAACCAAGAAGTCATGGTTCCTTCTTTTTCTTCCACTTCACCTTCTACAACAACTGCATATGTTCGCTCTTTAACCATTTCCTGCCAGTTTTCCTGAAGAATAATTTTAACTTCCTCGCTTTTAGCAAAAACCATTACACCTGATGTTTCTCTATCTAACCGATGAACAATAAATATTTTTGCTCTGGGATTTGCTCTTTTTACAAAATCAGAAAGTAAACCATAAGCGGTTCGCTCTCTTTCTTTTTCGGTTGCAATTGAAAGCAAGCCAGCTTCTTTATCAATAACAACAATATCGTTGTCTTCGAATAAAATTTTAAGTCCGGGTAATTGAGTGTTATTTTGAGCGGTTATCCATGTTACCGTAACAATATTACCAATTTCAAGTGGAAAATTAAAATAAGTAACTGTTTTATTATTAACAGCTACTTTTTTATGTTCGAGCCACGATTTAACTTTATTACTTCCCTTTCCTGGAAATTGTTTTCGCAAAAACTTAATCAATAAGTCTGGTTCTTTAATCTCAAACTTTGATTGTTTGGGGATTGAAGTAACAAATTTAATCTTGTTTTCTTGTGGTTTCAATTTTTGAAACTATTTTTTTCTTGTCATTCAGAGCGAAGAATCTAGTTATAGATGCTTCACTCCGCCGAAGCGGAGTTCTGCATGACAAAAGGGTTTATTTATGATCTTCTGTTACCTCTAAATGGTCTTTCGTTTCTTGGTTTTCTTGGCCCATCACTTCTTCTTTCACTTCTGTTACCACCACCACTAATATGCTGATCAGATTCACGGGCAACTTCAATAATTAATTCGCGATTATTTATTCGTTGTCCTTCAAATGATTTTAAAACCTGATTTACAGAGGTTGAATCAACACCAAATAAAGTGAAGTATGGTCTTATTTCAGCTCTGCCAATTGCAATACTTCTATCTTGTGTAAAATTATTTACCATTCCAATAAGTTCTCTAACTTCTAACCCATCTGCTGAACCCATGTTAACGCGTAAAACAGTAAATGCAGAAGCTTCGCGAATCTGTGCTTTGTCTCTTCTATCACCCCTTTCGCTTCTTTCTCTTCTTTCGTTGCGATCGCCTCTTTCATTTCTTTCTGGCCTATCTCTTCTTTCATCATTACTTCTTCTAGCTTCAAGATTCAAATCTGGTGCTTTTTGATAGTAATCTAAAAAGCGATTAAACTCAAGTGAAACAAAGCGTTTAATAATTTCTTCTTTTTCTAAATGAGCAAGTTTTTCGTATAGTGCAGGTAAAAATATTGTTATTTCATCTTCGTTAACATCAACATTTTCCATTTTGTCAATCATGTTGAATAACTGCTTCTTACAGATGTCTTTTCCGCCGGGGATTTGTTTTGTTTCAAATTTGCGACCAATCATTTTTTCGATATGCTGCAATCTGAACTTTTCTTTAACGTGAGTCAGTGAAATCGAAATTCCTGTTTTTCCAGCTCTACCCGTTCTTCCGCTCCTATGTGTATATATTTCGTTATCGTCTGGAAGATTATAATTAATTACATGTGTAATATTGTCAACATCCAATCCACGGGCAGCAACATCGGTAGCAACTAATATCTGTAGATTTTTTGATCTGAATCGTTGCATAGCATAATCTCGCTGTGTTTGAGAAAGATCTCCATGTAACGCATCAGCGTTATAACCATCTTTCATAAGTTTTTCTGCAATTTCTGCAGTTTCTAAACGGGTTCTGCAAAAAATAATTCCATAAATTTCCGGATAATAATCTACTATCCTTTTTAAAACCAAATATCTGTCTTTTGCATTAATTATATATGCATGATGACTTACGTTTTCTGCACCCGAATTTTTTTTACCTATTGTAATATTTACAGGTGTATGCATGTAATTCTTTGCAATAGAGGCAACTTCGTTTGACATTGTTGCAGAAAAGAGTAATGTTCTGCGTTCTGCAGGAACTTTTTCTAAAATCAAATTAAGGTCTTCGGTAAAGCCCATATTAAGCATTTCATCGGCTTCATCTAAAACAACAGTCTGAACGTTAGAAAGAAAAACTCTTTTTCTTCTAATTAAATCATTCATTCTTCCTGGTGTTGCAACAATTACATGTGCTCCGGATTTTAACTGCGAAATCTGATTTTCGATACTTGCTCCGCCATAAACAGCGGTAACTCTTAAGCCTGTTAAATACTTTCCATAAGACATTAAGTCTTTGGTAATTTGTATACAAAGCTCACGTGTTGGACTTAAAATTAAAGCCTGTGTTTCACGTGAATCTAAATCTAGTAAACTTAATACCGGCAAACCAAATGCTGCGGTTTTACCTGTACCAGTTTGTGCAAGGGCAATTATATCGTCCTTTGATTCAAGCACTACTGGAATTACTTGTTCCTGTACTGGCATAATGGTTTCAAAGCCAAGCTCCAATACAGCTTTTTTTAGCTCAGGGCGAATGCCTGATTCTTCAAATGTATTCATGTTATTTCTTTTTGGCGCGTATTCCTAATCCTAAATTGTAATCCTCTGCCGCCGCCAGTCTGTCTTAATATGCAGACTATGTACTTATTCCTGAAAAATATTCCCGAAAAATGGCACCTTACCAAAAAGAATCAAAAAAACCGCTCGGTTAATTAATTGAGCGGCAAAGGTAAGACATTTTTTGTGATAAATTATCAATGATAGATTTTTATTAAACCAGATCAATATTGCCTTTTGTAACTGTTTTATAAACAGCATAAATCGCATCATTGGTAAATTTTTCCAATCACTTTCTTTTATTATTTCTGCATAAATTCTTAACTTTTGCAATACATAGACGTCTTCGAGTACTTCAATTTCAAACTTTGAATTATTGTCTAAAAAATAACCTTACCGTAAAAATTGAAATTCTTTTAAAAATAAAAACATGTTATTTATTAAGTTTTTATCAAAAAAGTTAGTTAAACCAAAATTCACCCAGCTAATTTGAATCCATTTAAGCAATTATTAATTATCAACCGATTTTTAATGATAAAAGTCATGCTTTCAGCAAGTTCGTAAATGCCTATTAAAAACCACATTCAATATTTTTTTTTCTTACCAAGTTTTGAAGTAATTTTGCCTTTTTTCTGCTTAAGAACATTTTTATGATAAAAAAGATATTAATCGCAAACCGTGGAGAAATTGCACTAAGGGTAATGCGTACATGTAGAGAAATGGGAATAAAATCTGTTGCCGTTTACTCTGAAGTTGATAGAAACTCTAAACATGTAATGTTTGCCGATGAAGCATACTTTATCGGCCCATCTCCATCAAACGAAAGTTATTTGGTAATTGATAAAATTATTGAAGCAGCAAAGGCCACTGGTGCAGATGCCATTCATCCCGGCTATGGCTTTTTATCAGAAAAGGCAGAATTTGCAGAAAGATGTAATGCCGAAGGAATAATTTTTATTGGACCTTCTACATATGCGATAGATACAATGGGAGATAAAATTACAGCCCGTAAACACATGATTGCTGCAAACGTTCCTGTTGTTCCAGGCACTACCGAAAAACTAACCGACGAAGCTGAGGCGCTTAAAATTATTGAGCAAATTGGATTACCCGTAATTATCAAAGCATCAGCAGGTGGCGGTGGTAAAGGAATGAGAATGGTTAAAGAAGAAAGTGGTGTAAAAGAAGCTATTCGCGCAGCAAAATCTGAGGCTTTATCGGCATTTGGCGACGATTCTATTTACATTGAACGTTATATTGAATCGCCTCATCATATTGAGTTTCAGATAATGGCGGATAAATTTGGTAATACCATTCATCTCTGCGAACGCGAATGCTCTGTGCAACGTCGTCACCAGAAAGTTATCGAAGAAACCCCTTCTGTTATTATTTCTCCCGATTTAAGAAAAAGAATGGGAGAAACTGCGGTACAAGCTGCAAAAGCTGTTAATTATGAAAATGCTGGAACTATCGAATTTTTAGTTGACGATAAGGGAAATTATTATTTCCTGGAAATGAATACCCGTTTACAGGTTGAGCACCCAATTACCGAAGCTGTTGTTGGCGTTGACCTTGTTCGCGAACAAATTAACGTTGCTAATGGATTAAAACTTACTTATACTCAGGATCAGATTACCCAAAGAGGACACGCAATTGAATGCCGAGTTTATGCCGAAGATCCTCATAATAATTTTATGCCTTGTCCCGGAATAATTAAAAATATTTCCGAAGCTCAAGGTATTGGAGTTAGAACAGATGGTTATGTTTATTCGGGATACGAAATTCCAATTTATTACGATCCAATGATTTCTAAAATTATTGTCTGGGCCGAAACACGTGGCGAAGCAATAAACAGAATGAAACGCGTACTTGACGAATACAAAATTTCGGGCGTAAAAACTTCTATTAAATTCATGAAGAAAATAATGGAAACAACTGATTTTGTTAACGGAACATACGACACACATTTTATTGAAAAAAACAACGACTTCCTTTTCGAAAAAGATTCTAATGCATCCGAACTGGAAGATATGGCTATAATTGCTGCTTTTATGGAATATATTGGTGGTGGGCATGATGAAAACTACACTGGAAAGAAAAGCAGAAAACTCTGGAAATCTTATGGCAGATTGTTAAACAGCAGAAAGCTCTAATAATAACAATATAAATTATTAAAAAATGAAGGTAGACGCTATAGTGAATGATAGAACAGCTACGGTAGAGCTAGTATCAAGAGAAGAAAATAAATACAGCATTAAAATTGACGAGAAAATTTACGATGTTGATATAATTTTCACCCCAAACGGATCTTATTCCATACTTTATAACAATAAGTCGTGGGAATTGGAAACTGCAAAAGCTAATGAATTTAACACTTTCAACATATACAAATACGGACAAAGTATTAAAGTAGAAATTGAAGATGCTTTAAGTAAATATCGTAAAAACAAACAATCGGGTTCGCACGACGGACAAAACAATATTATTGCTCCAATGCCCGGTAAAATTGTTAAAGTGCTTGTTGAAGAAGGCGAACCAATCAGCGCAGGAGATACAGTATTAATAATTTCGGCAATGAAAATGGAAAGTGAATTTAAATCACCGGTTGATGGTTTTATTAAAAAAGTGCATGTAAAAGATAACGATATTGTAAACGGCGATCAACTTTTAGTTGAAATTGAAGCAATAGAAGAAACTGAAGAATAAATATATTAAAAATTATATATGAAGACATTAGAAGAAAAATTTGACAGGTTTGAAGAATTAAACAGACAAGCCGAACTTGGTGGTGGACAGGATAGAATTGACAAACAACATAAATCGGGAAAACTTACAGCCCGCGAAAGAATTGAAGTTTTACTCGACAAAGGAACTTTTGTTGAGTTTGATAAATATGTTACACACCGTGCAAAAGATTTAGGTGCTGACCTTGAAAAATTTCTTGGCGATGGTGTTATAACAGGCTACGGAAGAATTGACGGTCGTCAGGTTTATGTTTTTGCACAAGATTTTACAGTATTCGGCGGTTCGTTAAGCCGCACAAATGCTGACAAAATTAAAAAAGTAATGGAGCTTGCTATTAAAATGGGGTTCCCAGTAATTGGACTTAACGACTCAGGTGGTGCTCGTATTCAGGAAGGTGTTGAAAGTCTTGCAGGTTATGCAGATTTATTTCATTTAAACGTTGCTTCGTCAGGTGTAATTCCTCAGATATCAGCTATTTTAGGACCATGTGCAGGTGGTGCAGTTTATTCACCAGCTTTAACCGATTTTATTTTTATGGTTAAAGACACCAGTTATATGTTTGTAACTGGCCCGGATGTAATTAAATCAGTTACTCACGAAGATGTTACAAAAGAAGAATTAGGTGGTGCAATGACTCACAATTCAAAATCAGGTGTTGCTCATTTTATGGGTAATGATGATGCTCATACATTAATGATGGTTCGAGAATTGGTTGGATATCTTCCTTCTAACAACGTTGATGATCCTCCTTTAAAAACCTGCACCGATGATATTAAAAGAGAAGACGAAAGATTAGACACTTTAGTTCCTGTTGATTCAAACAAACCATACGATATTAAAGAGCTTATCATTTCTATTTCTGATGATAACGATTTTATGGAAGTTCAGCCATATTATGCAAAAAATATTGTTTGTGGTTTTGCACGTTTAGGCGGACGTTCAGTAGGTTATGTAGCAAATCAACCAGCTTTTTTAGCAGGTGTTTTAGATATTGATTCTTCAACTAAAGCTGCAAGATTTGTACGTTTCTGCGATTCATTTAATATTCCTATTGTAACTTTTGTTGACGTACCTGGATTTTTACCCGGCACTACTCAGGAATTTGGTGGAATTATTAAACACGGAGCAAAATTACTTTATGCATTCAGTGCAGCATCAGTTCCAAAAATTACTTTAATTACACGTAAAGCATATGGTGGTGCATATGACGTTATGTCGAGCAAGCACATTGGTGCTGATATTAATTTTGCATATCCAACTGCAGAAATCGCTGTAATGGGTGCCGAAGGTGCAGTTAATATTTTAAATCGTGGTGCTAGTCCAGAAGAGCGCACAAAAGCAATTGAAGATTATAACGAAAATTTTGCAAATCCATATAAAGCAGCAGAAAAAGGATATATCGACGAAATTATTTATCCTCGCCAGACCCGCGCAAAAATTATTGAAGCATTACGTTCATGCAGAAATAAAAGAGTTACTATGCCTTCAAGAAAACATGGAAATATACCATTGTAATATTTATTATAACATTTTAAAAAGGCTTCGATTTCGAGGCCTTTTTTATTTAAAATCAACCTCTTCCGTAATTCGTGTCCTCCGCCACGACCAATGTTATTGACTTAAAAACATAACACATTAAAAATCTGATATATAAATATAAACTCAACACGAATTTGTCTTATGGCTTCATAAAAAACAAAATCGTAACACTTTTCCTATCAAACAAGAGCACAGAAGACATAATTGCAGAATTAAAGAATTTGTTTAAACAACAATTAGTGCCGATTAAACCAGATAGGTCTAATCAGAGAAATTCGAGTAAACACAAAAAAACAATGAACCAGAAAGTCACTAAAAATCATAAAGATACATTTTGATTTTTTATTAAGTTAATAACAATGGCCGCGGCTGACTAAGTAGCAAACATTATTGAAAAACAGGCCAAATAAACACAATTAAAACACTGTAACTCTTTTATCGTTAATGCCTTAATTCAACCTAAAACGGAATAAATTGATGCATTTGCCATCGCTTTAATTAAAGTCTATTCGTTTATTTTATTGCCATTACTATCGAATTTGGTAATATTAACCTTACGTCGTTTCTCAATCACATAAAATGGAATAAATAAATTATTGAATTTATCATCTATAATTAGCTCAAAATTATTTTGTAAAAGCTGGAATCTGTCTCCAAGAACTTTTTCATCTAAAGTTAGGATATACTTTCCAGTTGGCACATATATATCAAAAGAACCATCAAATTTTGTGAGTGTGGTAAAAGTTCTGTTATTAACTGCTGAAATTTTAATCCTCGAAAGATCCATTTGTTTGTCGGCTTCTGCACTTAACTTTTCTCTATCCAGAAAAACTTTTCCAGTAACCTTAACCCCTCTAGCAAAAGGGACAAAATATTTCTCTGTTTTTGAAATCGAAATAGTGTCGTTAATGTGTGGAAACCAGTCTTTTAAGTCAGGTATAGAAAATGCACTAAACAAATACGAACCATTTGGGATATTTTTCAAATTTGCCTCTCCGTCTTTATTTGTAATAACTTCAAAAGCATCAACCCGAATAACAACATTTTCAAGTAAATCTTCATTTTTGTCACGTTTGCCATCTCCATTAATGTCGTAAAATGCAACAAATTCAATATTGCCATATTTATTTTTTGTTTTTGGAATAGGAATTCCAAATTCTTTTCTTACGTTAACACCTAAATAAAATCCTTTATTCCATTGTGGTTCCGAAATATCTGAACTACCTGATACAGGAAAATAAAATTCATTGGTTTTTGATTTAGAACTTAAAGCGAAATTTATTTCTGCAAAAACTCCAAATCTCCAGCCAGCTTTTGAATAACAATATAATTCGGGATTATAATTAATAGCTTTGCCTGTTATTGTTGAGTATGAATAGCTGATTGCATTTTGTATGACAAAAGCAGGTCGGCTAAAAACGTATTGATGCCGTAACGAAAGTGTAATTGTTTGTGGGTTTTTTATGCTGTTTTCAACATAATATGCCTTTGTAGTACCATACCTTCCTAGCTGGTAACGTGTAGAAAATGAAACTGTTTTTATTTGAACAAATCCCGCAAATTGTAAAAAGAAATATGATTTTTTAAGTGTGTCTGGAGAATTATAAAATCCTGTCATTAAATTTATAAAATGTCTATAGTTTTCATGTATGTTATATTTACCAAGATTTAAACCTAAACCCTGAGAACGAACCCGAAACTCTTGATTTCTAGACAAGTTGTAAAAAGCATAGGGCGAATAATTTCCAATTTTTGAATTTATTCGGTTAAAGTTTAATTGATTGTTAAGTATATAATTTGCCTTAAATCCTGTGTTTGTATAATCAGGGTATCGATAATAATTATTTTTTAAATTTATTTTCCACTTTTTATTTAAATTATAATTGTTACCCATGTTAGCAGTAAATCGCTCATAATTAGATATGCCATAATCAGGGGAATTATATAAAGCATTTAAATTGGTATTTAATTTGTTTTTCAAGTAGCTTCCATTATAATAAAAACCACTTAGAAAGCCATAATTAATATAAATGGAATCTTGTTGTACATTTCTACTAACTCCCGCTCTTATTCCAAAACTGTGATTTTTAATAAAGTTAGTTGATGCATTCACGTTTAATACATCTGTAAATCTATTTTCTATATTGTTAATACTATGTCCAAATTGTGTGTTAATTTGTAAAATGGAATTCGTAAAATTATGCGTTATACCAAATGTAGAATAATCAGAATTTTTTGAAAATAGATGTGGACTTCTTGTATAAAATGCACCTATTCTTTGATTTTTGTTAATATAATATTCTCCCTTTAACCCTTTGCCGTTTTGATAAGTACCCATTATACCCCCAGACACATTTCCGTATTGAACATTAAATTTTGTGTTAAAATATCCCAAATAAAGCATTGCGTTTTCGTAAGGGGTAGTTGTAAAAAAGTTAGAATAATACGATAATTGTGAATTATAAATCACAGAAGAATTTTTGGTAATAAAAGTTTGACCACGAAGAGTAAGATTCATCATTGGATTAGCCCCTAAAATATTGAATGCCGTTAAATCAACTAATAATGGAATAACATCCGACCCATACTTGTTAACTTCCCAAGAGTCAGATAATTTCATAAAATCAAGTTTTTTCCCCGAACGAAATTTATTGTTATCACCGGGGTTTGGCGAAGCTGAGTTTACGTTTACAGAATACTTTTTGGCTTCACCTAAACTATATGGATTATATCCTTCTAAATCTATCATTCTATAGTTTCTAGGTTCAACTCGTTTTAAAAAAGTATAATAAAAAGTAGTGTCTTTCTGAGGCTTTAAATTAAAGGTAACAGGTAGTTTTGCATTTGTTTGACCAATTGAATCTAGAAGGGATACATTATTCATGTAATTTGTTAAAGTAAGGTGTATATCCTGATCATCGCTACCTGTATTCGTAAATGTTATATTAAATGGTGCTGAAGTTTGGTCGTTTAATAAGTATACTTTGCTTTCAGAAGTTGAAAGTTGCCATGAGATACTTTTTTTTATTTCCCCATAAAAAACAGTAAACCCGTAAGGTTCATTAATCTCATTATATAAATAGGCGGTAAATAAAAATTTTGAACTTCCTGTTAAATTTACTTTTGGAAGAATATGTATTGGAATAAAAATACTATCTCCGGCTGCTATTGTGTAAAGTTTGTTCTTTTGTGTTATAGCACTCCAGTTATTGGGTATAGAAATGTCTGAAAAAAACTTCAATTCAATAGCCTTATTGTTATGCACACATAAAACATTAGAAATCATTTCTCCTTTTGAAAATTCTACTAGTGTGTTTTTAAATGCAAAATTTAAATTGTTTGTATTTGCCGAAATTGGAACATTGTTAATAATAGGCAAAGTATCTTGGGCAAAACAGGTTGAACCAGAAATAAGGGGCAACAAGAATATAAAACAAATTGCAATAAAGTGTCGAAAAATTACTTTATTATTTTTTGAAACAGTTTTTATATTTACTCTTATTCTTCTCACTTTATATATATCAAGGCACCTCTACAAGACAGAAATTTATTTTTATCTGATAAACTCCAGATTTTAAGGCATAACCAGGTAGTATTCTATAGTCAATATTAAAATTATATTCATTGTAATTTGTTAAATAGCTTCCTGGTCCATTAATATTTGTACCATCGCAAGAGCCTGGCATATTTCTTACTCCTAATAAATCAGGAATAATATCTAGTATGTCATAATTTACATTATTTGTGAATGTTTGAAAAATACCGCTACTTAATGGCGTACCACAACCATTATAAACTTTTACCTGAATAAGATTTAACTCAGGGTTATTACCAGATAAGCCATAAGGTGTTATAACCTGTTCCCATTCATTAGTTGGCAAATATCCGTTATTGTCTATGTACATCATTAATTTCCATTTGCAATTACCTGCAATTATTTCGTCAACCTTTAATCTTAATTGTGTAGATCCACTATTTGTAATACCTGAAACATACTTCTGCATATCATCAAAAGTGAAATTAACGTTTCCGGGTGTCGACATAAGAAATTTACTAGTACCAGCTATAGCGTCGGCACAATTTGAAGTTGTTGGATTTGAACAAGGTTGAGAAAAAGTGTTAACTGCTAATAAATTCACAATTAACAATAAAATAATTTTACCGTAAAACTTCATTCGGTAATTTTTTAATTTAAAAAAGGATTAACCAAAATGGTTAATCCTTTTAATTAATTTCTATTGATCTTCTAAAAGAATGTATTTTGCATTCATGGTGTAAACACCAGGTTCTGCATATTGTGGTGGAACTAATGCTTCAGAAACTAAAGCACTTGTACCTGCCATAGGAAATGTTGCAGGTAATCCTGGAAGAATACGATAATCAATTGTAAAATAATAATTGCTAAAAGCACCTGCAGCAGGAACTGCGGTTAAGTAACTTCCACCTGGAGCACCTAATAAAAGACCTGTACCAGCTGATCCCTGAATATATTTATCAGTTGCAAGAGGAGCTGTATAAGGTGTAGCAGAATTATAAATACTGTTTTGACCAGTTACTGGAATAGCTACGTTAGCTGCCTGAAATAATTCGCTATAGTCGAAGCCAGCTAATCCAAAAGCATTTGCTTCATATTGATGAAGTTCTAATAAACTTAAAGGAAGTGCGCTAACGGAGTTAGGATTAACAACTGTGCTGTATGACATTTGTTGATCCCATGTTGTACCATTTTGCGAAGTTCCTACAGCGTATAGATCCCAAGAGACAGATGAAGACACCTTTAAAATAGTAGCAGCATATTTAATTATACCACCATAATATTCTCGGATATCATCAAATACAAAGTCAACTTGGTCAGAAGTAGTCATATGAAGTTGCAAAACTGGTTGCAAATCCATTGTTACTGTTACATTTTTTTCGTCAATTAGTTGCCCAAAAGAAAATGCTGAAAAGAAACCTAGAAAAGAAACGATTAAGATTATTTTTTTCATATTTAATAGATTAAATTAAAAAAATTAAAAATTCTGTTAGTCCTAACTACGCGATGACAAACGCGTTTCTGAAAATCGTGCTACACGATAGTCAGAAGTTTATTATTTGTTCTTTGTCAGTGATTTAGGTTAATCAACTTTATGTTTTTTAAAGTAAGATATTAACAGGTTATTAACATTTGCGTTATACTTTATTTATAGTAAATGGTTACCTTATGGTACAACAAATTCTGCTTGTGCAGCAACAATTTCTTCTGAACTACCAAAATCAACGACTCCAACAGCCGTGTAATTTCCTGAAGGTAAGCCTGCTGGTAGGTCGTAAAAAAAGTCTCTAAAATATTGTGGTAATATTGTAAATTTCTTAACCTGAAGCTTATTTTGAATTCCAGTTTTTGTATTAGTTAATTCAACGTATGAAGAACAATAGCTAATGCCGTCACCTGTATTATTAACAGTCATTTCAATTTTTCGTTTTCCTTCCTTTTCATGAAAATTAAATTTCTCGATTACAACATTATTTATTTTAACATTTGGTGGGTTTTGGTAAATGTAAACGCCAAAACCAAAGCTTGGAATAACTCCAAACGCAACTCTGTCTGATTTATTCTCAGCACCAAGCGCAGGGCGATCTGCAATTTGATCAATAGTAATAATAGTCCATGCTGCACGATAGGCATCTTCTTGTTCGGGAATTTCAATTACAACTTTTAATTTAATTTCTTCGCCGGGCTTTAATGTAAAATATGATGGTGAAACATTAATCCATTTTGATAGCCCATATTTTCCTTCACCAGTTTTTAATGATAAAGGCTTTCCATTTCTGCCCATTTCAAAATCGCAATATCCGACATTAAAATTATAAGATTTTTTTGTAACATTATTTACTTTAATTTCTTTTACAACAGAACTACCTGGCTTTATAGAAAGGTGCATACTTGCTGGCGAAACAGCAACTCCCATATCTTCAAACGCAGAGTCGGGTATTGCTTGACGGTTTCTTTGAATACTATCGGAATCTTGTCCAAACGATATAATAGTAATAAAAATAAGGAGCAAAAGAAATGCGATTTTCATAAAGTTGATTTTAAATTGTAATTTTTTACGATAATGTTTGTATTAAAGTTATGATTATTTTTTTAATAAGTTTGTTTCAAGTAAAAATGAATTGTTTATTTAAATAGGACTATCACTTGTAATTTAATGAATCATTATTTTTTTGTAATTTTCCGCTTTAATTTAGTAGTTATGAAACGATCCATTTTATATCTTGGTTTAGCAGTTGTATTATTAGGGTTGCTGTCTTCATTTGTTTTTATGTCAGGCAATTCCGAAAAAATGTTTTTAGTTAGTACCAAATATGGCGACATTAAAATTAAGCTCTATAACGAAACACCTTTGCATCGAGATAACTTTATAAAACTAGTTTCTGAGAAGCTTTATGACGATTTGCTTTTTCATAGAGTAATTAGCGAGTTTATGATTCAAGGCGGAGATCCGGACTCAAAAAATGCATTACCAGAAGCAATGCTTGGTAACGGAGGACCAGGTTATAATATCCCTGCTGAAATTATTGCAGGAATATATCACAAAAAGGGCGCTATTGCTGCTGCACGTGAGGGCGATAACGTTAATCCTAAGAAAGAATCATCAGGTTCACAGTTTTACATTGTACAAGGGAAAGTGTTTACTCCTCAAGAGTTAGATATGATTGAATCAAAGAAAAACATAAATTTGAAAAATCAGATTTTGGGAAAATTAATGATGGCTCCTGAAAGCGAAAGTTTAAGGGTTAGGCTCGACTCTGTAAAGAAAATTGGTAGCCAAGAATCGTTAATGAACTTTATTAAAGAACTTGATCCTATAGCAGAAAAAGAACTTGCTAAAGTTGGTAAATTTATATTTACTCCCGAGCAAAGAAAATTATATACAACAATTGGCGGTACGCCTCATCTTGACGGTAATTATACTGTGTTTGGCGAAGTAGTTGAGGGCATGAATGTTGTTGACAGTATTGCTGCTCAAAAAAAAGACAAGAATGATAGGCCCATGGTTGATATCAAGATGAAAATAAAACAAATAAAATAGAAGGTTTAAATGAAAGATAAAATTACATATTTGTTATCTGAAATTCGTTCAGCACAAATTGCAAATAAGGCACAATTAGAAGAATTTAGATTGAAATATCTTTCTAAAAAAGGGGAGATTTCAATATTATTTGATGGGTTTAAACAGGTTTTAAGCGATCAAAAGAAAGAAGTTGGACAATTACTAAATGTATTAAAAACTGAAGCTCAGGAAAAATTTTCTGCATTTTCTCAGAAAGTTGAAAACGAAGAAACAGTTAATGTAAAAAGTGACTTAACAATGCCTGGCGATTCTATTGAAGTTGGCAGTCGGCATCCATTAAGTATTGTTAAAAATGAAATAATAGATATATTTAGTCGCTTAGGATTTACAGTTTCAGAAGGACCTGAAATTGAAGATGACTGGCATGTTTTTACCGCATTAAATTTTCCGGAAGAACACCCTGCACGTGATATGCAGGATACCTTTTTTATAGAAAAAAGTCCGGATATATTGTTACGAACACATACTTCTTCGGTGCAGGTAAGAGTAATGGAAAACCAAAAACCGCCTATTCGTATAATTATGCCAGGGCGTGTTTTCAGAAACGAAGCTATCTCTGCTCGTGCACATTGTTTTTTTCATCAGGTAGAGGGTTTATATATTGATCACCATGTTTCATTTGCCGACCTTAAGCAAACGTTGTTATATTTTGCTCGAGAAATGTTTGGAGCAGAAACTAAAATAAGATTAAGACCTTCTTATTTCCCGTTTACAGAACCTTCTGCAGAAATGGATATTTCGTGTAATTTATGTGGAGGCGAAGGCTGTGCGTTTTGCAAACACACCGGTTGGGTCGAAATTCTTGGTTGTGGTATGGTTGATCCTAATGTATTAGAAAAATGTGGTATTAACAGTAAAGAATATACTGGATATGCATTTGGAATGGGTATAGAAAGAATTACAAATTTAAAATTTCAGGTAAAAGATTTAAGAATGTTTTCGGAAAATGATGTTAGGTTTTTAAAACAATTCTCAAATTCAATTTAAATTTTAATATTTATTTTGAGTTAGCATTACTAAAACACATGAATTGTATGTTTTAATGCCATTCTCTTTTGCTTTTTTTGCAAAAAGAGGGTTCTCGGTTCCCGGATTAAAAATTATTCTATTGGGTTTTAAAGAAATAATATAATCGTAATATTCTTTTTGTCTATCTGGCGATAAATACATCGCAATAGTATGAATATCTAAAAACAATAATTTGTCAGTTGTTATTGTAATATTTCCAATATTTCCAACTCTACCACCAATTGCAACAACTTCATGACCATATTTCTGCAGTCTTTCAATTGCTTTAAAAGAATAGCGTTTTTGGTTTGTACTTGCCCCTAATACTAAGGTTTTCATCTATTCGAAAGATGTCATTAAACACAAAATTTACAGATGTAAATATATGTAATAACAGTATCTTTATACCATTAAAATGGAGATTAATTTTTCAAGAAAGATTTTAATATTATGCTTTTAACAAATAGACGTTTAATGAAAAATCTAACAACAATACCTGGATGCGACGATTGTGCAATAATATCACATTCTCTTTTTTCGCAATTATCAAATGAAGAAATAACAAATTTAAATTTTGATAAAGGCTGTAATTTTCATAAAAAAGGAAATATTATTTATCACGAAGGAAGTAGAGTAAATGGTTTTTATTGTGTTAATAAAGGGATAGTTAAGTTATATAAAACCGGATTGGAAGGTCGTGAGCAAATTATTAGATTTGCAAAAAAAGGAGAAATAATTGGTTATCGTTCATTGTTAAGCGGAGAGCTTGCTTGCCATACTGCAAAAGTTTTAGAAGATGCTACAATGTGTTTTATTCCCGGGGAATCTTTATTTGCCTTACTTCGCAAGAACCCAGAATTTACAATCGAATTACTTCAGCTAACCTGCAGAGAATTAGGTGAAGCAAACTCATTTATTACAGATATTGCTCAAAAAACTGTTAGAGAACGCTTAGCTGAAGTTTTATTTATTTTAAAAGATAATTTTGGACTTGATGCTGAAAATGTGTTGCAGATTTCGCTTACAAGAGAAGAGCTTGCAAATATTATTGGAACAGCTACCGAATCAGTTATAAGGCTTTTAAGTGAATTTAAAGAGGATAAACTTATAGAATTAAGCGGTAGAAAAATTAAGCTCTTAGATCAAAAAGCTCTTAAGAAAATTGCAAACATGTATGAATAGCATGTATTTTTAGAAAACTGTTGTATTGCACTTTCTTAAATTCTAACTCAAAAAATTCTTATATTTATCCCGTTAAGATTTTTTTCAAAAAACAATTGTGCTTTTTTTACTAATTATTGGTATTTGAAACAATTTATACGAAAAGTTGGTTATTTCTATTTAAACAGTTTTCGAAATCCCGGAAAACTTGGTAAAAAGCTATTTCTAATTCTTTTTATTAAGTTGTTTATAATGTTTGTGGTTTTAAAAATTTTTTTCTTTCAGGATTTTTTATCATCAAAATTTAGTAGCGAAGAGCAAAAAAGTGAATATGTAATTAACTCATTGACAAAACAAAAGTAAAATGAGCATATCTGATATTTCATTAGTTGATTGGTCGCGGGCACAATTTGCTCTAACATCAATTTATCATTGGCTTTTTGTTCCGTTAACATTGGGACTTTCCTTTATAATGGCAATAATGGAAAGCATTTATGTTAAAACGGGTAACGAGGAGTGGAGAAAAATAACAAAATTCTGGATGAAATTGTTCGGAATAAATTTCGCCATTGGTGCAGCAACCGGAATAATTCTGGAATTTGAATTTGGCACCAACTGGTCAAATTATTCCTGGATAGTTGGCGATTTATTTGGCGCTCCTCTTGCAATTGAAGGGATTTTGGCATTCTTTTTAGAAAGCACTTTTATTGTTTTAATGTTTTTTGGTTGGAATAAGGTTGGGAAAAAAACTCATTTATTATCAACGTGGCTTGTAACAATAGGCTCAGTATTATCTTCGTGGTGGATATTAGTTGCTAATGCTTGGATGAACGACCCTGTTGGAATGACATTTAATCCTGATACTGCACGTTGTGAAATGGTTAATTTCTGGGAAGTGGCTTTTTCTCCTTTTGCTATTCATAAATTCTGGCATACCATAACATCTGCGTATGTTGTTGCTGCATTGTTTGTAGTTGGAGTAAGTTCATGGTATTTAATTAAAAAACGTCACGAAAGTTTTGCGAAAAAAAGCATACTAGTTGGTGCAATTTTTGGCTTTGTAGCAACTATGCTTGTAACTGTTTCTGGTGATACTTCAACATATCAGATTGCACAAAAACAACCTGTAAAATTAGCTGCAATGGAAGGGTTGTTTATTGGCAGAACCAGAGCTCCGATTATTGCTTTAGCTATTTTGAGGCCAGATATACCAATTAGCGATACAGTAAATCACTTTATATTTAAAATGGAAATGCCCGGAATGCTTTCTAAACTTGGATATCGCGATAAAAATGCATTTGTGCCCGGAATTTACGATTTAGTTTATGGTAATCAATATCAGGGAATAGAGCCGGTTTTTAAAAGAATGGAGCGCGGAACAATTGCAATGATTGCTTTAAATAAATATAAAGAAGCTAAAGAAGATAATGATACTATCGAGATGCGTGTTTCTTTATCTGAGTTCAGAACAAACTATAAAGACTTAGGTTATGCGTATTTAGATAAACCAGAAGATGTTGTGCCTAATATTCCAATTACATTTTATTCTTTTCATTTAATGGTTGGATTAGGTTTTTATTTTGTAATTCTGCTACTTGTTATACTTTTCTTTTTGTGGCGAAAAACATTAATCAAAAGAAAATTAATTTTGTGGCTGGCTGTGTTAACAATTCCTTTAGGGTATGTTGCAACTGAACTCGGTTGGATAGTTGCCGAAGTTGGTCGTCAACCATGGGCTATTCAGGATTTACTACCGGTTTCAAAAGCTACTTCACATATTAGTACTTCATCGGTACAAATCACTTTTATTTTATTCGCTATATTATTTACTGTTCTGCTTTTAGCAGATATCAGAATATTGTTAAAACAAATTAAAAACGGTCCAAAAGAATAAAGTTATGTTTGAAACAATGACTTTAACCGCACTGCAACAATACTGGTGGATAATAATTTCACTGATTGGAGCAATACTTGTTTTTTTAATGTTTGTTCAGGGTGGACAAACCTTACTTTTTCAGGTAGCAAAAACAGAAGATGAAAGAACTCTTTTAGTTAATGCCTTAGGTAGAAAATGGGAGCTTACTTTCACAACCCTTGTAACTTTTGGTGGTGCTTTTTTTGCTTCTTTTCCCTTATTTTATGCAACTAGTTTTAGCGGTGCATATTGGATATGGACAATTATTTTATTCGGATTTATTGCACAAGCAGTTTCGTATGAATACAGAAAGAAACAGGGAAATGTTTTAGGGTCAAGAGTTTATGAAATCTTTCAGATTGCAAATGGGTTTTTAGCAACATTTTTTATTGGGATAATTGTTAGCAGTTTTTTTACCGGCTCATATTTCATGATCGACAAGTTTAACTTAAGTTCGTGGATGAACAGCTATTATGGTTTTGATCTTTTGTTAAACACACAAAATATTTCATTGGGATTTGCTTTGTTTTGTCTGACAAGGGTTACTGGCGCAATGTTTTTTATGAAATATATAGAAAACAAAAAAATATCTGAACGTTCGGCAAATCAGATTTTGATTAATGGATTGTGCTTTGTGTTATTTTTTCTTTTATTTTTGGGAATATTAATTACAAAAGATGGTTTTGCCATTGACCCCAATACAGGAAAAATGTATATGGAGCCTTTAAAGTATCTTCATAATTTTATGCAAATGCCGGTAATATTAGCTGTTTTTCTTTTAGGTGTTTTGTTGGTAATATTTGGAATTTATAAAGGAGGAATACAAAAATCTTTAAATGCTTTTTGGATTACAATAATTGGAGTAATTCCAGTTGTTTTTTCGTTATTTATTATTGCTGGTTTAAACAATACATCTTTTTATCCATCTACTTATAATTTAGAGTCATCACTTACAATTTTTAATTCTTCTTCAAGTAAATATACTTTAATAATAATGAGTTATGTTTCACTTTTCATACCGATTGTTCTTGCTTATATTTGGTATATCTGGAGGGTAATGTCAAAGAAAAAAATAAATAAAGAAGAATTAGAAGAAACCGGACACATATATTAATTTATTATGAAAAATATTTTATTCTTATCATTGGGATTGTTGTTATTTACTTGTTGTAATCAAGAAAATTTAAACCATGAAAATTCTTTGTCGACCGAAAACAGTCAAAACGAAAGTGTGACAGTAAATAAAGACTCAATAATTTTAGAACTTACAACACAAGTTCTAACTTCAATAAAGAACAGTGATTTTGATGTTTTCTCAAAATTTATTCACCCAACATTAGGAGTCAGATTTTCGGCTTATGCTTTTATTGATACATTGAAAGATGTAAAATTAACATCACTGGAAATCATAGATTTGGTTAAAAAACAAAATGCAATAAATTGGGGCAGTTATGATGGAAGTGGAGAGATTATTACATTAAATATTAATGAATACTTTAAGAAATTTGTTTATAATGCCGATTTTTTAAATGCCGAAAATAAAAGTATAAATAAAATTATACAAAACGGTAATACAATAAATAACATTGATTCTGTATATAAAAATTGCGATTTTACAGAAAATCATTTTCCCGGTATCGATAAAAAATTTGAAGGTATAGATTGGTGTAGTTTAAGGTTAGTTTATAAGAAGTATAATGATAATTATTATTTAGTTGGAGTAATTCATGATCAATGGACAATTTAATATATTAATGCATGTTCTTAATATTTTTAACTATAAATTCATTGTTAATCTTTCGTAACTTTGACAAGAAAATACTTTAATCGACTCTGTTTTTTATTTTTAAAGCTTATTTTTGTATAAAATTTAAATATAAAGGAGAAATATTATGATATCTAAAAAAGTTGAAAAAGAATTAAATAAACAAATTAATGCAGAATTTTATTCAGCATATTTATATTTGTCAATGGCTGCATGGTGCCAAACAAAAAACCTGAAAGGTTTTGCAAATTGGATGCACGTTCAATATCAGGAAGAAACAGCTCATGCTTTAAAGTTTCATGATTATGTAATTGAGCGCGGCGGAACTGTTATTTTTGATGCAATTGCGGCACCAAAAATTAGTTGGAAAAATATTATTGAAATTTTTTCAGAAACATTAAAACATGAAAATCATGTAACTGCATTAATTAATAACCTAATGAATGTTGCTATATCTGAAAAAGATTATGCTGCTTCAAATTTTTTACAATGGTTTGTTAACGAGCAGGTAGAAGAAGAAGCCAATGTTACCGGTGTTTTGGAACAACTTAAAATGATTGATGGAAAAGGCTCAGCATTATTAATGCTCGATCGCGAAATGCAACAAAGAGTTTTTGTTCCATTAACTGCAGCAAATTAAGAAACTGTTTTGAATTTTAATTCCTGTTAACATATTTATTAATACAGTTACCTTAAAATCAATTTATTTTCCCCAAACCCCTAAAGGGAGTAAATTGATTTTCAACACTCCCTTTAGGGCGGGGTAAATGTTGAAAATCATGTCCCTATAGTATTTTAAAAATTCAAAACAGTTTCTAATATTATATTTTCTGTGATTCTTTTTTGTGGTTAGCGTCCACGCTGACCACGGAAATTTAAACTTTTCAAGCGAAGACGCTTGAAATAATGGTATATTAATATGACACAAAAAACATTTGCAATAACTGGCGAATATATTGAACTAATAAAGCTGTTAAAAGCTGCACGAGTTTGTTTTAGCGGCGGTGAGGCTAAACAAATAGTAGAGGAAGAAATGGTTCAGTTAAATGGCAATATTGAATTAAGAAAACGTGCCAAAATAAGAGTAGGAGATGTTGTTACGGTTCTAGAGAAAAATGTGACAATTACTGTTGAAGCTGCAGAATAAAATTATTCTTTTCCCCTCAATCCTAGAAATACCCAATACCTAAATCTAATAAGCATATTTCCTTTGGCCGGACGGAAAGTAAACATGTAAAAAAGGAAAAGGAAAAACGAAACTTTCCATTTTATTATTTCTTCGATTATCTTTTTTGTAAAACCAACTTTGGTCGTTAAGATTCTTATTCTTTCGCTTTTTCCAACACCAACAGACTGTCTGCGAAGAAATGGAGTTAAGGTTCTTTCTACTGGAACCATGTGGTAAATAACTGCTTTGGGTAAATAGTAAATAGCTTCATTGCCCGAATAAATGCGTTGAAACATTTCTTTTTCTTCGCTGCCTAACATGCCAGCTCCAATTCTACCAAGTTCGGGATTAAAAACGCCATATTTTTTAAATAATTCGCTTTTATACACCATGTTTGATCCACGGGGGTATTGTTTTTTATTAAATAATCGTGGTTCCTCCCATGGATTAAAATAACCGAGAAGAGAACCTAAATAATTTGTATACCAGGCTGGTTTTTGAGTTTCAAAGTGAAGTAAAATTCTACCGCCAACAGCTTTAATATGTTTGTTTAGTTCAAAATAATCTAAAACATCTTTAATATAATTTTCATCAGCAAAAGCATCATCATCTAAAAAGGCAAGTAGCTCTCCGTTAGAAACTTCTATTCCTTTGTTTCTTGCATGCGATAATCCCTGTTTGCTTTCTGTTGCATAAACAAAAGTAATTTCAGTATATTTTTTTTGATATGATAGCGAAATTTCTTCAGTTTTATCTGTAGAATTATTGTTTATAATTACAATTTCGAAGTCGCCTTTTACCGTTCCTTTTTGATTAATTAATGCATCAAGGGCAATAGGTAAATACTTTTCTCTGTTGTAAGTACAAATTATTGCAGAAAGTTTAACCATTTTTAAAAATAAAGAAATAATGATTGTGTTGCAAATGTATCGTATTTTTAAAGATTAAGCTACTTTTGTATACTTTCAAAATAAGTTTTAGTGGGAAAAAAAATTGTAATAGTTGGTCCGGCACACCCCTTTCGCGGTGGTATTGCAGCAAATAACGACCGTTTGGCTCGTGAGTTTATTGATTCAGGGAACGAAGTTGTTATTTTTACATTTAGCTTGCAGTATCCATCATTTCTTTTTCCTGGAAAAACTCAATATTCAAATGAACCAAAGCCAGAAGGATTAGATATTCGCATAGAGGTTAATTCTATTAATCCTTTTTCATGGATTAAGGTTGGACGAAAAATAAAAAAAATACGTCCCGATATTTTGCTTATACGTTTTTGGTTACCATTTATGGGACCTTGTTTTGGAAGTATAGCACGAATTACAAAGAAAAATAAATTCACAAAAGTTATTTCTGTACTTGATAATTATTTACCTCACGAAAAAAGATTTGGTGATAAATGTCTTGCAAAATATTTTATTAAACCAGTTGATGGTTGTGTGGTTATGTCGCATGCTGTAGAAGCAGAGCTAAGAACGGCCAGTAAGAATATACTGGTAGATTATTGTCCACATCCGCTTTTTGATCATTTTGGAGCAATAATTCCGAAAAATGAAGCGCGAAAAACATTAGGAGTTGATGAAAACTCGAGGTGGATGTTGTTTTTTGGATTAATTCGAGATTATAAAGGTCTTGATTTGCTTTTATATGCATTGAAAGAAAATGGCGCAAATACAAATGATTTAAAACTATTAGTAGCAGGCGAATTTTATTCAAATTCAGAATTTTACTACAATTTAGTTAAAGAACTTGGATTGGAAGAAAGGGTTAAATTTTTCCCTGAATTTATTCCCGATAATCAGGTTGCAACTTTCTTTTCTGCTGCTGATATTGTTGTTCAGCCGTATAAGCATGCAACTCAAAGTGGCGTTACACAAATAGCTTATCACTTTAATAAACCAATGATAGTAACTAATGTGGGGGGATTAGCCGAGATGGTTCCTCACGAAAAAGTTGGATATGTTATTGATCCCGAGCCAGCAGTTATTGCAAGTGCAATTGGTAAATTTTATTCTCATAACAAAGAACAGGAATTTTCTGATGGTGCCGCAAAAGAAAAAACAAAATATTCGTGGAAACGAATGGCAGAAACTATATTTTTGGTTTACAGTAAAATAACAGGGAAGTCAGAAGAACAGTTTAATTAACAAATTGCAATTTATTATGACTAATTATTCAGAACAAATAGCAAAAATTATTAATAGTAATATATTTGTAAAACAAGCTTTGCTTAATGATAAGCACTTATTGTCTGCAATAGAGGCTGCTGCAAATAAAATAATTAGTTGTTATAAAGCTGGCGGTAAACTTTTGCTTTGTGGAAATGGTGGTAGTGCTGCCGACGCGCAACATATTGCAGCTGAATTTTCGGGCAGGTTTTATTTTGATCGCCCTTCGCTTGCTGCTGAAGCAATACACGTTAACACATCTTATCTT
Source organism: uncultured Bacteroidota bacterium (assembly GCA_903837285.1). Taxonomy (GTDB): domain Bacteria; phylum Bacteroidota; class Bacteroidia; order Bacteroidales; family GWA2-32-17; genus GWA2-32-17. The sequence continues at coordinate 32,862 of CAILUD010000125.1, read as the reverse complement.
ACTTCCGTAGCGAATGATTATTCTTTCGATGAAATTTATGCTCGATATATTTCTGGTGCAGGGAAATCAGGCGATGTATTAATTGCAATTTCAACTTCCGGTAATTCCGAGAATATTATAAGAGCTATAACAACAGCCAAAAGATCTGGAATATTTACTATTGCATTAACTGGTACTACTGGTGGAAAAATAAAAGATATTTCAGACTTACTAATAAATGTTCCTTCAACTGATACTCCACGTATTCAGGAAACTCATATACTTATTGGTCACATTATTTGTGAGATAGTTGAGAGGGAAATGTTTCCGAGGTAAAGTATAGAATAAGCATATTGGCTGTTCCGGATTTGTAATCCGGAACGTAATAACTCGGGATTTATAATCCCGTTTCAGAATCAAAAAATTTATTAATTTTGTTTTATGGGTATCAAAAACAAAATATCTCCGGGTTATATTTATTTTTTAACATTAACCGTTATTGACTGGGTGGATGTGTTTACTCGCCCAGAATATAAGTATATTGTTATTGATTCGTTAGATTACTGTCAGAAAAATAAAGGCTTAAAAATTTATGCATGGTGCTTAATGAGTAATCATTTGCATATGATTGTAGGAACTGAAGAAGAAAATAATTTATCTGATATTCTTAGAGATTTTAAAAAATTCACAAGTAAAGAAATTATTGATAAAATAAAGGAATTACCTGAAAGCAGAAAAGAATGGATGTTAAACAGATTTGAATTTGCTGGCAGATTTAACAATAAGATTAAGGACTATAAATTCTGGCAAGATGGAAATGAGGCTAAAGAGATCCACACAAATGAGTTCTTGGATCAGAAACTTGATTATATTCATAATAATCCTGTAAGGGCTGAGATTGTATTCGAACCACAGGATTATAAGTATAGTTCGGCTATTGATTATAGTGGTGGTAAGGGATTATTGGTAATTAAAAAAATCTAGTAATGATGCGGATTACAAATCCGCAATTACATAAATCGGGATTACAAATCCCGATTAGCGGGTTGCATGGTAGAATTGGTAAAAGGTTGTTGAGAATTGAAATAATTTAATAATGTTATAATTGTGCGGATTACAAATCCGCAATTATTTACATCCGGATTGCAAATCCGGATGAGCATATAAGCAGTTGCTGATATTGAGCAGTAGCTGTTCCGGATTTGCAATCCGGAACTAGATAATTCGGGATTTGTAATCCCGAAAAGCAAAAAGCAAAAAAAACCTCAGATTTCTCTAAGGTTTTTAACAAAGTGTAAATATTTTAAAATTAAATCGAATCTATAATCTTATTTAAAGTCTTGCTTGGTCTTAAAGCGTTATTTGCTTTTTTATCATCAGGTAGATAATATCCGCCAATGTCAGCAGGCTTTCCAACGGTTTCTGCAATTTCTTTTAAAATTATAGTTTCATTTTCTGCTAATTGTTTTGCTGCAACTGTGAATTTTGCTTTTAAGTCAGCATTTTCATTTTGCTCTGCAAGAGCCTGAGCCCAATACATTGCTAAATAAAAATGACTTCCTCTGTTATCAAGTTCACCAGCTTTTTTAGAAGGTTCTTTTTGGTTTTCGAGATATTTTCCAACTGCGTTGTCAAGAGCTTTTGCTAAATCTAAAGCAACTTTATTGTTGAAGTTATATCCTAAATGTTCTAATGAAACTGTCAATGCTAAAAATTCACCTAATGAATCCCATCTTAAATGGCTCTCTTCCATAAATTGTTGAACGTGCTTTGGAGCTGAACCACCTGCACCGGTTTCGAATAATCCTCCACCACCTAATAGTGGAACAATTGATAGCATTCTTGCACTTGTACCAAGTTCTAAAATTGGAAATAAATCGGTTAAATAATCTCTCAATACATTTCCGGTAACTGAAATTGTGTCTTTTCCAGCTCTAGTTCTTTCTAATGTGAATTTTATTGCATCATCTGGACACATGATTTTTATTTCGAGATTTGTTAAATCATGGTCTTTTAAATAAAGTTCAACTTTATTAATAATCTGTGCATCGTGAGCGCGGTTTTTGTCTAACCAGAATATAGCTGGTGTATTTGATTGTTTAGCTCTAGTAACAGCTAATTTTACCCAGTCTTTTATTGGAACATCTTTAACTCTTGACATTCTCCAGATATCGCCTTTTTCAACTTTCTGCTCTATTAATACGGTTCCATCTTCAGCGATAACTTTTACTGTTCCGTTGTCTTTTATGATGAATGTAGTTGGATGAGAACCATATTCTTCAGCTTTTTGAGCCATTAAACCAACGTTTGAAACACTACCCATTGTGGCCGGGTTGTACTGTCCGTTTTTAATACAATCTTCAATTACAACCTGATATAAGGTAGAATAACAACGATCAGGAACAACGCATTTTGTGTCCTGAAGTTTATTTGCTGTATTCCACATTTTTCCACCATCACGAATAACAACAGGCATTGAGGCGTCAATAATGATGTTATTTGGAACGTGTAAGTTTGTAATTCCTTTATCAGAATCAACCATTGCAAGTGCAGGTTGTTTTGTATATAGAGTCTGTATGTCAGCTTCTATTTCTTTTTGTTTTTCTGCAGGAAGTTTTTCTAATCTTGCATATAAATCAGCTATACCATTATTCTGATTGAATCCAATTTCTTTTAATGCATCAGCATATTTATCTAGAACTTCTTTGTAAAATACTTCAACTGCATAACCAAACATAACAGGGTCCGAAATCTTCATCATTGTGGCTTTCAAATGTAAAGAAAGAAGAATTCCTTTTTCTTTTGCATCCTGAAATTGCTGAGCATAAAATTCTTTTAATGCTTTTGCCGACATGAAAGTACAGTCTATAACTTCGTTTGCAGTGAATTTTAAACCTTCTTTCAAAACTGAGGTTGAGCCGTTTTCATTGGTAAATTCAATCTTGAAACTATTGTTATTTTGAGCTACAAAAGATTTTTCGTTTCCAAAAAAATCATTTGCTTTCATGAAAGATACATGTGATTTTGAATCAGCACTCCATGCTTTCATCATTCGGTGAGGATTTTTCTGCGAAAACTTCTTTACAGAAGCAGCTGAGCGTCTGTCGGAATTACCTTCACGCAAAACAGGATTTACTGCGCTTCCAAGTATTTTTGCAAATCTTTCAACGAGTTTATGTTCTTCTTCTGTTTTTGGTTCTTCTGGATAATTTGGAATGTTATATCCTTTAGAATTTAATTCCTGAATTGCTGCTATTAATTGAGGCACAGAAGCACTAATGTTTGGCAATTTTATAATATTTGCTTCTTTTGTTAAAGTAAGATTTCCAAGTTCTGTAAGGTAATCGTGAATTTTTTGATCTTCTTTTAGATTCTCTGGAAAATTTGCAATAATTCTTCCTGCTAATGAAATGTCGCGTGTTTCAACTTCAACGCCGGCAGCTTTGGTAAAAGCATTAACAATTGGTAACAAAGAGTACGAAGCTAATGCAGGTGCTTCATCAATTTTAGTCCAGATAATTACAGGTGATTTTTCTTCCATTTTATAATTTGTTAACTTTTTTATGTTTAAGCCATTTGTGCTTGTTTTGCAATTAGATTTAATGCACTGCCTGCCTTAAACCAACCAATCTGCATTTCGTTATATGTATGAGCTACTTCAAACTCTTCTTTTGTTCCGTCAGCATGATTTAAAACAATTAGTAGATTTTTTCCAGGTGTAAAATGTTTTAGCCCCATTATGTCTATTTTGTCATTTTCCTGAATCTTTTCGTAGTCAGCTTTATCAATAAAAGTTAAAGCTAGCATTCCTTGTTTTTTAAGGTTCGTTTCATGAATACGGGCAAATGATTTTACTAAAACAGCTTTTACGTTTAAGTGACGTGGTTCCATTGCAGCATGCTCACGTGATGATCCTTCACCATAATTCTCGTCGCCCACAACAATAGATCCAATACCTTGAGCTTTGTATGCTCTAGCCACTTTTGGAACTTCGTTATATTCGCCAGTTAATAGATTTTTAACTGAGTTTGTTTTTCCTGTGAAGTAATTTTCTGCACCAATTAGCATATTGTTAGAAATATTTTCCAAATGACCTCTATACGAAAGCCAAGGACCGGCCATTGAAATATGATCGGTTGTACATTTACCTTTTGCTTTAATTAATAAAGGTAATTCTTTATAATTTTCGCCATCCCATTCTGCAAATGGAGCTAATAATTGTAGTCTATCAGATTTTTCATCAACTTTAATTACAACAGATGAGCCATCAGCAGCAGGTGCCTGATAACAACTTTCAATAACTTCAAATCCTTTTGGAGGAAGTTCTAATCCTTGAGGTGCATCAAGTTTAACATCTTGTCCTAATTCATTTTTAATAGTATCTGTAATAGGATTAAAAGTTAAATCACCTGCAATTGCTAATACTGTAACTAATTCTGGTGATGCAACAAAAGCATGGGTATTTGGATTTCCATCGGCACGTTTCGAGAAATTGCGGTTGAATGAATGAACGATAGTATTTTTTTCGCCTTTGTCTGCACCTTCTCTGTCCCACTGACCAATACATGGACCACAAGCATTTGCAAAAACTTTTCCACCAATTTTATCGAAAATATCAATAAATCCGTCGCGTTTAATCAAATGATGAACTTGTTCAGAACCTGGTGTTATGGAGTATTCTGCTTTTACTTTTATGTTTTTTTCACCTGCTTGTTTTGCTATTGAAGCAGAGCGAGAAATATCTTCGTATGATGAATTTGTACATGAACCTATTAAACCCACTTCAACTTTAGTTGGCCAGCCATTTTTAGCAGCTTCTTCTTTCATTTTTGAAATTGGGGTAGCTCTATCTGGAGTAAATGGTCCGTTTAAATAAGGTTCTAATTCAGAAAGATTAATTTCAAAAACCTGATCGAAATATTTTTCTGGGTTAGCGTAAACTTCATCATCGCCTGTTAAATCAGCTTTAATGTTATTTGCTAAATCGGCAACTTCGTTTCTTCCGGTTGCACGTAAAAAACGTTCCATCGACTCATCGTAACCAAACGTAGAGCATGTTGCTCCAATTTCTGCACCCATGTTACAAATTGTAGCTTTTCCTGTACATGAAAGAGATTTTGCACCATCGCCAAAATATTCAACTACTGCGCCTGTACCACCTTTTACTGTAAGTATTCCTGCAACTTTTAAGATTACATCTTTTGCAGAAGCCCAACCGTTTAATTTTCCAGTTAGTTTAATACCGATTAATTTTGGAAATTTAAGTTCCCAAGCCATTCCTGCCATTACATCAACTGCATCGGCACCGCCAACACCAATTGCCAACATTCCTAATCCACCTGCATTAACTGTATGAGAATCGGTTCCAATCATCATTCCACCAGGGAAGGCGTAATTTTCTAAAACAACCTGATGAATAATTCCTGCACCTGGTTTCCAGAAATCGATACCATATTTATTACTTATTGAACTTAGAAAATCATAAACTTCACGATTAGTAATATTTGCATGCGCTAAATCAACACCTGCTTCAATTTTTGCCTGAATTAAATGATCGGCATGAACAGAAGAAGGAACTGCTGTAGTTGGTTTTCCTGCCATCATAAATTGAAGTAATGCCATTTGAGCAGTTGCATCTTGCATAGCAACCCGGTCTGGTAAAAAATTTACATAATCTTTACCGCGGCTAAAAGCAGTTTTTGCTTCCACATCATAAAGATGTGAATAGAGAATTTTTTCGGCAAGTGTTAAAGGAGCATTTAAGAGATTTCGTGCATTAACAACTTTTTGGCTATAGGCTGCATACACTTTTCTAATCATGTCGATGTTAAAAATCATATTAAAAATTTGTTGTAATTAGTTATATAATTGTTTATTACTAAAATTATTTCGTTTTTTTAACGGTTTACAAAATTAACCAAAATGTAATAAAAAGACGACTTTAATCATGTTTTTTTCATAAAAATATTTAATTCTTGTTTTTTTAAAAATATGACAATAAACATATTTCGTATTAATAGGTTTTTTAATACTTTTGAGATTAGTAAAATCATCTAAAAAAACATAAAAAATGAACGTTCCAGTAAATTTAAAGTACACTAAAGATCACGAATGGATTCGTGTTGAAGGTAACAACGCTTTTGTAGGCGTAACAGAATTTGCTCAAGGCGAATTGGGCGATGTAGTTTTTGTTGAAATTGAAACAGTTGGCGAAACTCTTTCAAAAGGCGAAGCTTTTGGAACAATTGAAGCTGTTAAAACAGTTTCTGACTCTTACATGCCGGTTTCTGGAACAGTAGTAGAAAAAAACCCAAAAATTGAAGCTACGCCTGATGTAATTAATAAAGATCCATATGGTGATGGTTGGATGATTAAAATTGAATTATCAAATCCCGCTGAACTAAACGAACTTTTAACAGCTGAACAATATCAGGCTCAAATAGGATAATAAATTATTCGTTTTATAAAGATTAAGCGTGCATAATTTATGCGCGCTTTTTTTATTTAATACCAATTCTTTAAATGTATTAGTCCAATGTTTGATTTGATTGTAAAAACTCAATTACCCATAACGTCATTGCGTTCTCCGCCGCGGCGGAGCGGCGAATTGATCCGCAACTAATATCTTGCGAAGCAAAATCTTCATATATGTTGCTGTTAATTGATATATAAATATTTGCTTTTTTGATTTGTTTTCTAAAATGAGATGGCGGCTCAAGGCCACCATGACGAAATACTGGACTAAATCATAATAAGTTTTGGTAAAACAATATTTAAAATTTAGAAAGGCTAAGATTGTGTTAATTAGGAGTAATGGAATTGAATATTTTCATCTCGTCATCAGATTCTTTAATCTTACCTAACTGTTTGTATATTACAGCTAAATTGTAGTGGGATTGTGCGTGGTTAAAATTTGTTTTTACGTTTTCTTTAAGTATTTCAATAGCTTTTTCAGGCATTTTATTATTTAAGTAACAAGTTGCCATATCGCATTTAACGTTAATATTATTCTTGTCAATAATAAGGGATTTTTTGTAATAGTCTATTGCTTTTTCAAATTGTTGTGAGTCGTAATAAATATTACCAACATTAATTAATGCAGTTAAATTTGTATTGTCAATATCTGTAACTTTTAAGAATTGCAATAAGGCTTCTTCTAGTTTTTCATCTGAATAATATAATGAAGCAAGTTCTAACCTTAAGCCAATGTTTAGTGAATCTGACAATAATGTATCCTCAAGAGCTTCTGTCTGGCTTGGTGTATTTGTTTGAACCTGAGAAGTAAATTGATTGTTATCGGCTTTTACTATTGAAGATTCATCAGAATTACAAGAGAAAAGCAACAAACAAATAGAGATAAAAGAAGAAAAGACTAAAGTCAGTTTAAAATGCGGCATTAAATAAGAAGCTTATTTTATTGCTTTTGCATCTTCAACTAAAACATCATAGAAATAACCGTAACCAAAATCTTTATCTAAAGTTACTTTTCCTTCTATTGTTACTATGTCGCCAACTTTAAATTCTTCGGCAGTAGTAACTGTAAGGTCAAATTTACCATCGCCCTCTGTACCGTCTTGTAGGTGAATCCAGTTCTTTTTCATTATTTCTAAACTGAATTTAGTTACTTCACCTTTAATTTTTATAGTTTTACCAGAGTAATTAGCTTTGTTTTTAAATAATTCGCCAATAGTTATACCACCAGCAGCAGTTTCAATTTTAATATCTTTTTTACCAACGGTTACTGGGCCTGGACTTGTCATCGCTTCTTGTGGCTGGTTTCCCATTGCATTGGCTGTTGTTGTAGCATTTTTTGTGATAGGATCTTTAGAAATCTTTTCTACAAAATAGATTGATTCAAAAGTTCTGTTTAACTCTTTACTTTTAAATTGAGTCATTTCCATTGTTCCTTCATAATAATAAACTTCGCCTACTTTAGCATCCATTGCGGTTACTGCAAGCCAAATTTCTTTATCGTTTTCTTTACCTTTTAAATAAGTGTATGAACCTGCGCCTAAAACTTCTGTTACCTCTATTTTGTGCTCGTTTGGATTTTTATTAGAGGTTTGGTCTGTCTGACAAGAAGATGTGAAACCAATAATAAAAAGTGCTATTGAAATTAAGAAGAGTCTCATTTTGATTTATTTTAAATTAATAATTGTGCAAAATTAGTCAGAAATTTTTAAAATACTATAATTGCAATTTTATGTTTTATAGCAGCAATTCGCACAATCAAGAATGTCTTTAAGTTGCGATTTTTCTATTAACTCTTTTTATGAAATTTGTTGATTTTTAATCCTATTATTATTTATAAATTTACAAACTTTTAAAACGACTATTTAATCATTATTAATAGCTGAATATTAGATTTTTAAACATTTAATTTTTAAATTATGAAACGTATTATTGATATTTTGTTTTCTTCGAAATTAACCGTTATTTTATTGATATTATTCGGAATTGCATTGGGATTAGCGACATTTATTGAAGATAAATATGATACCTCAACAGCAAAAATTCTTATTTATAATTCTAAGTGGTTAGAATTTGTTTTTCTGTTAATGATAATAAATTTTATAGGACATGTTAAAAAGTATAATTTTTTAAAGAAAGAAAAGCTTGCAGGGTTTTTATTTCATTTATCATTAATAGTAATGATACTTGGTGCTGCAATAACAAGATATTTTGGATTTGATGGCAGCATGCATATTCGCGAAGGAGAGTCGGCAAATGTAATGTATACTACAGAGGCTTATTTTCAGGTTTCTAAAGCAGGCAAAGATGGAGATTATGTTTACGAAAAACCAATGATGTTTAGCCAATTGGCGGATAATTCTATTCATATAGATATTCCTAATGAAGAAAAAGGTGATATAAATGTAACGTTAGATAGCATTATTAAAAATCCTGTTGAAGTAATTAAGGAAAATGTTGCCGACGGTGTTAATATTATTGAGTTGATGGTGTTTACTCAAAATGGCCAAGAAAGAAGATTAATTGAAAATGGTGAAACAACAAATATTGACGGTACAAGCATCTCGTTTAACAATAGTAAAAACAGCGAATCTTTTAATATTACGGATAAAAATGGTGTTATTAATTTTGTTGCTCCATTTGATGTTGTTGTAGCAAGTATGCAAAGTGGAGCTACTCAAGATACTGTTGCAGTTGATACTATAGCAGAATTACAACAAGGATATGCATATAAAGCATTAAACAGCAGCTTTGTTTTTTCGAACTATTACAAAAAAGCAAAAAAAATATTAGTTAGTGGTGGGGCCGAGGCAGAAGAAAAAGGACCCGACGCATTAATTTTAGCGGTAACTATTGATGGAAAAAAACATACTGCAAATGTATTTGGTGGTTCCGACTATTATGCAAATTTTCAGGAATTTAATTTTGATGGTACAAAAATCAGTTTTAGTTTTGGTAACAAAAAAATAGAATTACCTTTTTCGTTACAATTAAACAAATTTGAACTTGAAAGATATCCTGGTTCAATGAGTCCTTCATCTTTTGCAAGCGAAGTAACTTTAATCGACAATAGAAGTAATTTAAAAGAAGATCACCGTATTTTTATGAATAATGTTTTAGATTATGACCAATATCGATTTTTTCAATCATCGTATGATAAAGATGAGAAAGGAACTATATTGTCTGTTAATCACGATTTTTGGGGAACATGGATTTCTTATTTCGGTTATGCATTATTATCTTTGGGATTTGTTGTAACATTTTTTAATAAAAAATCACGTTTCCTTACATTAAGAAGAAATATTATTGAAATAAGAAATAAAAGAAAAACAAGTTTGTTAACAATTGCATTTATTATAATGTTTAGTAGTTTGTCATTTTCACAAACTACGCCATCAGCACCGGTTAATGATGAAAGTGCAGAAAAATTCGGACAATTATTAGTTCAAACTTATGATGGCAGGTTTACTCCTTTAAGTTCTCTTACTTATGATATTTTGCATAAAATATCGCGTAAGGATAAGTTTGAGATTGAAGGCAAGGGCGAAATGGATGCTGTAAAAGTTGTTATCGACATGTTAATTAATCCAGAATTCTGGAAAGAACAAAAAGTGATTTATATAAGAGAAAAATCAGTTAAAGATGTTATTGGTATTACTGATGGTTATGCCTCTTTTTCCGATTTTTTCGAAAAGGATGGCACATATAAATTGCAAAAACTTGGCGAAGAAGCATTCAGAAAAAAACAACAGGAACAAAACAGATTCGACAAGGAAATTATTAAAGTCGATGAACGTTTAAATATTTTTATGATGGTTTTAAATGGAAGTATATTAAAGATATTTCCTGAGCAAGAGTCACCTGAAAATAAATGGATAAGCTGGGACGAGCCAGCTGCTGTAGCTCCTCTGCCTGACATGTTTAAGGTTATAAACGACGATTTAAAATTAAATGATTTTAATTATGCAAGTATTTTGGGAGCGTATTTAACTGAAGTTAAAAAAGGAAATAATGCCAGAGCTGATGAAATACTAGGGTATATTGTTAAAATTCAAAGGTCAGGCGCAATAGCAGATCAATTACCTTCTGAAACAAAAATAAATGTCGAAATATTTTACAATAAAGCGCAGATATTTATATTTCTAAAAAACTTATATGCAGGGCTTAGTGTAATATTACTTTTACTTGCTTTTATTGATAATTTAAGAACAAAAAAGAGCAAAATATTAACTTATGCATTAAATTTTCTTATTGGAGTTTTAGCACTTGCATTTATTTACCATACCGTTGGGTTGGGTTTAAGATGGTACTTAACAGGACATGCTCCATGGGCTAATGGTTACGAAACTTTATTATTAGTAGGTTGGGGAGCATTATTAGCGGGATTTTCTTTTGTTAGATATTCAAAAATAACTTTAGCCGCAACAGCATTACTTGCTTTCTTTGTTTTAATGACTGCCAGTCATAGCAGTTACGATCCACAACTAACAAACTTACAGCCTGTTTTAAAATCATATTGGTTAATTATTCACGTTGCTACGCTTACAATTAGCTATGGCTTTTTAGGTCTAGGCTTTATGTTAGGAATTATGAATTTATTAATAATGTTTTTTAAATCTAAAAAGAACAGCGAAAGACTTGATGTAATAGTTACCGAGCTGACCTTAATTAATGAAATGAACATCGCAGTAGGTATTGTGTTAGCAACAATAGGCACCTTTTTAGGCGGTGTATGGGCAAACGAATCATGGGGTAGATACTGGGGATGGGATGCAAAAGAAACATGGGCTTTAATTATTGTTATTGCTTATACTATTGTTTTACATTTAAGACTTGTACCAAGTTTAAAAAGCAAATATATATTTAATGTTGCATCAATAATAGCATTTGGTAGCGTTGTTATGACTTTTGTTGGAGTAAATTATTATCTATCAAAAGGAATGCATAGCTACGGACAAGGCGATACTCCAATTTTCCCGCTTTGGGCTTGGGGGTTAATTCTTGCAACAATTTTACTTATTGTTCTGGCAGGAATACGGGAAAAGTATTCGAAAAAGTAAAATCATTTGTTAGTCATGGCGGCCTTCGGGTCGCCATTTCATTTTCCTCATAGTCTCTTTTAACAAAACTAAACTGTATTTGAATATTATAAAAGGACTTTGAATAAGAGGTGTATCTCTTTTAGCCCCACAGAGTCTCCTGAAAAGGACTCTGTGTATACTCATTGAGATTGCGGCTCGAGGCCGCAATGACAGGAAAATAAATTACTGCGTTTTTATCAACCCATTTTTTACAGCAAACATTACAAGGTTTGGTGCATTTACAGCTCCGGTTTTTTCAAACAGTCTGGCTCGATGGCCATCGATAGTTTTCTGGCTTAAGCCAAGCTTTGCGGCTATTTCAACATTTGATAATCCTTTACAAATAAACTCTAATATTTCCTGTTCACGTTCGGATAATTTTACTGTTGATTTTATATTTTTTTCTGTTCTTTTGTTAAGATTTCCAATAAATTCTTCAGAAAAATAATTATCGCCACAAGCTACTGCGTTTAAGGCTTTTTCGAGTTCTTCTTTGTTTGTCTTTTTAAGTAAAAAGCCTAATGCACCCGATGAAATCATTTCGTTAAAATATCCAATTTCTTCGTGCATTGTTAGGGCAATTATTTTTGTGTCGGGATATTTTTCTGAAATCCTTTTAGTAGCTGCAATACCATCCATATAAGGCATTTTAATATCCATTAAAACAACATCTGCCTTATCAGTCTTTAACAGCTCTAATAACTCGTTACCATTTGACGCCTCGCCAATTACTTTAACATTATCTATTTCATTTAAAACGGTTCTAAGGCCTTTTCTAAAGATAATATGATCGTCGGCTATTATTACAGAAATTATTTCCATTTTTTATAAATTTTCGTCGATTTTTAAAACAATTAACACAAACATTCCTTTAGTTTTTTCGGAATGAAATTCGCAGGTCCCCTTTATAGTTTTAATTTTACTAACTATATTATTTAATCCCAAGCCATTTCCATTTTTTAAGTTTTCTTTAAAATTAAACCCTTTACCATTATCCTTGTAATATAGAATTATCTGATTGTTTTCACACTTTAATTCAAGCTGAATTTTTGTAGCGTTGGCATGTTTTAGTGTATTGTTTATTAACTCTTTTGTTACCTGATATAACACTGGCTCTATAATTCCAGGAGCTTTAATATTATAAGTCGAAATAAAATCCACCTCAACAGAATTTGTTGTTTTAATATAATCTGTGAATTCGCTTATCGCTGTACTTAAGCCAAAATCCTGAAGAATTGCTGGTGTAATGTTATAGGAGATTTCTTTTGCGCTTTTTAAGGCCAGACTAACAAGTTCATCAATATTTTGAAGGATCTCTTCTTTAGGTGTTTTATTAAATTTTTCTGCCTTTAACAAATCAGCATATAATTTTATTGTAGTTAAAATCGGACTCAAACCATCGTGTAAATCTGCTGCAAAACGCCTTCTCTCCTTTTCCTCGGTTTCAATAATTGTATTAATAATTTGCTTTTCCTGTGCTTTTCTTTCTGTAATATTTCTTGCAATACTTAATATAACCTGTTCCTGATTATATTCAATTAACCGGCTTTTCATTTCAATCAGAATGACCTTCCCTGCTTTTGATATATGCTCAGTTTCATATGTTAATGTTCCATTTTTAATAATGCTTTCTATACGTTGTTGCACAACTTGTTTAAATTTTGGCGTTTTTAAATCCTGCCAACGCATTTTAAGTAATTCTTCTCGAGTATAACCCAATGTTTCGCAAGCATAAGTATTTACTTCAATTATTTCTCCATATAAGTTACTGACATATACTTCATCACTACCTGAATTAAATAATATCTGAAAACGTTTTTCTGTTTTTTCGAGTTCTTCTTTGGCTTTTGCTAGTCTTAAATTAGATATTTCAAGTTGCTTTAAATAAGTATGAAGATTCTTTGTTGTAACAAAATAGACAAATACAGAAAGTAAAATAAGCATTAATACTCCAACAATAATTGAGGTAAAAATTATTTTATCAATTATTTCTTCCGATTCCTTTTTCAAATTTACAGCAGCAAAAACAGTAAGTTCAAAATCGGGAATATACTGATATGCAATCATTTTATCGGAATTTTCTTCTTTTGAAAAATATCTGATAATTCCTTTTGTCTTTATTTTTTCATTTGTTACTAATTCTATTTCTCTATGAATTTCGTTTTCGTTTTTATTAAATATTACGGGATTACCTGCATTATCACAGACTGTAATATAACCTGATTTGTTTATTCTGAATGATGTTAATATTTTTTTTAGCTCTTTTAAATCTTTCTCGTTTTTACCAACATATAACATTCCGATTATTTTATCTTTATAAATAATTGGCTTGTATGCCGTAATTTGCCAGCTGTTTACCACGTAAGCACGACCAATAAATTCTTCGCCTTTTTCAATTGTTTCAACTACAGGTGAATTGTTAGGAATAAAAGTTTTTATTGCTCTGTTTCCATCATTATCTAAAACATTAGTTGAAATTCTAATATATCCGCTATCAATTTTTTGAAAAATCGTTGCATTAGATCCGGTTACTTCTTGAATATTATCTACAAAGTCATAATTGCGAAACAAGTCCTTACCATCTATTTTCCAATTGCTTAAATCAACTCTTATAGTGTTATTTGTAATTTGATTTATAGCATAAATCTGTATTGTTTTTTCTGAAATATTAAAATCTGCTTTTTTAAAATTTTCTTCTATAACATTTAAGTTAGTTTTAACCTGCTCCAGTTTTAAAGCCTTTTCGCGTTCAAACATTTTTGAAATAGTATGAACCTCTAATGAAATGTTTTGTCCAAGTTGCTCATATATGTTCTCGCGAATAAACTGAATAGACAATAATGTAATAAACAATACTGCAAGAAATATCCCTACCCCAATTGGTAAGAACATTTTAAACTTTATAGCCAACCGTTTTAAAAAGTAAAACATAATTTTATTTAGACATCACAAAATTATAGTATTCTTTACTCTTATAACTTGATATATAGCATGAAAATAACTGTTTAAAAGTTAACAAATACAACAAGGTAAAACACCTATGCTTAAAATAAACTTAAAATAATCACCTTGTCTATCAATGCATTGCAAAATTTTTATAATTAAGTTTTCTTTAAAATTACTCCTTCAACTTACTGATTAAATATACTATAACACTATTCCATTAGGGGTTTTCCCTTAAAACCGAATTAGGCTTTTTCCTCTAAAAAACGGCTAATTGGCGCCATAAATTTGTATCGTCAAACGAGATTCAGAAATGAAGAATTTCAGTAAAATAAAAAAGAGTATAAATTTTAAAATTTTTAGCCATGAGTAAAAAAGTGTTAATAGTTGACGACGACATAGACGTTATCAACATTGTAGAAACCATTCTTAAGAATGACGGTTACACAGTAATAACTGCTAACGACAAAAAAGAAGGAATGAAAAAGTTGCAGGAAACTCAACCAGATTTAGCTATTCTGGATGTAATGATGACAACTCATTTCGAGGGTTTTGAACTTGCTAAAGAAATTGGTGATGTTCAAAAAACAAAAAAAATTCCGGTATTAATTCAAACTTCAATTGAAGTTTTGGATACTACCGATCCAGACGTAATTGGTATGGCTCGCGAATACCGCAGACAATTTAAAAACAGAGAACTTGATGTTTTGTTAATTCAGAACAACAAGCACAATTTAGCCGGTATCGACTATATCAACACTTTAGGACAAAATGTTTATATTTCTGTTGATGGCTTTGTAAGAAAACCAGTTGAAATGAAATCGTTATTAAGAGAAGTTAAAAGATTAATAGGCTAAAAACTGTTTTTCGCTCATCGTTTGTTGTTCATTATTAAAAGTATCTGCCAAGTAACCTTAATATGAACAGCAAACTTTGACTTTTTAACATTTAACAATAAATATTAAATATTTTTGAAATGCAAATTGAAGAAATTTTAATCGCTCATAAAGATTCCGAAAAAGATTCTTTAATCCCGATTCTTCAGGAAATTCAGGAATCTGAGGGTTTTCTGTCAAAAGAAGCAGTTATAAGGGTTGGTAAACATCTAGATATTCCAACCAGCAGAATTTTTGGTGTTGCTACATTCTATAACCAATTCAGATTTGAGCCAACAGGTAAATACCATATTCAAATTTGCAGAGGTACGGCTTGCCATGTGCTAGGATCCTCAACAGTATTAGATGTAATTGAAAAGCAACTGAAAATTAAAGCCGGAAAAACCACGCGCGACGGACTATTTAGTATCGAAGTTGTTGCATGCATTGGAGCCTGTGGATTAGCTCCTGTTATTTGTATTAACGGTGAGTTTCATGCAAAAGTAACTCCCGAAAAAATTAAACAAATTGTTGAAACATTAAAGAATCAAAACTCTTAGGCTATGACAAACAAGTTGGAAAAAGACAAAAAGTTTCTGATTGACAATTTACTTTCAGGAAAACCTGTCAATGCAAATATTGAAAATGGTCTTGCCGAATTTAAAAACGATAAAATCACAGTTCCTCATATTTACGTAGGTGCAGGCACTTGCGGACTAGCATCAGGAGCCGACAAAATATTAAAAGCCGTTGAAACATACCTTAAAGAAAAAAATATAACCGCAGTTGTTATTGAAACAGGTTGTATTGGATTATGTTCATCGGAACCTTTATTAGATATTCAAATACCTGGTAAAAATCGAATTTCGTTCGAAAAAGTTACAGAAGAAAAAGTTGCAGATATTTTTGATAAAATTCTAAATATCGAACTACCTGATTCAAAAATTTTAGGACAATTCAAATCATCAAAAATGCTTAGCTGGGAAAATGTCCCATTTATTCACGAACACCAGTTTTTTAAAAAACAAATGCGTTTGGTTTTAAAAAATTGCGGAATTGTAAATCCTGTAAATATTGAAGAATATATAGCACGTGGGGGTTACGCTCCTTATCTTCAAACATTACGTAAAAAATCATCAATAACTGTTTGTGATGAAATTGAAAAATCAGGCTTAAGAGGCAGAGGTGGTGGAGGTTTCCTTACAGGAAAAAAATGGAAATTTGCTGCAGGAACTGAAAGCGATCAAAAATATTTGATTTGCAATGCCGATGAAGGTGACCCCGGAGCATTTATGGATCGAGCTGTAATTGAAGGTGATCCGCACAGATTAATTGAAGGAATGGCAATTGCTGCTTTCGGAATTGGAGCCACAAAATCATATGTTTATATCCGTGCAGAATATCCACTGGCAATTAAACGTCTGAAAATAGCACTGGAACAAGCAAGAGACTACGGTTTACTTGGTGAAAATATTTTTGGAACCGGTGTAAACTTCGATATAAAAGTTAAAATGGGAGCCGGTGCATTTGTTTGTGGCGAAGAAACAGCACTTATAAACAGCATCGAAGGAAAAAGAGGAATGCCTCGCCCTCGTCCACCATTTCCTGCAGTTAGCGGATTATTTGGCAAACCAACAATTATTAATAATGTTGAAACTCTTGCAAATATCCCAGGAATTATGGAAAACGGTTACAAAACTTTTGCTTCAATCGGAACAGAAAAAAGCAAAGGAACTAAGGTTTTCGCTATGTCTGGTAAAATTGCTTTCACCGGATTAGTTGAAGTACCAATGGGAACAACCATTCGCGAGGTCTTATTTTCAATTTCAGGTGGAATAAAAAACAATAAAAAATTCAAAGCAGTTCAGATTGGTGGTCCATCAGGTGGTTGTATTACAGAAGAAAATCTTGACATCCCAATTGACTATGAATCAATAATTAAAGCCGGTGCAATGATGGGTTCAGGCGGCTTGGTAGTAATGGACGAAGAAACCTGCATGGTAGATATTGCAAAGTTCTTTATGAATTTTATTCAGAGCGAAAGTTGCGGAAAATGTATTCCTTGTCGCGAGGGAACTAAAAGAATGTTAGAAATTCTTGAAGGAATAACAAAACGTCCAAGTAACGACAACACATATAGCGCTTTAGAAAGAGTGAATGGAGTTATTCAATTAGAAAAATTAAGCACAGTTATTAAAGAAACTTCGCTTTGCGGACTTGGTCAAACTGCTCCAAATCCTGTTTTAAGCACATTAAAATGGTTCAGGCACGAATACGAAGAACATATTTTTGATCGTAAATGCGCTGCGGGAGTTTGTACCGAACTAAGAATCTTTAAAATAGATGTAAATAAATGTACAGGCTGTACAGTTTGTGCTAAAAAATGCCCAAGCGGTGCCATTATAGGAGGAAAGAAAACTCCACACTTTATTGTTCAGGATAAATGTATTTCATGCGGTGCATGTGCTGAAGCATGTAAGTTTGATGCAATTGAAATTTTATAAAGCAAAGAACAATTAAAATTAAAAACAATGAACTTTACTATAGAAGTTAATAATCAGAAGATTGAAGCAGTAAAAGGAGAAACCCTCCTTGATACTTTAACAGCAAACGGAATAAAAGTTCCTACACTTTGCCACATGAAAGGAATGATTCCAACAGGTGCTTGTCGTATTTGTGTGGTAGAACAAAAATTAACAGGAAAACTAATAACTGCTTGCTCTTACCCCGTTGAAGAAGGAATGCAAATTCTAACAAATTCACCAAAAGTTACTGAATCGAGAAAAACTATTGTTGAACTTTTGCTTTCAAATCATCCAGATGATTGTTTATACTGTTCACGAAATAAAAACTGTGAATTACAGGATCTTGCAGAAACTTATCATGTAAGAGAAAGAAGAATCAGAGGAAAGAAAAACACACATCACCTTGATTTATCAAGTGCAAGTATTGTTCGCGATCCAGCAAAATGCATATTATGTGCACGATGTGTTAGAGTTTGCGACGAAATCATGAATGTTAATGCCATAGATATTTTATATCGTGGTAGTAAATCTGAAATTGGAACAACTTTTAATAAGGGTCTAAATACATCTAGTTGTGTAAATTGCGGACAGTGCATTATGGTATGTCCAACAGGAGCACTTACCGAAAAAGATCACTTCCCGGAAATTTTAGAAGCGTTGGCACATACTAATAAAACTGTTGTGGTTCAATATGCTCCTTCAATTACAGTTTCAATAGCAGAAGAACTTGGACTAAAAGCCGGTGAAGATTTAAACGGAATTATGAATGCAGCTTTACGTAAAATTGGTTTCGATTATGTTTTCGATACTTCTTTTACAGCCGATTTAACTATTATGGAAGAATCTGCCGAACTAATTCACAGAATAGTAAACGGTGGAACTTTACCAATGATAACAAGCTGCTGTCCTGGTTGGGTTAAATATGCCGAAGAGTTTGCTCCTGAATTTATACCAAATTTATCGTCATGTAAATCACCCCAGCAAATGATGGGAGCATTAGTAAAATCTCATTTTGCAGAAATTTCAAACTTAAAACCTGAGGACATTTACTCTGTTTCTATAATGCCTTGCACTGCAAAAAAATTCGAAGGTCAGCGCAAGGAAATGACACAGAAAGGAATATCGGATATTGATGCAGTTTTAACAACCCGTGAGTTCGTTAAGCTAATACAATTATTTGGTATAGATATGAATAATATTGAACCACAATTAGCCGATTCTCCGCTTGGTATTAGAAGTTCTGCAGGTAAGCTTTTTGCAAATTCGGGTGGTGTTATGGAAGCTGCCATCAGAACTGCATATTTTAAGCTAAACGGCAAAGAGATGGTAAACTTTAAAATTCCGCCACTAAGAGGAACAAAAGGTTGCAAAACTGCAAAAATTCAAATAACAGAAAAACTTGAAATTGGTGTAGCTGTTGTTAGCGGATTATCAAATGCCGAAGAATTATTAAAAGAAATTAAAAACGGAAGAAAAGATATTCATTTTATTGAAGTTATGGCATGTCCGGGTGGTTGTATTAGTGGTGGCGGACAACCAATAAACTCAAATGAAGAAGCTTTAAAAGAAAGAATAAAATCAATTTATAAAATTGATGAAAAAGAACCAATAAAAGTTTCTCATAAAAACCCTGAAATTATTGATATCTATAAAGACTTTTTAGGTGAACCGTTAAGTCATAAAAGTCACGATTTACTGCATACAAGTTATGCAAAACGTGATGATGTAATATTATAAAAAGTGCCTAAAGTTATAAGTATTTAAAGTTATAAAAAAGAAAAAATGGCAAAATTCACAAATAGTAATCCGCTTGTTTTTACGAGAAAAAATCGTTGCAAGATGTGTTATACTTGCGTGAGAGAGTGTCCCGTAAAAGCTATCAGTATTATTAACGGTCAGGCAAATGTAATAACCGATAGATGCATTGCCTGCGGTAACTGCGTAAGAAACTGTACACAGGAAGCGAAAATTTATTACAACTCAATTGAAGAAACAGTAAATATTTTAAAATCAGAAAAAAGAAAAATTGCAATTGTTGCTCCAAGTTTTGTTGCTGAATTTATTGAAATCGAAAACTATAAGCAATTCGTTGGTATGATAAAAGCCCTGGGTTTTGATGATGTTATTGAAGTTAGTTTTGGGGCAGATATGATTGCAAACGAATATAGAAATTTACTTTCAAAATCAGATCTTCAGATAATTTCCAGCGATTGTCCGGCTGTAGCTTTTTACATTATGCATTATATGCCCGAATTAGTAACAAAACTGGCACCTATTGTTTCACCAATGGTGGCAACAGGTAGAATAATGCGTAAAAAATATGGCGAAGATGTGAACATTGTTTTTATTAGTCCTTGTATTGCAAAAAAAGCGGAATCCCAGGAAATTAATGCTGTGCTAACTTTTACAGAATTAAGACAATTGTTTGCAAGTTTTAAAATATTTCAGAATAATGTTACAGAATCTGATTGGGATGAACCAAAAGCTGGTAGTGGAGCATTTCTGCCAATAAGCAGGGGGTTAATGCAGAATATCTCAAAAAATGTTAATGTTGGCGATAATGATATAATTGTAACGGATGGTTATATAAATTTCAGAGAGGCATTAATGGAATTATCGTCAGGCCATATTAAATCACAATATACAGAATTACTCTGTTGCGAAGGTTGCATTATGGGACCTGGAATGTCTAAAAACGGCAGAAAATTTCAACGTAGAAACCTTGTTAAATCGTATGCTAATGAAAAGGTTAAAAACTTAAATGTTGAAGAATGGGAAAAAAATATTGAAAAATACAGTGATGTAGATTTCAGTACACATTTCGAAAATATGGACAGAAGAGCCTCTGTTCCGGAAAGAAAAGAAATAGATATAATTTTAAAAAACATGGGTAAATCTTCTGCGGAAGATTATCTAAATTGTGGAGCATGTGGCTATGCAACTTGTGAAGAACATGCAATTGCAATATTTCAGGGATTAGCCGAAATTGATATGTGCTTACCCGAAACAATTAAAAAACTTCACTCAACAATTGAAGAATTACATACTACCAACGGAAAACTTGCCAACACACAACAACAATTAAATAAATCGGAAAAACTTGCTCACATGGGCCAGCTTTCTGCCGGTATTGCTCACGAATTAAATAATCCGCTTGGTGTAATAACAATGTATAGTAATTTGCTGAAAGAAGAAATTCCTGCAGATAGCCAGTTATTTAAAGATCTTGAATTAATTGCAGAACAAGCAAATCGTTGCAAAGTAATTGTTGGAGGCTTATTAAATTTTGCGAGAAAAAATCAGGTAAAATTAACAGAAACAGATATTAATGAATTTGTAAAACATAGTTTAAGTTCAGTAATTATTCCAAACAATATTACTACATCATTTAGCTCAGAAATTGACGATACTTTAATGATGATAGATGCCGAACAGATGATGCAGGTTCTTACAAATGTTGAAAAAAATGCAATAGAGGCAATGCCAGATGGTGGTGAATTAAAGTTGATTGTTAAAGGAAATGACAAAGAAATAGAAATAAACATAAGCGACACAGGAACTGGTGTTGAGAAAGAAAATATGGATAAACTGTTCACTCCATTTTTCACTACAAAAGAAATTGGTAAAGGAACAGGGCTTGGTTTGCCTATTGTTTATGGAATTGTAAAAATGCATAAAGGAAAAATTGATGTGATTTCTAATGTGGATAAAAGTCAGGGTCCTACTGGCACAACTTTTAAAATCACCTTGCCAAAAAATATGATAACAGATAAAATTTAACAAAATATAAAATACTTTATAAAATGAACTCTAAAAAAACAATTCTGATTGTAGATGATGATATCGATTTCAGAAATCAAATAAAATTTTATTGCGAAAAATTTGGCTACGAAACAATTACTGCCAATGGCGAAATAGAAGCTATTGAAGTAATTAAAACAAAAAAACCAGATTTAGCTATTATAGATTTAATGATGGAAAAGGACGATAGTGGCTTTATTTTGTCATATAAAATAAAACAAAAATACCCTGATGTTCCTGTTATTATAGCAACAGCAGTTACTTCAGAAACCGGATTAATTTTCGGAGTAGAATCACATGAGGAACAGCAATGGATTAAAGCTGATTTAATAATGGAAAAGGGTGTTCGCCCAGATCAATTGCAACGTGAAATAAAAAGATTACTTAAAGAATAATATTGTCACGCTGAGGTACTCGAAGCGTGGGAATAAAAAAGTCATCCTTCGAGAACCTCAGGATGACATAAAAATAAAGATTATGTCTGATTTAAAAGTTTTAATAGTCGACGATGAGCCAGGAATCCGCTCAGGAATTTCAAGAATACTTAGAAATTACCGCGTAGGATATCCATTTCTTGAAGAAGATTTTGGCTTTACCTTAACTGAAGCCGAAACCGGAGAAATTGCTTTAGAAATTTTAGAGAAACAAGAAATTGACATTGTTTTACTAGATAACAAATTGCCAGGAATGGAGGGAATAGATGTACTCGAGCAAATAAATAAACGAAATTACGATACAGCTGTAATGATGATTACATCATATGCATCGCTCGAACTAGCAGTTACTGCAACAAAAAGAGGAGCATATAATTTTGTTCCCAAACCCTTTACTCCCGAAGAATTACGCGGGGCAATAGAAAGTATAACAAAGCATTTATTTTTAAAACGAATGACAAAAAAGATGAGCGAAACCGCTCGTCAGATAAGATTTCAGTTTTTGTCTGTTTTGTCGCATGAATTAAAATCACCAATAAATGCTATTGAAGGCTACTTAAAAATAATGCAGGAAAAGCAGGCTGGCACTTCAATTGACGATTATATGCACATGATTAACCGATCTATTGAAAGAATTACGGGTATGAGAAGTTTGATTATGGATATGCTCGATTTAACCCGTATCGAAAATGGAACAAAGAGCAGAAACTTAAAAGAAGTAGATATTATTGAATGTACAAAAATGGCTATTAGCTCGATGGAGCCCATGGCTATTCAAAAAAATATTAAAATATTAACTGCTTTTCCAGAAAGCCTGATCTTAACAGCCGACAGTAACGAAGTTGAAATAATTTGTAATAATTTAATTTCAAATGCCATAAAATATAACAGAGATAATGGAACTGTTACAGTCTCAATTTTTACAGATAAAACAAATTTAAACATTATAGTTGAAGATACTGGAATTGGTATTAATGCCGAAGAACAAGAATTCCTGTTTCAGGAATTTATGCGAATTAAAAACAAAAAAACACAAAATATAAGCGGCAGTGGCCTTGGTTTATCTATTGTTAAAAAAATAATTGAACTTTATAATGGAACAATAACTGTTGAAAGCCAACCAGATGTTGGAACCAAATTTATAGTTAAAATCCCATTTAAAGCCCAACCTGCTTAACAGCAATTTTTGAATAAGGAAGTTCTTTATTTTAGCTGTTTGTAAATATTGTTTAACACATTTCAAACTGTTTGACAACATTTATTTATATTGCGCATCGTATTATTGCTGTTTATATCAATTTGTTACAACGACATTGACTTCATTTTTTCTTTTTGGCCAGTATACATATCTACTGTTTTTTTAATAAATTAGCAGACTTTTCAATAACATTTATTAAAAACAATTAAATAATAATTTTATGGCAATAACAAAGTTGGCTCAAATGTTTGATGTGCTTAAAAGCAAAAGTAAAAAAAGATTAGTTGCTGCTTATGCAAACGATTCTCACACCATTGGTGCGGTTAATCAGGCAGTAGAAAAAGGATTAATTGATGCAACTTTAGTTGGAGACGAAGAAACTATTAAAAAAGTTTGTCTTGAACATAAAATTGATGTTACCAAATTTAAAATAGTACAAGAAGCTGACGAGGTAAAGGCTGCAGAAAAAGCTGTTGCACTAATTAATGCAGGCGAAGGTGATATTTTAATGAAAGGTCTTGTTAGCACAGATAAATACATGCGCGCTATATTAAGCAAAGACAAAGGAATTATGGAAAGTTCAAATGCTACATTAAGCCATGTTTCAGTAGTTGAAGTTCCTAATTATCATAAATTGTTGATTGTATCTGATGTGGCAATTATTCCTGCTCCGGATTTAAAACAAAAAATCACTATTGCAAATTATCTTATCAGAACTGCTAAAGCTTTACAAATTGATATGCCTAAAGTAGCTGTTATCGCTGCTACCGAACAAATGATGCCAGGTATGCCTGCTTGTGTTGATGCTGCTATTATTTCTAAAATGGCTGACCGTGGACAAATTAAAGGTGCTTTAGTAGATGGTCCTCTTGCTTTAGATGTTGCTATTGATAAAGAAAGCTGTGAAATTAAAAAATTAGTTAGCCCAGTTGCTGGCGATGCTGATTGTTTATTGTTTCCAAATATCGAATCTGGTAATGTTTTCTTTAAATCAAGCACTAAATTAAGTAACGGCGAACTAGGTGCAGTTGTTTTTGGAGCAAAAGTTCCTGCTGTTTTAACTTCACGTGGCGATAGCGAATTAACAAAACTTTATTCAATTGCTTTAGCTGCACTTATTGCAAAATAGACGTTGTTATAACTATAATAGTTCTTTTATTATTTTTTGTCATGCTGAACAAAGTGAAGCATCTAAAATTAGATTCTTCGCTTTGCTCAGAATGACATTATGTATTTATTTAAATTGAAATTTTATAAAATTATTTACTATGGACCACCTAATTTTAGCAATTAATCCAGGTTCAACATCAACCAAAATTGCTGTATATAAAAGCCGTAAAAACATTTTTTTAACAAATGTCAAACATACCCAGGAAGAACTTCGTCAATTTGAAAAAATCTCACATCAATTCGAATTCAGAAAAAACAAAATCTCTGAAGAGCTTGCAAAAGCAGGATTTGATATTAAAAAATTTGAAATAATTGTTTGTCGAGGTGGTTTGTTAAAGCCAATAAAAGGTGGCGTATACAGAGTTAATGAAAACATGCTTCGGGATATTAGCAACCCAATGGGAGAGCATGAATCAAATTTAGGTGGAGTTATAGCAAATGAATTAACAAAAGAAATTGGAAACGGTGTTATCGCAATTATTGTTGACCCAACATGTGTTGATGAATTAGAAGATATTGCAAGAATTTCAGGCATGCCCGAACTTCCTCGCAAAAGTTTTTTGCATACACTTAACCAACGCGCAGTTGCACGAACTTATGCACAAGACCAAGGTGTTGCATATGAAAATATAAATGTAATTGTAGCGCATTTAGGTGGTGGTATTTCTGTTGGTGCGCATTATAAAGGAAGAATTATTGATGTTAATAATGGTCTGAATGGTGATGGCCCAATGTCGCCCGAGCGTAGCGGGGGTCTACCTGTAGGACAATTAGTTGAACTTTGTTTCTCTGGTAAATTCACAAAAGAAGAAATTCTTAAAAAGATAAAAGGTTACGGCGGCTTATGTGCATATTTAGGCATAAACGATGGTACCAAAATCGAAAAACAAATCGAAGACGGAGATGTTTATAGCAAGCTTATTTACGATGCAATGGCATATCAGATTGCAAAAGAAATAGGATCATGCAGCACAGTGTTAAAAGGAGAGGTTGATGGTATATTACTTACAGGTGGTATTGCTTACAGTAAATATATTGTTGAGAAAATAACCGAAAGAGTAAAACATCTCGGTCCTGTAAGAATTTATCCAGGAGAAAGTGAAATGGAAGCACTTGCTTTTAACGGATATCTTGCATTAAAGGGCGAAGTTGAAATT
Source organism: uncultured Bacteroidota bacterium (assembly GCA_903837285.1). Taxonomy (GTDB): domain Bacteria; phylum Bacteroidota; class Bacteroidia; order Bacteroidales; family GWA2-32-17; genus GWA2-32-17. Next base: position 7,228 of record CAILUD010000125.1, on the reverse strand, counting down.
CAGGAGTATTTGTAATAACATTCAGCTCCTCTGGAGCTGCTTTTTCTGTTTTTTGTTTTTATAAACATTAAACTCCTACGGAGTTTAAAATTGAGGCAGATCTGTCGGCCTGACTGACACCAACAGAACAAATCATACCTAACGTCATTGCATTCTCCACCGCGGCGGAGCGGCGAATCAATCCATCTCCTTGGTTCGTGTCTCACGAACCACCACCGAATTAGCCACACTAACTCAATTCAGGATTTTTCCTACAGAGTCCCTTTCAGGAGACTCTGAGAAAAATTAAGGGACACTGAGAAAAATAAATATTACTCAATAAGATTGCGGGTCGAGCCCGCAATGATGTTCGTTTTTTAATCAATATTTTACAAATCATGAAATTTAATTTTATTATTTATCTTGCAAAATGTTTTACAAAAAATAAAAATGAATAACAATTCAAATATCGAAACCGCGAGGTTAATAATAGATTTTTTTCATCGAATTTCAATGCACCATGCTATCTGGTTTGCAGAGGTTTCTGCAAAACTGGGAAAAATAAAAGCATATGAAATTCTAGATACTGTTTATAAACAAAGCTATGAACTTCAAATGAAAAGGCTTTCAAAAATCATGGGTTTTGAAATGACTGATTCTCTTCCTTCTGGACTTGTAGATTTGCCAAACGAAAAACTAAATGAATTACGCGAAGGTGTTGCAATTAACTGGCTTGCAAATGATGGGATCTGGTTTCAAGCGATTGAATTTACTTCAGGAATGGCAGAGGCTAAACATTGCAACGATGCAAGCTGGGCACAATTTGCTCCCTTTGAAGCATGGTCGATAAAAAGACTTTTAGGATTATCTGAATTTCCCGGATTAGATGGCTTGAAACAGGCTTTTAAGTATCGATTATATTCTTTTATTAACAAGCAATCAATAATTGAAGAAACGGCAAATAGCTTTGTTTTCAGCATGGATGATTGCCGTGTACAATCTGCACGTAAGCGTAAAGGATTAGCTGATTATCCCTGTAAATCGGCCGGAATAATTGAATTCCCGGAATTTGCAAAAGCAATTGATTCGAGAATTAAAACTTCATGCATTTGTTGCCCCCCAGACGAACATCCCGATTCACATTTTTGTGCCTGGAGATTTTATATTGAGTAATAATTAAATTTGCCACAAATTAGCGCATTTTTATTGTTACAATACCCCACTTATCATTCTGTTCGGGGTGGCATACCTTCCCCATTTTGTCATCCTGAGTGCAGTGCAACGAAACGAAGGATCTATACTCGGAATATAGATTCTTCGTCCGCCGCGGCGGACACTCATAATGACAAAAAATATCTGTGAATCTGTGGCAATAATTCTTCATAAAAATTAACATTTCAACCTCCCCACATTTTCTTACCTTTGCCATTCTTTTAACTTAGATATAAATGACTGACGCAAATACTCAACCCATTGTAAAAGCTGTAAACATCAAAAAAACATTTAAAGATGTTATTGCTCTTGCTGGTGTTGATCTTGAAATAATGCCTTCAGAATATACTGCTTTGCTTGGTCCAAACGGTGCAGGAAAAACAACTTTAGTTGAAATTATTGAAGGAATACAAAAACCAGATAGCGGAGAAATAACATTATTTGGAAAACACTGGAGTGGTAACAAAGACGAGCTTTACAAACAAATCGGACTATCTTTTCAGGAAACAAAATTTGAAGATAAATTAACAGCTGCAGAAACATTAAAAATGTTCGCCTCCTTTTATGGATTAGACAATACAAGAGTTGAAGAAATTCTGAATATTGTTAATTTACAGGAAAAGCGCAAATCATATGTTGTAAATCTTTCGGGTGGTCAGCGTCAAAAACTTGCACTAGGCATTGCACTTTTGAATAATCCAAAGCTTTTAATTTTAGATGAACCCACTACAGGTCTTGATCCAACTGCAAGAAGAGAGATCTGGTCAATACTTCATGAGCTAAAAAAGACTCATGGAACCTCAATGATACTCACAACACACTACATGGAAGAAGCAGAAAATCTTTGTGAAAAAATTGTGATAATTGATAAGGGAAAAGTTCTTGCAAAAGGAACACTTGAACAGCTAATTGCAGAATCTAAAACCAGTGAAATAGTTCAATTTAAAGTACTAGATAAAAGCAAATTTCCCGACTTTAGTAAGTTTTCGGATTTGCGCGAAATACAATGGGAAGATTCTACAAACATTGTTACAATGAATGTTGATAATACTTCCTCTTTTCTGCCCAAAATGGTAAGCTATTTAAACAATGCCGGCTGCAAAATTTCAGAACTTCGCTGTAGGTATGTTACTCTTGACGACCTTTTTATTAGAATGACAGGCAGAAAGTTAACCGATTAATTAAAGAAAAATGTTAAAGCAATTTACACAACTATTATCAATACAGTTCAAAGAATTTTTTCGCGAACCCGGTGCGCTTTTCTGGTCATTTATTTTTCCAATTCTAATGTCGTTTGCATTAGGAATGGCATTCTCAGATAAACCTGAGATGTCGCAACATGCAGCTGTTGTTATACCTGCATCTGACAGTTCATTTTTAAAAACATATCTGAATAATAATTGTACTAAAAGTAGTTCACAAAAAAACGAATATGAAAAAAATGTAGACTATAAAAAACTTGGCAAAACCACAACCCACTTCATTCCTGCTTCGTGGAAAGAAAGTGAAATAATGATGAAACGCGGACAAATTGAAATTATTTTAACCGAAAACAAGGGTAAAATAAACTACCATTTCGATCCTGCTAATTTCACCTCAAGACTTGCTTATATTATTGTTTCGGGAATGATAGACGGTAAAAATCTACTTTCTACAAAATCGGTAATTAAACCTTTGCAAACAAAGGGCACAAGATATATTGATTTCCTTGTTCCAGGCTTACTTGCAATGGGAATTATGAGTTCATGCCTATGGGGAATAAGCTATGGATTAATTGAAAAACGATCGAAAAAACTATTACGCAGATTGGTTGCAACACCAATGAAAAAATCATTGTTTATGATAACAATGTTTATTTCCCGTTTTGTTTTTGCAGTTCTAGAAACCATTGCTCTACTTACTTTTGCTTATTATGTGTTCGATGTTACAATTCAGGGAAGTATAATTGCATTTGCAGCTGTTATAATCAGTGGAAGTTTTTTCTTTATGGGATTGTCTATTTTACTTGCTTCACGCACTGCAAACACACAGGTTGGTAATGGTTTTATTAGTGCTATAACAATGCCCATGATGTTGCTTTCGGGTATCTTTTTTAGCTATAGTAATTTTCCTGATGTTATGATTCCAATTATAAAATATTTGCCTCTTACACTTTTTGCCGATAGCTTACGCAGTATAATAAACGAAGGGTTTGGTGTAATGGATATTATTCAACCTTTATTAATTTTATCAATAACTGGTCTTACTACTTTCTTTATAGGGTTAAAGATTTATAAATGGTATTAAGAAGAAGTGACTAAAGTACTTGAAGTGACTAAAGTGTCTAAAGTTTTGAGAAATACTATTTTTGAGTAATTCAATTTTTAACCCTACAAATTATTTGTTGTTATACTACTTAATAATTCAAATTATTATATAAACAAAAAAGACCTGAAAAATTTCAGGTCCTTTTTAGTAAACAAACATAAAATTTATTTGTAAGTTGTTGCATTTAACCATTTTTCATTAATTAAATCAATACGCTCAATATTTTTATCGGTCAATTCAAATTGATAAATCAATACTTTACCATCCATTAGAGAAAGCCCTTTTGCTTTAAACTCGAAAATTTCATTCGTTAAAGAAGTAATTAAAATAGTATAGTCTCCTAATCTAGTAATATAGAATGTTGCGTAGAATCCTGTTTTCGTTCTGCAGTGAGATATCGTTTCATAACTAGTTCCGTTTATAGTTACGTTTTTAAATACATTTGACTTACCTGGAAGAACCTTTTCCTCACCATTACCCATTCCATATAATTCATAGAAATTATGTACCGGACCTATCTGATATTTTCCACCGACAGAGCTTAATACACTTTGTTTTACAATATTATAGGAGTTCTCTCCTCCTGACCAGATTCCATAATAAATATCTGTTTTGAACTCTTGAGAGTTGTCAATGATACTTAACGAACCGTTTGCATCTACCTCTTCTGAAACACTATAACTACAACTATCTGTATTTTCAGCTTTCACTGTTATGATTTCAGATAAATCTGAAAAACCATCAGAAAGAGGTGCTTGTTTTATTGTTAAACTTCCCGAACCATATGAAACTCCTTCGTCCCAATCATCAATTTTAGTACTCTCCCATTTTTTATAGTATTCGTTCCATTTATCTTCCCAATGTGAACCTATAATTTTATATCCTGCGCCACTGGCTTCCATAACCATTTCAGTCATTCCCCACATTCTAGGTGTACTGCATAAATCCTTTTTTGAAAAGGCAACATCATCAAAAGTAAAATCAGAAGTTCCATCTTCTTTTAACAAATATGCAATATATTCTTTTTTACCTACTAGTTTTGCAGCTATATCCTTTTTATCAAAACTAATATATGTTGGTACATCAAGACTACTAAGATTAATAAATAAAAGGTAACTATCAAAAGCCGCCAATCCTGACGGAAGTGGTATAGTAACTTTTATTGATTTTATAGTTTTACAATCACAATCAGCACTTGTTACAGTAGCCTTATTTACATAAAACTTTGATTCTTGTGCATTTACAAACAATGACACACAATTTAAAATAACAGCTATAAAAAGTATTTTTTTCATTTCTTTTTTATTTGTTTTAACAAATAACACTATTTTAACTTTTTTGAAAGAAATGTTAAGTAAACATACTCATCGGAGGTGTTTGGAGTTGGGTCGATATTATAAGGAAAAGGAAGAGTTTCGAATGTTTTTCCACCGTCTTTTGATAAGAAAATAGCACCCGGATATTGATTCTTTTCGCTACGACTTGATGCTGCTGATGGAACTTCTACACCTAATACAAACTGATCTCCATCGGTAATAAAATGGCGATAACCATAATAAGAACTTTCAGATTTTGGAGAAAATAATTTATCAGGAGTTGAATTAAACCATTTTTTACCATTATCGTCGGTATAAAAAATCTGATCGTATGATGAATAAACAATTCTATCGCTACAGAAACCCACACCTCTTGATGAATTTCTTTCGGTTGGAGGAGTAATTGCTGTCCATGTATTTCCTTCATCTTCGCTTATAGACAATACCGTTTCTTCAAAATACCATGCCTGTGCAAGAATTTTTTTACCATCAGCAGAAACTGCCAACCATGCCTCTGGTCCAAAACCAGGACTGGAGTGAGATGTGTCTTTTACACATGGTGAAGCTTTCTTTTCCCAATTACTTCCACCATCTTTAGAAATATAAAATAAACCCTGTGAACTTAATGCATATAGCATTTTTGATTTTCCAGCTGTTATAACATATGATGCATAAGGATTTTTTGCTGTATCTAAATTTTCTACAGGCACCCATGTTTTACCACCATCTGTTGATTTTATAACACTAACTTCAGTTCCAACAACACTTCCATATAAAGTACCATCCTCATCAGCCGTCATGTATGAAGGAAAACCTATACAGGTATCTTTTTTTGCAAACTCTTTTCCAAATTCAGAACCATAAACTGAAGAAGTTGGGTAATAATACATAAGAAATTGTCCGTTGTTACGAGGACGTGCCTCATTACTTTCGTCATTAGTCTTTGTATCACCGCCACAAGAAACTAAAAGTGATCCTAAAAAGATCGTTGCAATAAAAAATAAGTTTTTCATAAGTTAAAATTGATTTAATGTTTTTGCAAACATAAGCCCAATGCAACTTATGTAAATAATAAACTAAGTGAATGGATAAAAAAACTAAGTGAATGAAAAGAAAAAGGAAGTAAAGGGATTTTTGATTAACAGAGAGTAATATAAATTCGATATAATACCAATGTAATTATAAAATATCCCAATTTTTTTATTCATCTCCCTACCCTCTTCAAAAAAGAGGGACAATAGGTTGGTCTATTTTATAATTACAAATGGTCTAATTTATGTAAAATATTATTTTGATATTAAATTGAAGTTTTAACTCCGCTTAAAATCGTTTTTTACAAAGTAGGAAAATACTTTATAACCTCATCACGATAGGATTTGCCTATTGGTATTTCGTGTTTCCCAATAATTAATGCATTTAAATGAATAGCCTCAACCTTTTTAATATTAACAATATAAGTGCGATGAACCCGAACTAAAAACGGAGATTGAATTCGTTGTTCTAAATCTTTAAGTGTATAACTCACAATCAGTTTTTCCTGAACTGTATGAATAAAAGAATAATTATCGTATGCCTCAACAACTAAAATATCTTCAAAGCTAATTTTTATACTTAAATTATTCTTTGTTTTTACAAATACAAAGCCGGTTTCAACCTCCTGCTTATTATTGTTTTCGGTTTTTTGAACATTGTTAAAAACTAACTCAATAGTAATTGCAATTTCCTTTTCATTAAATGGCTTAATTATATAACCTAGAGGTTGTATTTCCTTAACCCTGTCAACCGTTTTTTTATCGGTAAATGCTGAAATAAAAATGATTCCGATATTAAGATTTTTAATTAACGTTGCGAGATCTATCCCGTCTATTTCACTGTTTAGGTTAATATCCAACAATAACAAGTCAGGAATAAGTTGCTCAATTTTTTTCTTTGCTTCAAAAGGTTGGTGGGACATTCCACAAACTTCGTAACCCAAATCAATTAATATTCCTTCAAGATCTGAAGCAATAATTGGGTCGTCTTCAACAATAAAAATTCGTTTCTTTTCCATTTTCTGACTACAAAGGTATTTGAATAATTATTATTGTACCATGATTATTTTCGACTGTCATTTTTCCAGATAATTTTGTTGTAAATGACCGCAGTAGCTGAAATCCAAATCCGCCAAAGTTTTCAGAATTATCAAGCTTTGAAAAACCAGAACCATTGTCCTTTATTGACAAACTAATATTATTGCCCATTTTGTGAGCAGATATTTCAATTACCCCTTCGCTAACAGCACCAAATGCATGTTTAAGAGAATTAATAACCGCTTCATTTATAATTAATCCGACAGATATAGCCATGTCAACAGAAATAAATATTGGCTCAATTTTAAACTCTAATAATATTTTTGTGCCTTGTTGAGAATTTGA
>CAILUD010000124.1 GCA_903837285.1 uncultured Bacteroidota bacterium | reverse complement strand
GGAGAAATAGAATTGCCAGAACAAAGAGAGGTGTCATTCCCTAAAGAAAGATTGTAAAGAGTAGAATCTATACCAATATAAATTGTGTCTGAATATGAACAGCCTTTAATATCAATTACTTTAAGCCAATAGTTGGCCGATGTAGATACAGATAAAATAGAATCTGTTGAAGTATTGTTCCATAAAAAAGAATAATTTGAAGAATTAATAAAACCAGGATCGAGGATGTTTGAAGTGTTGTAACAATATGTAGTGTCATTTCCAAAATCAAATATAGGCAAAGATTGTATGGTTACATTTATAGTATCTTTTGAAATATTTCCTAGACAATCAGTGACAGTAACTTTATAGCTACCAGAAGCATTAATTTGAATATAATTTGAAGTAGCGTTTGTTGACCATAAATAAGAAAAATTAGAAGGACCAGCGATTAATTTAAGTTGTTGGCCACTACATATTATGGTGTCATTTCCAAGATTAACTAAATAAGGTTGATTATTTAAAGTAATAATAATTGAGTCAGAACTTAAATTATTAAATATGTCTGTTACTGTTATGTAATATGTGCCCGATGAATTAATAACTAACGAATCAGCTGTTGAAGTATTTTGCCAGAGATAATTAGTGAAATAATCTTTTTTTGCTTTAATTGTATAGGGTAAAGAACAAATAAATTTATCTGGTCCAAGGTTAAGTGGTGGTGCGTATTTATATTGTAAATATTTTTCAATACTATCTATTTGTATAGAAGTAAGGGCTTGATTATAAATAATTATTTCAGCATAATCTCCGTCCCACCAACCAGCAACATTTCTGTCATTGCCAATATATTGGGCTGTTGCGTTGCTAGAAGTAACAATGGTTAATAAAGAATATGAACTTGGTTTATCAATGTTTGTTGCAACTTGAAGAGCTCCGTTCATAAAGCACTGACCAGCAATTAATTTTGGCACTTCGCTAGGATTAAACAATTTAGTCCCAAAATAACCGTGAAAATCATATATAGTTGGATGTCCTAAAATTGGTTGATAATTAGGAAGAACAGCAGGTCCAGAATCTCCGGTTCTATGCTTGAAAACTAAGAAAACAGTTCTAATATCAGTTGTTTCTGTAAATTCCATAAAATCATCTATTCCATCAAATCGCAAAATCGGTTTATTGTTAAGTGTTGAAATACTATCAATCCATAATGGTTGGTTTGCAGAGATTAATTGAAATGCAGAATCGCTTGTTAGTGCTGCATTTTCCCACCCTTTAACAAAGTTGTTGTTTTTATTAATCCCTTGATCTGCTGAAAACCACAACTTTAAGCCTGATATGTTTGAAGGAAGGTAACCAATGTTAATTTTTCGAGAAAAAGAATCTGAACAACCAAAGTAATTTGTTACAGTTAATGATGGTTGAAAAAACCCTGAACTATAATAAGTATGTGATGGATTTAATTCAGTGCTTAAATTTCCATCATTAAAATCCCATACAAAGGAATTTCCATCATAACAAAGATTTGTGAAAGATAAAATAAAAGGTGAAGTTTGATTATTTGATATATAGTTATAATAAGCTATTGGAGAAGAATGTATTACTACTGTTTTTGTAATAGAATCTTTGCAACCTAGATTAGATGTTAAAGTAAGTTGGACCAACTCATTGCCGCTATTGTTAAAGGTGTAAACTGGATTTTGTAATGTAGATGTATCAGTAATGCCAATTTTCCAGTACCAATTGGTTATTATGCTATTATTTGTATCTGACAGATCGGTAAAAGTAACTGGTGAGTTGGTACATGCTAATGAAAAATTAAAATCAGTAATTGGTGTAGGATTAATAATTATGGAACTATTAATTGAATCAGTGCAATTATTTAGATTGTTTACTTTTAAAGCAACAGAATAAATACCCGAATCTGAGTATATATGTATTGGATTTTGTATTATAGAATAATTATTGGGTCCGCTGGAAAGATCTCCAAAGTCCCAATTCCAATTTGTAATTTGATGACCAAATGTGTTTATAGCAGTTAAAAATTGTAGCTGTGAATTTTCACAGTTGTTTATTATTGAAAAATTAACAATTGGATTTGGATAAATAGTAATTGGATTAACCATCTCAGATTCACATCCAATATTTGTTTTTATTCTTAATTTTACGAAATATGTAATAGTATCAGTATAAATATGAGTTGGGTTTTTAATATTAGAAAAAAAACTGTCTCCAAAATCCCATTCCCAAAAAACAATACTGTCAACAGTTTGAGTATAAGACAAATCGTTAAAACGTGTCGCTTTTCCAAGACATGGGTTAATAAATGAAAAATCAACAGTGGGTGAAAATCCGGCAATATTTACATGAATAGTATCTGTAGCAATACAATTATGGTTATTTGTTACCGAGATCCAGTAGTTGCCTGTACTGTTAATTGTTAAACTCGAATTTGTTGAATTGTCATTCCAGAGGTAATTTGTTATGTTAGTTCCATTTGAAGGAGAAATAGAATTGCCAGAACAAAGAGAGGTGTCATTCCCTAAAGAAAGATTGTAAAGAGTAGAATCTATACCAATATAAATTGTGTCTGAATATGAACAGCCTTTAATATCAATTACTTTAAGCCAATAGTTGGCCGAT
>CAILUD010000123.1 GCA_903837285.1 uncultured Bacteroidota bacterium | reverse complement strand
TCACTTGTACAATCTTCAGCCATTTCTATTGAACAAAATGTGTAGTAAGAATTTTGGGCATTAGGGTTTTTTCGCATTATGAAATTAATCCCAAATCTTTCTTCATAATTATTTATTGCTCGTTTAAATTTTTCAAACTTATACATCGATTCTTTTAGTGCGTTTTCGCTTAAAAAATATTCATAATATTTTTTTAGGGGTGCGTTATCTATTGGGGTTGTATTCGCCAAAAATTCGAATATAGGCGCTCCGAAAAGGACTGTAAATTCTTTCCGTACATAGCTATCTGACACCTCGTTATTTATTATTCCATTTTTAATATAAAAAACAACGCATTGAAGCATCCAGTTGTCAAAGTGAGCCCACTCGTTATCATTCCAAAGAAAAAAAGTTTCCCCATTATATTCGTCCATAGGCCGATGCTTTCGCGTAAAATATGGTTTTAGCGTTAAAATTTTAAATCGGCGGGTAATAAAATCTTTGTCAGTAGGTAAAGAATAATTTGAAGTAAAGATAAATTTAGGCGATTTTTTAAAATCTAAATATAATTGGTCTTTATTCTTTTTCTCAATCGTTAACCCGTCGGTAATAATCGACTTGAAAGAATCCCAATTCATAGCCAAACTAGCATCGTTTACAGCAACTACAGGCATTCCAAGCTCGTATGCTTGGAATGGAAAACTTTTTGCAGTTGCTAACATTTCGCCATCCATTTCGCAGGTCTTAAACATTTTTCCGATGGCCTTTAAAAGTAACCCTTTACCAGCTCCTCCGCCTTTGCTGCTATCTTCTACATCTTCGGCAATAAATGTAGCTAATTGCAATTGTTCATCCTTATACCTATGCAAGTTAAATCCTATTAAAGAGCGTAGGTAATCGTATTTTTCTCCAGATATTTTTCTGCAAAAATCTACCCAATTACTTTCAGGTTCTTCTATTTCTGTGTAATCTCTATCAATTAAATTGTTTTCCCAAACGAATAGGTTATGTATTTCGCTATATTTTTTAAATTTTATACATTCTGAAGTCACAAGGCAAATTCCATTTCTATAAAAAAAGTGTGCAACATCTTTAGTGTCTTCAACAAATTCGCCTTTAAAATCGAAAAACCATTCAGAGAGGCCTCGTCGTTAAACATTTGAGGACTTTTAATTAAAGCATCCTGAATTAATGTAACATCGACGTTAATCGAATCATAATTTTCTTCAATCCATTTTTTAATTAAATTCTTTAATTCACCCCTATTTATTTGCTTTATAATGTTATTGTCGTTTTGAACAAGTCTGAATGCTTTACCCTCTTTTTTTATAGAAACGCAAAGAGCATTCTTGAAAAAGTTAATTAAAGAGCTTGGTTTTATTTTTGGTTTATTATTTTTGTCAACTTCCCAAAATTGGTGCAAAATAACTTCTTCGCTTTTCTCTATTCTTTCAATTAAAATAGGCTTCAATTCCTCTCTAATTCCTTCCATTGCCTCGAAAGCATCGACACGACCCCCGCGTTTATAGCTTTCTTGAATTTTTTTAAAAACATCTGGCTTAATAGAGTCTATCGAATAACCGTACCCTTTTTGTTTTAAATCCTTGCTGTATGCACTCCAATCGCTTATACCTTTTAGTTTTGCTACTAATTGGCAAGCGCTATAAGCTGTATTTGCTTCAAACTCTGTAGAACTAGTAAAGCAATAAAAAACATTAGTATCTTTACACACAGTACCGCTAACTCCTTTATTTTTCCCCGG
>CAILUD010000122.1 GCA_903837285.1 uncultured Bacteroidota bacterium | reverse complement strand
GGCCAAACCTACATCTGGAGTTTTGGAGATAATCAGGCAGCATTTACAAAAAATCCGATGCATATATTTAAACAACCGGGAACTTATACAATAGGTATAATAGTAACCAATATTTATGGCTGTAAAGCTGAAGATCCAAGTTTATTTACAATAGAGGCTTATCCTGTTCCTGAAGCTCAGTTTATGCCAGATCCAGCGGTGGCTAGCGTTATAAAACCTATTATCAGTTTCAATAACTACTCAACATTAGCAACTAATGTAAAATGGTATTTTGGCGACAGCGATTCTTCAAATGTTTACAATCCTGTACATTATTATCCTGCATATCCTCCCGGAATTTATGATGTAACTTTAATAGTTTTATCCGACAAACAATGTAGTGATACTATAATGGGTAAAATAGAAATTAAAGATGAGTTTACTTTTTATTCTCCATCGGCATTCAGTCCTGATAATGATGGAAAGAATGATGAATTCTTTGTATTTGGAAGCAGTATAAACGAAGAAACTTTCCAACTTTTGGTATACGATCGTTGGGGTGAAGTAATTTTCCAGACAAAAGACATGCATGAGGGATGGAAAGGACTTGTAAAAGGTGGCGAAAAAGCACCGGTTGGAAACTACTCATGGATTTGTACATTCAGAGATTTTAAACGAGTACTGCACGAAAAAACAGGAGCAGTAACAGTTATCAGATAACACAAAAACCCGCAAATAAATTTGCGGGTTTTTTGTTGAAAATAGCTGAATTAAAATTTTTATTTGAAACAACCTTTTAATACTAAATTCGTCTTTATTATGAATTTAGAAAAATAAAGTATATTTGGTAAATCGTTTTAGTAAAAAAATGAAAATAAAATCATTAATAATATTTGTAATTGCATGTATTATAAATATTTCAATAGGATATAGCCAGACTAATCACAATTTAGACGCAACTTCAAACGGAACAACAATTACTAGCTGTAATGCAAATTTGTATGATAGCGGTGGACCTGCAGGAACATATCAAAATTCTGAGGATTATTCAATAACTTTTTGTTCGGGAACAACTGATTGTTTACAACTTCAGTTTATAGGTGCATTTGGTGTAGAACAAGGATGGGATCATGTTTATCTTTATGACGGAAATTCTATTGCATCAAATTTATTAGCAGATTTAGACGGAACAGCATTACCAACAAATTATTCGTCTTCCGGAAGTTGTATTACTATTCGTTTTACTTCAGATGGAAGCGTTACATTAGATGGATTTCAAGTTAAAATTACTTGCACAACTGCATGCTATATTCCACCTCCTCCACCAACAAATGACGACCCTTGCACAGCATTTTCTTTAACAGTAAATGCAAATTGCAATTTCACACAATACACTTGTGCAAACGCAACAAATACAACTTTAGTTGCTGCCCCTACTTGTGGAGTTTCATATATGGGTGGAGATGTTTGGTTTTCTGCAGTAGTACCAGCTTCTGGGAATCTTGGGATACAAATAGGCCCACAAATTATAATAGAAGGAGGTATAGCATTGTATTCGGGAGCAAATTGTAATACTTTAACCGAAATAATGTGCAACGAACAAACATGGGGAATGCCAAGTTCTCAACTTATAGGTGTTGGGCTTGGTATGGCTGGTCAAACAGTTTGGATTCGTGTTTGGGAACCAGGAAATGATAATCCAGGTATTTTTGACATTTGCGCATTTGAACCACCACCACCACCAGCAAATGATGATCCATGTGGTGCTTTTTCTTTAACTGTAAATGCAAACTGTGTTTTTACTCAATATTCTGCAATGAGTGCAACAGGTACTATTTCAGTCCCTGCACCTACTTGTGCATTTAGTTATAGTGGTGGCGATATTTGGTTTTCTGCAATAGTGCCTCCATCAGGATTACTTGCAGTTCAACTCGGCCCACAAATGATGATTGATGCTGGAATCGCTTTATACTCAGGAACTAATTGCAATACATTGACTCAAATTACATGTGAGGAACCATGGTCAGGTATGCCAGGAACACAATATGTAGGCAATTCTCTTGGATTAGCGGGACAAACAGTATGGATTCGTATTTGGGAAATAAGTAATGATAATGCAAATACTTTTGACATTTGCGCATTTGAACCCCCACCATTTTTAGAAGTAGATACAAGCAGTTATAATCCTACCCAATTAGTTCAAGATATTTTAATTACAGGATGCGTTTCCGCAACAAATATCACATATACTGGTGAAGATGCTGCCATTGGATACTTTCAAAACGGTTTAGGATCAGTTGGATTTGATCGTGGAATAATTATGTCCACCGGAAATGCTTCTGATGCATTTGGAAGTGGTACCAGTACTTTAGCTGCAACAAGCTTTAATACTCCCGGAGATCCGCAATTAAATGCAATTATTGCTCCAACAAATACAAATGACGCAGCCATTTTAGAATTTGATTTCGTGCCATCTTCTGATACTTTAAAATTTAATTTCGTTTTTGGTTCAGAAGAATATCCTGAATATGTACCAAGTTTTAATGATGTATTTGCTTTCTTTCTATCTGGCCCTAATCCTTCAGGAGGTAATTATACAGGACAAAATATTGCG
>CAILUD010000121.1 GCA_903837285.1 uncultured Bacteroidota bacterium | reverse complement strand
ATGCTTTTAAATAACCAATGCCATATAAAATACCAGTAACGGAAGTAAAATTAATTATTAAAATAAACCAAGCTGATAATCCGTCAATCCGAATTGGAATTGCTCCCAGGAATGATCCGGCAAATATCGAATAATCAATAACATTCCCATTTAATGTAGGTATTGCAAGCCAGCTTGTACATACTGCATTTAAAATTATTGCAGCTCCTGTAAAAAATGCCTTAAACTTTATTGGTACAATTAAAACCGTAAGAATAAAAACAAGAGTTATTATCCACGAAAAATTTAACAAAAATTCAAATCCCAACATTTGCAAAAAAGAATATATTTATCTTACAGTTTGCAAAGTAACATAATTATAAAACACGTTAATTTTAAAATTATAAACTTTTATAACCAATAAAAAACCCGAAAACTTTCGTTCTCGGGTTTTTTAAAACTTCGCTGAAAATATTATTTAACTATCTGTTTTCTAACTACTCCGTCAGAATTTTGAATGTTAAGAATATAAACACCAGAAGGTAATTGTGAAGTATTTACCTGAGTGCTATTAACACCTGAAGTTGAATTAACTTTTTTACTTATTACTAGTCTACCCGAAGCATCCATTATTGAGATATTTACTTCATCAGATTTTTGACTTGTAAAATCAACATTAATTTTATCGTTAAATGGAACTGGATAAACAAATAATCCTTGTTCAAATCCATAAGTAGGAACATCTGTTGTACTTCCAATATGAATTATTGTTTGGTATGTAGAAATTGCCTTTGTACCACAATTTATTGAAAGAACCACTGCATTATTTCCACTATAAACATAAGTATATGTTGTAGTTATTGTAGAAGTCATTCCACCACCGGTAAATGTCCAAACAACGGTTACAGTATTTCCAATAGAATCAACAATTACTGATGAAACATAATATGTAGAAGGAACAAAGCCTAAACATGTGTCGATAACACTTGCAGTTAAAGTATCCATTATATTTCCACCAAGTGTATCATAAGGTTCATAAAGAAACGAACTAAATGAATTTGCACAACCATTTGCATCAACTACATTTAAAGTATACATTCCACTTGTTAAATAATAGATATTTGCGGTTGTATTACCGGTACTCCAATTGTAAGCATAAGGAGGAGTTCCACCAAAAACACTTGATTCAATATATCCATCATTTCCACCAATTGTTGAAGGACTGTAAGAATCTAAGTTAACATAAATCTGGCATGGTGAACCAACAATAACTTCTCCACATGAAGTACTTACACAACCACTTGATGTAGCAATGTATAAACACACCCAATAATTTCCGGGAGCAGCATAAGTATGTACAGGATTCTGAAGTGTAGAATTTGCTGTGCTATCACCAAAATCCCATGTATAGCTAACTATTGATGCTGTATTATCTGGTGTTGAATTATCAACAAAAGAAATAGTATAATTTGAAGTATTCACTGAATCAGCCATTGCATAATAAGATGCATAGCAACCAGATTGCGATGTTGTATTAACTGAATCGCAGAAATTACTTGTACAACCTGTTGCTGTTTGAATAGATACGCAGGCTACAACTACACCAGACATTGCACCATATTGGTGTGTCATGTTTGGGTTAGTACTTGTTGCTGTACTTCCATCTCCAAATGACCAGGTATATGTAATTGGATAAGAAATGCTATCATTTACTGATACTGAAGCATAAAAATCTACGCTTCCTGATGGGCTTGCCATTGACTGGAAACCTACACCGCATTGTGCACTTGCAGCTATGCTTGCAATTGCAATTAAAAACATTGTAAAGATTTTTTTCATAATATTTGATTTTTAATGGTTATTTATGACTTAAAGACACCAAATTTTAAAATGGTTGCCTATTAATTATAAATTTTTTAGT
>CAILUD010000120.1 GCA_903837285.1 uncultured Bacteroidota bacterium | reverse complement strand
TTGCTTTTATGCATCATCAACGAAGATGTATATTGAGATATATTTTGGTCATTATAAATATTGAACCTACTTCGACTTTGCTCAGCACAAGTCTACAAGGTTCTATAATAAAAAAAATACTTGAAAATGAAGTAAATTCTATTTTGAAGATCGTAGATCTTCCATTTTTGTAAAACGCCGAAAATACAGGCGTATAAAGGTTGTAGACCTTTCACTACAACTAAAACAGATAAAATCCAAGTCCTTTTCAGAATTGTTTGTGGTGCTTATCATATTGACATTGCCCAAACCCTCTCCATAGGAATTGGTCTATTTTATATTAGCTATTGGTATTAAATATCCAATATCTCTATTTTAATAATCTTAAAACCTCTCACAACTTCAACAGCTGCAAGAATAACACCAGACAAAACAAATAGCATTCCGGTTAAAAATAGCGCTAAAACCACATATTGACTATAATCATAATCTATAAGCATTTTTAAACCAATAAATAATGACGAAAGAATAAAAGATGCAACTCCTAAAGAATAAAACACCACAGCATCCCTAACAAGGCGCAAACGTCTTTGAAACCTTGCTAATTGAGCATTTATACTATGCATTCTTATACCTTCTTCATAAATAACTTTATTATCTTTTGCATGTAGCATTAATTTTCTTCGTTCTTCATTTAATACCCTAATTCTTGCAACAGTTGATGAATATTTATTTCCCATACCCAATAACAAAAGAGCACATGCAGAAATCATAATTCCTGGGGCAAGCATAGCCTGAATTACGTTAACGATTGAGATATCTATATTCATAAGATTTACAATTTAATTTATACAAAAATAAAGCTTATTAACATTTAAATAAAATACTTACATCATATAAAAACCATGTATTAAATCATTTCGTCAAAACAGGTATTTACACCTATTAAAACAAATAAAATCGGGTTTTTTTACTCTTTTATTCGCCTTAGTCTGAGGTTAATTTTACTTGAGTAAAAAAACCTACCTTATGAAATTCTTATTTACGTCGCTATTACTTTTAACGATTTTTGTTGGAAGTATATCAAACAGGGCATACACCCAAAACTTATCATCAATATCTTCAGATGGAAGTTCGTTAACTACCTCAAACTCTTTTGTAGATGTTTCGGGTTCATCTGTTACAATAGATGTAACTAGCGTAAATAAAGTACTAATAGTAGCGACTTTTACTGGAAAAACAACCACCGGTAGCGCGATTGCAACTTATAGAATTGCCGATAACGCGGATAATAATATTAATAGTGGCGAAATTAAACGTTCACATAGCGGAACATATGGCATTGGTTCTCAGGTTTATATTTTTGACGTTAATTCATTCTCTGGCAATCGAACATACACATTTCAACATAAAACTGATGCTCAAACATTAGAAACAACAGTAAATTTAACCGCAATTGCATTATTTGACGGAACAAATCAACTAGCAAACACTATTAATCAATTATCATCACCCGTTGTAATAAATACTTCATGGGAGGCTGCGTTAGAAAGCAATGTTGTAACCTCAACAGGTAACGGTGGTTTTTATGTAGCGGCATCAATTCAAAATGCGAAAACCTCTGGTGGATCAAATGTTGTGGTAGGAGAATGGATTTTACAATATAAAAAAACAATCTCGGGCACATGGACAGACTTAAGCTACGCAGTTAGTCGTTCAACTACCGGCATAAGTAAAGGAATAGTAAATTTAGTAGGCGCATTACCAAATAATACCACGGCAGGCGACTTTTATTTTAGAGTTGCACATCGTAAAACTTTAGGAGCCGATCAAATTGAGACACAAGCATGTAATTTAGTCGCAGTATCTTTAGGAACAAGCAGTGGGTTTTTTCCAATTTTTACGGCATCAAAATCATCAGCTACTATTTTGGGAACAAACTATGCTGATGTAATATCTAATATTGTAATACCACAATCAAATACAAATCTATTTTTACACTCACAATATAATTTAAGAGGAAACGGAACTATAAATTCTCCTAAATTTGACTTATATGTTAAACAAGGTACAACCGAAATTTTTAATGGAACTGATTTCTACAGATATTTAAGTAATTCTTCAGACAGAGGAAGTGGAACAAGCTCAGGTTTGGTAACAGGATTATTATCAGGCACAACTTACGATATATCTTTAAGACATTCTTCTACGGCATCGTTAACATTAACAACAGAAAATTCATATTTAATTGGTTTTGGATTAAACAGAAGTTCACAAGCCATGGTATCTCCCATAACAGTAAATGCAACTCAAGGAGTACAAAGTTCTTCATTTAACACACTAAAGGAAGCTTTTGATGCTATTAATTTAGGGACTTTTAGAGGTGATATAACAATATTGGTTAATGCAAATACAACCGAAACTGCATCTACAACAATAAATTCAAGCGGAACCGGAAATGCAAATTATACTTCAATCAATATTTACCCGACAAATACAGCTGTTTCAATAGCAGGTAATTTCAATAATCCTATAATATTCTTTAACGGATCTGATAACATAACAATAGACGGTAGAATTAATGCTAATGGTATAACAAATGACCTTACAATTATTAATTCAAATACTGGAAATGCAGCATCTGCAATAAAATATTACAATTCGGCAGAAAACAATTCAATAAAATACTGTAATATTAAATCAGCATGTTTCAGTTCAGGAATTGGCGCTATATATTTCACATCGGCAAGCATAGGAAACGGAAATGACAATAATATTATTGAGTATTGTAACATTACAAATGCGGGAGGAAACAGACCTATAAATGCAATTTTTTCATCAGGTAGTTCTGGACGAGAGAACAGTGGCAATATAATAAGAAACAATAATTTCTACGATTTCTTTAATTCTAACACAAATTCATTTGGGGTATTGATTTCATATTTATCTACAAACTGGACAATAACAGAAAACAGCTTTTATGAAACTACAACCTTTGCCCCTACCGGATCGTTTGGTTATTATCCTATTTATATTATTCCAGGAACCCATATTATTAGCAACAACTATATTGGAGGTAGTGCTCCTTTATGCGAAGGAACGGCATGGACAATAAATGCTAACAAAGCACATTATTTCTGTGGAATATATATAAATGGATTAAATACAGTAGCAAGCACAGTATCTGGAAACACAATAAAAAACATAAATGATGTTAGTATTGAAGATAATCCATGGGACGGAATATTTATTAATTCGGGAAATGTAGATGTAACAGGAAATACTATTGGCGCAACAACAGGTACAGGTTCTATTACGATAACAACACCAGTACCTGCTGCAACTGCAACTATAAGCGGGGGAGTTGTAACAGGAATTACTCTTTTAGGTGGAGGAAGTGGCTATACTACTGCACCTGTTATAACATTTTCAACCTCCGGAAGTTCCTCTCCTGCAATTGCGACTACAACAATTAGCGGAGGCGTTGTAACTGCCATTAATCTAATAAGTGGCGGCAGTGGATATACAGGAGTACCAAATATTGTTTTTGATGGACAGTCAAACAACTATTCAACTTCACATGGTATGATACAAAACAGTTCAAAAACTGTAAATATAACAAATAACAATATAGGTTCAATAACCGTGGTTAGTTCAAACTACTATTCTCATGGATTTGAATCAATCTATGTTAGAAGTTATGCTAGCATTTGTAATATAAGTTACAATTTACTTGGCAGTCTTACTACAGCTAATAGTATTAATGTTAGTTCATCAGCCACATTATCAAATCAAAAACAAGACGTATATGGAATATACAGCTCGGGTACCGGAACAAATATTATTGCTGGAAATACAATATCGAATTTAACAAATGCATATTCCGGAACTAATTCTGGATCAAAAGCTAGAGGGATATCAACCACGACCGGTGTAAACACTATACAAAATAACATTATACAGTACATCACTTCAAACAGCGCACAAACTTCTATCAATTCTTCCACATCAGTTGCAGGAATATCACAAACAAGCACTACAGCAGGGCAAACAGTTAGTGGAAATACTATTTCAAATTTATCAAACACAAACCCATCAGCTACTGTTGATATAATTGGTATTTATTATTCTGCAGGAACCTCTGGAACAAATAAGGTTTCTGAAAATTTTATTCATAGTTTATCACTTTCTTCATCAAATACTGCAAGTTCAATTGAAGGAATAACATTATACGCAGGTAAAACAACAACTGCAAATAATATTATTAATTTAGGTGGAGGAATTAGTACAGGTTATAAAATATATGGGATATATGAAAATGGAAATTCAGGACAAAACAATTATCTTTACTTTAACACTATATACATAAGCGGAAATCCGCTAACAACAACATCATCAACCTATTCTTTATACAGCGCTTCAACAACTAACACTAAAATATTTAAAAACAATATTCTATGCAATGAACGTAACGGAGGAAGTATTGGAAAACATTATGCAATAAGACTTGCAGGAGTTGCTAATTTAACCATTGACTATAACGACTATTTTGTAAGTGGTACTAATGGAATATTAGGGTACTTAACAACAGATAAAACTACTTTAGCAATTTTCAAAACAGCTACTGGTCAAGATGTAAATAGCTTAAATATTGATCCAGGTTTTTCAGAAGCTGGTGGTTTATTTGAATTGGATTATTATTTTGCATCATCAGCATTACCGGGCATTACAGGCACTGGCATTACAACAGATATTAGCGGAACAATCAGAAATTCGACACCAAAAATGGGTGCAGTAGAAAAAAACACTTTCAATTGGAAGGGTTCAGTTAGTACCGATTTTGCAAATGCTGCTAACTGGCTAGAGGGGGCTGTACCGTTAGGAAAAGCAAATATAGTTTTTGATAATAATCCTGACAGGAGTTGCTTTTTAGATGGAGATAGAATTATTAACAATATAACAATTAATCAATCAACAGATATTTTAGTTTTAAACGGGCATCAACTTACTATTTATGGAAATATTAATTTAACAAATAGCGCAAAAATAGATGCTACAACATCATTATCTGGAGTATATTTTGCAGGAAACACTGCACAATCAATACCTACAGGTTCATTTGTAAATAACATTGTTGATTATCTTAGTATAGAAAACAGTTTCGGATTATCATTAATTGGTGACTTTACAATAGAAAAAGGCATAGCACTTATAGATGGCAATTTTGCAATTGGTCCAAACACCTTAACATTTAATGGAATTGTTACAGCAATGACCGGAACAGTTACAGGTGGCACATCTACAAATATGATTATAGGTGGAACAGGCTCTGTAATAAGTATGCCTTCATTTACATTAAATAATTTATCAATAAACCGTGCAAGTGGAGTAAATTTATTTGGAGATTTAAACTTAGTTGGTACATTGACATTAACAAATGGCACACTATTGATTGACTCAGCCAGTTTAACTTTATCCGGTAATTCACCAGTTAAAACAAATGGCTATATCGATGCAAGCAATACAGATGCAACATTAATTTTCTCGAACACATTACCCATAACTCTTCCAACAACAATTTTTTCTGCAGCAATAAATAATTTAACAATTAGTGGAACTGGTGGAATTACCTCAAATGACGATCTTACTATCAATGGCATTTTACATTTACAAACCGAAAATCCTTCATCAACAAAAGGAAGTTTAGATATGTGGAATGGCACATCACAAAAAACACTAACCATGGGTGCTAATGCAACCACCATTGGAATTGGCGATGTTACCGGAATAGTTAAAAGAACATCATTTGTACCAACCATGGATTATTCTTTTGGAAATCAATTTACAACTTTGACTTTTGCTGCTGGCGGCACAATGCCAACTGAGATTTGTGTTAAAATAGGAATTGGTTCGGCTCCTTCCTGGAAAACAACTGCAGTTCAAAGAACATATGATATTATAAGAACAGGAGGTACTGGAACTACTGTAACATTGTCATTACATTATCTTGATAATGAAATTCAGGCAAACACAGAAAGTAATCTTGTTAACTGGGATTATCATACAATTCCAACAATTATAGTTGAAGAGCACGGTAAAGCAAATCAAGATATAACAGAAAACTGGGTTGCAATATCAAATCGTAACATTACTTACTTTGCAACTACCTTCGACGAACACCCATGGGGTTTATCAAATAAAGAATCAGCTGACTTTACCTGGCAGGGAACACCTAGTACAGATTGGAATGATCCTAACAACTGGTCGGGTGGTATAATTCCTACCATAACAAGTGATGTTGTTATTCCGGATGCTGCAACAACTGTTCACGATCCTATATTACCAGCTTCTACAACAATTAGAAAAATAACAATACAAACCGGAGGCATACTTAATGGAGGTTCAGCAACAACTCTTACAATTGCAAGCAGTACTGGAGCATGGGTTAATTTAGGAACTTTTAATGCAGAGACCAGTACAATAAAATTCACACATGCGAATGCAACAATTGCAGGTACTTCTAACTTTTATAATGTTACAGTGGCAAACGGCGCAGGGCTAACGCCAGAACATGATAACATAATGCGCATTTCTAATGCTTTAACATTAGAAGGCACAGGAATTATTCGTGCAGCATTATTGCCAAACACTATTGAATATAATGGAACAGATCAAACAATAATTAATCCCAATGGACTAACTCCCGGATATTATAATTTAATATTAAGTAATAGCGGAATCAAAACCATGCCTGCCACTACCTTATCCATTGCTGGCAATCTAATAACATCCGATGCAACAACAGTAAATGTATCTTCTATACTAACAATAAGTGGCAATATTACTATTGGAAGCAACTCAGTATTTAATTCAGGAAACTTCAGTCACAGCATTGGCGGTAACTTTGAAAACAATGGAACATTTAACACAACTTCTGGCAACAATATATCTTTAAACGGTACTTTAATTCAACAAATTTCAGGTTCTACCTCAACAACTTTCGATAATTTAACAATTAACAACAACAATGATATAACTCTTGCCTCAAACATTACAGTTAATAACTCACTTACTCTTACAAGTGGAAATCTTAATTTAGAATCAACTACATTAAGAATTAATGGTGCTATTAATAAAACAGCAGGTTATATTAATGTTATTTCAACCTCATCATTAAATTTTGGAGGAACAAATGCAATTACACTGCCAGACAACCTATTTAGCACAACACCTACAATTAACAACCTTACTATACAAAGAGGAAATAATGTTACATTAGGAAATCAGAATATGACTGTAAATGGATTATTAGATTTAGTTTCCGGAAATTTAATTATTGCTGCAAACACATTAACTATTTCATGTTTATCGCCAACAAGAACTAACGGATATTTAGATGCAAGTAATTCTAATGCTACTCTAGTTTTTACTAACCCAAATGCAATAATACTTCCTGCAAACATTTTCGCAGGAGATGTAAATAATTTAACAATTAACAGTATTGGAGGAATAACAGCAAGTAGTGACTTTACAGTTATTGGAGCATTGAATCTACAGAGCGAAAATCCATCTCTTACTAAAGGAAGTATTGACATGTATTACGGTGCATCATTTCACACATTAACAATGGGTGCTAATGCAACTACTATTGGCGCTGGTGATGTTACTGGAATAATTAAAAGAACAACATTAACTTCGGGAGTTACATATACGTTTGGGAACCAATTTACTTCAGCATATTTTACAACTGATGGAACATTACCTTCAGAAATGAGTGTTAAAGTAATAATAGGCAATGCTCCATCATGGAGTACTGGAGCAATAAATCGCGAATATGAAATTATTCAAACTGGAGGGTCAGGCACAAAGGCTACTTTCTATAGCCATTATTTAGACAATGAATTAAATGGTAACACAGAACAAAATCTTGTACTTTGGGTAGGTCTTTCTCCTACAATTTTTGAATATGGAAGATCAAACTTTAACTCTACAGAAAACTGGGTTGCTCTATCAAATATTAATGTTGCTTTCTTTTTACCAACTTGGAGTGCCAGTAGAAATGTATCACTCGACGAATATGGAACAACAAACACAATTACATGGAATGGCTCTTTATCAGACTCGTGGACAAGTGTAGAAAACTGGACTCCAAATGTAGGCCCTTCTCCAACTAAAAACATAATAATACCTGACGCATCATCAACATCTAATGATCCTACATTACCTGCTTTTACAGAAATTAAAACTTTAAACTTAGAAACAGCAAGTATCTTAAACTCTTCTACAAACGCACAACTAACTTTAAACGGAAGCAGTAGTTGCTGGACAAATAACGGCGGCACTTTTAATCCAAGCACCTCAAATGTTACTTTCACCAATGCCGCTGCTACAATATCAGGAACAACATCATTTTACAATATAACAATTGACAACAATGCATCTTTAAGAATGCAAAGTAATAGCACAATAAAAATTGCAGGGGAAATAACAAATAACGGAATATTTCATGCTGTAATAGTTGGTCAACCAACAACAGTTGAATACAATGGAGGCAACCAAACAATCGTTATTCCAAATCCATCAACAAACAGATATATGAATCTTATTTTAAGCGGTACCGGAACTAAAACAATGCCTGCAACTAACCTAGAAATATTTAATGATTTTACAATTTCAGGAACAGCAAATTGTGTTGCAACAGCAGAAATTACAACCGATGGAAATTTTACTATCGAATCTGGTGCAACATTTGAAACAGGAGTTTTTAATCATAATGTTAAAGGAAATTTAATAAATAACGGAACATTTACAGCAACTACCGGCAGCACTTTAACATTTAACAGTAGCACAGTAGCGCAAATAATTTCAGGCTCTACTTCTTCATTAAATTTATATAACCTAACTGTTAACAATACTTTTTCATCAGGAAGCTTAACTTTAAACATTCCAGTTAGTATTACAAATGCACTTACTTTAACAAATAAAAACATTTATTCATCTTCTACAAATAAAATAAACATGCTAGCTGGATCAACAGTTAGTGGCGGCTCTTTATCAAGTTTTGTTGATGGGCCTATAAGTAAAGCTGGCACAACTGCTTTTATTTTTCCGACCGGAAATGGAACTCGCTGGGCAAGGGTAGCTATTGGCGCACCAACTTCTGCAACAACTTTTACCGCACAATATTTTGCATCAGCAAATTCCACAACAACATTAGCCACCTCTCCTACTCCAGTATTAGAGAGCGTTAGCTCAAAAGAATACTGGCAATTGGATAAAACATCTGGTTCTGGAAATGCAACTGTAACATTATACTGGGAAGATGCTGCATGGAGCGGTATTAGCGACTGCTCAAATAACTATTTAAGAATTGCACATTTAAATTCTTCATCTGAATGGGAAAACAATAATGAATCAGTTACAACTTCTGGTTCTTGCTCCGGGGCTTCGTCAGGTTCTATAACAACAAATACAGAGGTTACATCATTTAGTCCTTTTACATTTGGATCAAAATCTATTTCAATCAACCCACTACCCATTGAATTACTATCTTTTACAGGCAACTATAACAACAGCAATGTTGATTTAGTATGGACAACGATTTCTGAAACAAACAATGCATATTTCACATTAGAAAAATCGCCTGATGCAATTGAATTTTATGATATTGCAAAAATTGAAGGCGTTGGAAACAGCACTGTAAAAAATAATTATTTATATACAGATAATAATCCATACAAAGGCATAAACTATTATCGTCTTCGTCAAACCGATTTTGATGGAAAAAACACAACAAGTAAAGTTATTTCAGTTGACATTTCAAGCAGCTCGAATAAAAGTTTAAGTTTTGAGGTTTATCCAAACCCAATACTCGCTTCAGAAAACCTTACTATTAAAATTTCAAACTTCGAAGCAGAAAAAGAAGTGCTCGTTGTTGTTTATAATATTTTAGGCGAAGAAATGTATTCTAAAATTACTATTACAGACTATTCAGGAAACTCAATTTCTGCAATAGATTTGGGGAACAGACTTTCAGCTGGTACTTATTTAATAAAGGGAACTTCATTAAACCAGACTTATAATAAGTATTTAATTATAAAATAAATATTGGTCTGTGAGCCACAGACCATGGGAAGGGAATAATTAAAACCTTGGTTATTAAATAACCAAGGTTTTTAATTAAGGTAAAATTTTGAATATTTATTTACTTTCTGGCTTTAACCATTTATCTAACCAGCCAAAAAATTCGCGTTGCCATAAAATGCTATTCTGTGGTTTTAATACAAAATGCGATTCGTTAGGGAAAATTAAAAGCTTGCTTGGAATACCTCTTAGCTGAGCGCAATTAAACGCCTGCATACTTTCAGTATAAGGAATTCTAAAATCATTTCCACCAGAAATCATCATTATAGGAGTATCCCAGTTCTGCACAAATTTATGTGGACTGTTTGCATAAGTATTTTGTGCTATTTTGTTATTTTTATCCCAGAATGGTCCGCCTAAATCATGATTTGTGAAAAATTCTTCTTCAGTTTCTGCATACTGACTTTCTAAATTAAACATACCACAATGTGCAATAAAAGCTTTAAAACGTTTTTCGTGATGACCGGCTAACCAATACACAGAGAATCCGCCATAACTTGCACCAATGCAACCTAAGCGATTAGCATCAATATACCTTTCTTTTTTAGCTTCATCAATTGCAGATAAATAATCTTTCATATTCTGTCCGCCGTAATCACCAGAAATCTGCGCATTCCAGGCCTGACCGAATGAAGGGACACCACGACGATTTGGAGCAACAATAATATATTCATTTGCAGCCATAATCTGAAAATTCCAGCGATAACTGAAAAACTGGCTTACTGTACTTTGTGGTCCGCCCTGGCAATATAAAAGTGCAGGATATGTTTTTGTTGAATCAAAGTCAGGCGGATAAATAAACCATACTAACATTTTTTTATTGTCGGTTGTTGTAATCCAACGCTCTTTTGACTCACCCATTTTAACTTTATCATAAATATTTTTATTTGTAAAAGTTATCTGAGTTTCTTTTCCATCGTTAATATTAACATTAAAAATTTCTGATGCCATTGAAATTGACATTTTAGCTCCAACCATAACATTACCGACTAAACCAATCATAGTATAATCATGCTTACCAAAAGTAATTTGCTTAACAACAAGTGAAGATGCAGCAAAATCATTTTTACCGTCAATTAGCTGAGCATTAAAAATTGCATCTACATCTATAGAATAAATTTGTTCAGTAGCTCTGATTCCACTTATAAAAAACATTTTTTTACTATCAGCAGTCCATTGAAATCCGGTAGCATTCTGATCAAAGTTTTCGGTTAAATCTTTTTTCTCCTTTGTTACTAAATTAATAACAAATAGCCTTTGTTTATCAGATTCGTAACCTGCAGTAGGCATACTCTGCCATGCCATATATTTTCCATCTGGTGAGAACGAAGGATATTTATCATAACCAGGCATTCCTTCTGAAAGATTTTCGGTTTTCGCTGACTCAATGTTATACAAATAAACATCAGAATTTGTACTAATGGAATATTCATTAGGTGTCATTTTTTTGCATGTATATGCAATACCTTTCCCATCAGCACTCCAACTTATTTCTTCGCCCTCAAAATATGGCGATAGAGGAGAATCATAAGGTTCACCTTCTAAAATATCTTTTCCAGCAGAAATTCTTCCGTCTTTTATTTCGCTATAAAAAACATGACTTACACTTGCATCTTCCCAATGATTCCAATGGCGATACATAAGCTCTGTAGCCATATAAACATCAGTTTTTGGCAAATCATTATGAATATCCTGGGGTGTTTTTCTAACTTTTACATCTTTACAATAAAGAACTTTCGTTCCGTCAGGAGAATATTCAAAACTATTTATTCCATCTGGAATATCAGATACCATTACTTGCTCTGTTCCATCTGCATTCATTTCCCATATTTGAGTAGTACCATCTTCATCAGCAATAAAGCCTATTTTTGTTCCATCTGGTTTCCAGCGAGGATTGAATTCAGATCCCGCAAACGTTGTTAAATGTTTTGCATCACCACCTGAAGCAGGAACAGAAAACAAATCGGTATAGCCACGATTTGCAGAAATAGAATGGCGTGTAACAGAATACACAACAGTTTTTCCATCAGGAGAAAGTTTCATCTCACCTATTCTACCGAATTTCCATAAAAGCTCTGGTGTAACTTTTGTTTCATTAATTGGCTGACTAGCCAATGAATCAAACACATTGGAAGATGTTGTTTGTGATAATTCATTTCCTTCACCACCAGCATTTTTAAAACTATATTTTCCAATAAATATTCCTGCAATAAATATTACAACAATAACAATTACAATTACTGATTTTTTCATAAACTTATTTTATATTATTTTTTCTTGTCAATTCTATTTAAACCATCTACAGCTAACTGGTAATTTGTTACCAAATCTTTAGCCTGATTATAAAAATTTCTTGCCTTTTCGAAGTTTTTCAACTTTTCGTAACAATATCCTTTATTGTAAATTGCTTCAACATAATCAGGTTTTGCGGCAATTGCTGAATCAAAATACTGAATAGATGTTGCATAGTCGGTTCCGTAAATCATGTGAATATAACCCTGATTAAAATATGCATAACTATTCGATTTATCTAAATTTTTAAGAATATATTGATACTCAAATAATGCCTGATCATATTTTCCGTTGTCCTGATAATACATTCCCAAATTATAATGAGGTTGCACATCAGTAGGATTTAAGTTACTTGCTGTTTTATAATATTGAATTGCAATTGAGTCTTTCATTTCAGAAAACAACATTCCTAACATCATATACGCTTCGTAATAATCAGAATTATTTTCGGTAGCTTTTTGAAAGTTTAATATTGCAGCTTTATTATCTTTTTTATCGCGATGAATCATTCCTCTAACAAAAAACATTGTAGCACAATTTGGGTTTACCATTGCAGCCATATCTAGATATTCAGTTGCCTTTTTATAATCTTTTACATAAAAATATAATGTGCCCAATTTAACCAAAACATCTTCGTTATTTGGATTTATGCGGTTACACTTCTCTAATGTCAGCTTAGAATCCTCTGATTTGCCATTTGTTAAATACAATTCGCTTAATCTTATAAAATACTTTGGATTTAAAGAATCTAATCTTGTAGATATTACAGCATCGTTAATAGCACTATCTAAAAGCATTTTGTAAAAATATAATTCGGCACGACGAATAAAAAGCTCAGCATTCTTTGGAGTCTTTCTTATTTCTGCTGAAATTTCAGGAATAGAAAGTGAATCAAGTGACTTATTTAAAATAGCTTTTGTACTTTCAGAATTTGAATCACAGGAAAACAAAAATCCTACTAATGCTGTAACAATGATTAAAATATTTCTCATTATAAAAAAAATAAATGCCTGAAATTACTTTCAGGCATAATGTTAATAAATTTATTTTTGAGGAACTGCCAGTTTTTCTCTAATTTTAGATGTAAGTTCTTCCATTAATTCATGGTTATCGGTTAAAATTTGCTTTACAGCATCTCTTCCCTGACCAAGTTTAGTTTCACCATAAGAGAACCAAGAACCACTCTTCTTTATAATGTTATGTTCAACACTTAAATCAATAACTTCACCAATTCTTGAAATACCTTCACCAAAAAGAAGATCGAATTCAGCTTTACGGAAAGGTGGTGCCATTTTATTCTTAACAACCTTCACTCTTACGCGATTGCCATACGCTTCTTCGCCTTCTTTAAGTTGAGAAATTCTACGAATATCAATACGAACTGAAGAATAAAACTTAAGAGCATTACCTCCGGTTGTAGTTTCTGGACTTCCAAACATTACACCTATTTTATCGCGAAGCTGATTAATAAAAACACAACAGGTATTTGTACGACTAATATTTCCAGTTAATTTTCTTAATGCCTGTGACATTAAACGAGCTTGTAATCCCATTTTTGAATCGCCCATTTCGCCTTCAATTTCAGCTTTTGGAGTAAGTGCAGCAACAGAATCAATAACAATAATATCAATAGCTCCCGATCTGATTAAATTATCTGTGATTTCTAATGCTTGTTCACCATTATCTGGTTGAGAGATATAAAGATTTTCAATATCAACACCTAGTTTCTCTGCATAAGTTCTGTCAAAAGCATGTTCTGCATCAATATAAGCTGCAATACCACCAGCTTTTTGTGCTTCGGCAATAGCATGAATTGCTAGTGTTGTTTTTCCTGATGATTCTGGTCCGTAAATTTCAACAACTCTTCCGCGTGGATACCCACCAATTCCAAGGGCTATATCAAGTGCAATTGAACCTGAAGGAATAACTGCTATATCGCTAACAGTTTGGTCGCCCATCTTCATTATAGTGCCTTTACCATAATCTTTTTCAATTTTTTCAAGAGTTGACTGAAGAGCTTTCATTTTCTCTTTCAATAACGATTGATCCTTTTGTTCTTTCTTATTTTCCATTTATATTTAGTTATTTGTTAATATTCTTTTTGAGGACTTTGAAGAGTTAATTGGTTATTGGGTTAATAAGTTATTAGGTTAATGAGTTATTAAGTTATTTTATTATTTTATCAGTTAAAATTTGTGAAGTATGAGCACTGGTATTCACTTTATCTATAATCTTTTCAATAATTCCATTTTCGTCAATAACAAAAGTAGTTCTTTTTATTCCGTTGAAAGTTTTACCTAAAAACTTTTTTTCGCCCCAAACACCATATAAATTACAAATTTCTTTTTCGGTATCGGCAATTAAAGGAAAAGGCAAACCAAATCTTGTTGCAAATTTAATATGCGATGCAACACTATCGGCACTTACACCTATAATCTGATAGCCTGATTTTTGAAATAACTTATCGTGATCGCGAAGATTACATGCCTCTACAGTGCAACCTGGAGTATTATCTTTTGGGTAAAAATATAAAACTACTTTTTTACCTTTATAATTTGCTAAAGAAATAGTTTTTCCATTTTGATCAACCCCGCTGAATTGGGGAGCTATAGCACCTTCTATAATTTCTGGCATATAATTTATGATTTCAACAAACCTACCTAATTAAAAATATTTATTACCATTTTTTAAAGGATTTTTTTCAACTTTTAGCAAAAATTTAGAACCTTAGGTTGAAAAAGGTTTTAGTATAACTAATACAAATAATTATCATGTGCATTTTAATAAATTGCATTTATTTAAAGTTGTTTAAAATTCTTTGTTTATCCTCATTCTCTTTATCGTTCTTATGATATAATTCCACAAAAATTATTATTTCTTCTTCTTGAAAGTGAGCATAAATTAATCGCAAACCTGAATTGACACCAAAACCTTTTAAACTGTTGCAAGCAATTTTATTTATTTTAATTACACAACTGGTAATTCCCAAATTATCAATTCTGAAACTGAAAGGTGCGTGTTCATTTGGTCTCGCCTTTAAAATTATTTTTACATCTTCTAAATCAGAATTTAAAGAGCGATATTTTTTTAAAAGATATTTTAAATCTTTATCAAATTCTTTTAATGTTTCAAACTTCATAGTTATTCGTTTTCATCTTCATTGTAAACTCTTACAGAATAAGGATGTTCCCTGTAAAACGCTAAATTATAACTAATATAATTTCCTTCATCTGTTACCTCCCATGGTAAATCTTTATGTGAATAATTACTTATAGCAGTTGCTGACCAATCGCTCATTTGTTCTATTACTTTGTCAATGACTTCTTTTTCACTTGCTTTCAATGTCGTTAAATCTGCTTTTGCAAGCGGAATGTAACGGGTTTGCATTTTATCAAAATATTCTGTCTTTATTCTTTGAATCTGCCCGCTTTCCATCATTTGACCAATTATTGTATCTAATTTTTGCGGAACAGGTCCGTATGGTAACTTGCGATATTTGGCACCAGTTAAATGCTCTTCATAAATTTCGTAGTAATTAAAATCGGAAAAATACAAAAGTTTGTAAAGCACAGTTTCACCAACATTTGGCTTACCTGCACATCTTTCTAAAATATAAAGCAATACATTTTTAAACTTATTGACATTTAAAGTTGGTACAGAAATACGTTCATCTGATTTTTTTATTTTTTCTTCGACCTTGCCTTCAACATCTTGTTTAACTGAAAAATCTTTAGACATAAAATCATCTAAAGAAAAGCCTAAAACTATCGACAACATTTGCAATTCAAAAATATCAACACTTCTGTTTCCTAACTCTATCTGAGCCAAAGACGGTCTGGACATTTTAATACTCTTAGCCAAGTCGTCCTGAGACAACCCCTTTATTTTACGAAGTTCTGTTATCCTTTGACCAATTTGCTTTTGCGACAGCTTTATGTTCATTTCAGTATTTTATTTTACTATTTAACAGGGCAAAGATAAATATTGTTTCATAATAAAACAAATTATTGTTCTATTTTACAAAAAATATCTTTCAACCTTTTTAAAAATTTGTAAAATAAATATGAAGACTTTTTAGATATTAATATCTTTACATATTAATTTAAACAAATATATAGATATGAAAACGACAGCGCTCATTATTCTTATTGCATTAATGCAAGCTTCTTATTTTTTATCGGCTCAAACAAAAGCTAACGATATTTCAATAACAGAATTACCTGCAAGCGTTAAAAAAATTCTTGACAAATATGTTGAAACGTTGAACTTATCAAGCATAGATGACTGCGCAACTAAATTTATTACAATAGCAGGTGGTGGATTGGTAAATGAAGATGGAACTAAACTACGAAATGACATTAAAACATACTCGTTGAAAAAAGATCATGATAACATTAAATTTTATAAACAACCAGTAGAAATTACCCGTGTAAATAAGACAGCTTCAAACGGGCAAGGTTTTGGTGCAAGCACAATTAAAGGACAGGTTTATAAAATTTGGATTGCCAAATGCGCAAGTGGAGCAGGATTACCCGCACCTGTTTCCATCATGATTCCAGAAGGACATGCTACCATTAAAACTCCTAAGGTTGTGAATATTGGTAGTTTCTAGAAACTTTTTTGAATTTTAAAGAATAATATAGATATATGATTTTCAACATATACTCCGCCCTAAAGGGTGTGTTGAAAATCAATTTACTCCCTTTAGGGACTGGGGCAAATAAATTGATTTTACGATAACTGTATTTATAAACTTGCATACAGGAATTAAAATTCAAAACAGTTTTTTTTTAATTAAATTACCTTTCCAAAACCTCCATAAAAACTCTAAAACCAATATGATTTGAGGATTTTGAATACATTTCCTGTGATTCAATTCTAACATCATAACCGGGGCTTTTCCAACTGCCACCTTTTGCAATACCTTTTTCAATTATCATTTCGGAAGCATTTCCAGACATGTTATATAAACCATAATCATTTGGACAGTAATCGCCTACAAAAGCAGTAATATCTGCTCTATCATTAATTTCTCCAGCAATTCCACCACGACCAATCCCTTTAACAATATCCTTTTTTGAAATAGTATCATAAGAAATTGCCTCATCTCCGATACACCGATAATTACATCTGAAAGTTCCATTTTGGCTCAATAAAGAATAACCACCCCAAGGATAATCGCTTCCTTTTAATCCTCCACGAGCAGCCATTTCCCATTCCCTTTTTGAAGGTAATCTAAAAACAACTTTTTTAAATTCTTTTTTCAAATTAGCATTATATTTTATGGTTAGCCAATCGCAATATTTTACTGCCTGTTCATAAGAAACATTTACTAAAGGATAATCCTGATAAGCTGGATGGCGAAAATATAATTCAACAAAAGGTTGATTATATGCCAACTTACTACTCCAGCCATTTGTATCAGGTAATGCTTCAGTATATTCAACAGTTTTACCCAATTTCTTTAAATCAGATAAAAACTCACGATACTCTACATTAGTTGTTTCATATTTACAACTATAAAGCATGGAATCTACTTTAGCAAAATCTTTTTCAATATTTTTAGAACTAAATACTTCAAGATATTTTTGCGCAAAAGCAACACTACTAACTGACATAGTTATAATTACGATCATGTATTTCATTTTATCTTGAATTATGTTAATAATATTGATTAAATTTACTACTTTCAATTATGTATAACTTTTAAATCTCGCAAAAATTTTGTTTTCTACTACCGAAATATAATTTTATTTTTGTCTTTACGTTACAGCAAATAAAATGAGCATTTTTCAATTTTTAAAAAGTCGTGTTTTTTTTAAGCATTTTGGTTTAGCAATAGGCATTACAATCCTTTTGTTAACCCTAAGCTTTTTCTCAATTAACTTTTACACCCATCACGGTGAAGCTATATCGGTACCCGATTTTAGCGGTTTAACCATTGAGCAGGCTCAAAGAATGGCAGAAACTAAAGATTTTAAGGTAGAAGTTTCAGATTCTGTTCATTTTCAAGATAAAGAAAAAGGAACAATTGTTTCGCAGGTTCCAACTGCTGACAGTAAAGTAAAAACAGGCAGAACTATTTATTTAATAATTAACGGCATAGAGGCCGAAAAAGTACCAATGCCAGATTTAACAGGCATTTCTGTAAGACAAGCAACTTCAGATGCAGAGATATTCGGATTAAAAATCGGAAAATTACGTTATGTTCCAGATATTTCGACAACAGTACTCGAACAAAGTTTTAAAGGAAAGCCAATAAAAGCAAATACACTTATTATTAAAGGCTCTACTATTGATTTAGTCGTTGGAAAAGGCGAAAGCAACGAAAATACTTTCATTCCCAATGTTTTAGGATTAACAAATGACGAAGCAGAACAAAAACTCTCTTCACTTTCACTAAATATTGGTGTAGCAGTTTATGACGGCACAGTTAAAACTACCCGCGATTCAACAAAAGCAAGAATATGGAAACAACACCCTAAATCGGGGAACGATAGTAATATAAAACTAGGAAGTTACATTGACATTTGGCTTACCTTGGATAATGATTTAATTCCCGAAATATCAACAGAAAATTCACCAACCGATGGCATATAAAATTATTTTAATACTTTTTTTATCTTTCCTGTGTTCTAGAATTTCTAACGCACAAGTTGTATTAGTTCCATTGGAAAGCAATCCTGTACTTGAAAAACATTTAAAGGAGAATTTCGAAAACCCAAAAAGCATTAAAGCAAATGACACTATTTCGTTTCCGTTTTTTGACGATTTTTCAAAATACTCTGTTTATCCAGACCCATCAAACTGGCTCGACAAAGAGGTATTTATTAATCAATCTTATGGCGACAATCCCCCATCAATAGGTGTTGCCACATTTGATGCAATAAATTTTGCAGGTCAATTACACTCAAATGCAACTGCATCGGGTTTTTTGAGTGATACTTTAACATCAAAACCAATTAACCTAAGTACATTCTCACAGAAAAACAATATAAGCGTTTCTACTGCATTACTTTTTTATTATGAAACCGCCACAGGAATTTATAGACCTGCTGATTCTCTTTATTATGTCGATTTTCCTTTAGTATTAAATTGTGCAACAAGTCCAGGAACTTATACGATAGATCTTCAAATTTCATATGGATTTACTTATATGGATGTGTCCGATTCATTATATACATACAACTCACTAACAAGCAGTTATACTCATATCGAAAAAACAATTATTTCAAATTTATCACCTTCAGACTCTTTATATTTAAGTTTTTATTATCAACCACAAGGTATTGGTGGCAACGAACCAGAGCCAGCAGATTCGCTTGTACTTGAATTTAAAGTTCCAGGTAGTTCATGGAAACATATATGGTCAAAACCAGGTTCAGCCAATAAACCTTTTAGTCAAATACTTATTCCATTATTAAATCCTTCATATTTTATTAAAGGTTTTCAATTCAGATTTAAAAATTATGCAAGCATTGGTATAAGTACAATACCAAGTTTTGCAAGTAATGTTGACATGTGGAATATTGATTACGTAAAAATTGATAAAGACAGACATTATAATGACAGTCTTTCTAATGACGTTACTTGTGTTTATAATTTAAAAACATTGTTAAAAAACTTCACAGCTGTTCCATGGGCTCATTATAAGAGCATTACAAATTTCAAGACAGATACTTTAAAATTCTTATATAGAAACCTAAGCGATTCGCTAATAAATGTTCAGCGCAGATATAAAATTACTAATCAAACTAATAACTCAATAATTTTTGACCGATCTCTTGGAAATGAAAATATTGCTGGTTTGGCTGATTCTATTCTTTCAAGAAGAGATACTGCAAATTATTTCCCTTTTACAACAGCAGAAAACGCAACCTTTGAAGTAAAGCTAACTCAAACATATAGCACGTTAGACATTCATGCACCATACAGATGGAATGACACACTTAAATATTACCAAAGATTTGATAAACACTATGCATACGATGATGGCACTACTGAATATGGTTTTGGTTTAGCTGGAAATAACTCTCAAAACGGAAAAGTAGCTTTTAAATTTTACACATTAAAACCTGATACCATAAGAGGAGTTTACATGTATTTTAACAGAACATTATATAATGCTAATCAAAAATTCTTTTACTTAACAATTTGGAATGCTGCTAATGGAAAACCAAGTACAATTAGATATAGCCAAATGGGCGAAAGACCAGAATTCCATGGATTGAACGAATTTCACTATTACGAATTAGATACAGCATTACTTATAACCGATACTTTTTTTGTTGGATGGATTCAAACTACTCAGGATTTATTAAATATTGGATTCGACTTAAATAATGATCAATCTTCAAAAATTTTCTACAATATAACAGGTAGTTGGCAAAATATCCCTTATGCCGGCACAATTATGTTACGGCCTGTTTTTAGCACATTACCTTTTACAAATATTAATGAGGCTCTAGAAATTAATGAAATAGCTATTTACCCAAACCCAGCTTCTGATTTCATTCATATTAATGTTTCGAACGACTTTATTGTTCAGATCTTTGATTTAACAGGGCGTTCGGTTTTAGAAACCAAAACCGATAACGAACAAATTAATATCTCAAATATTCCCGCTGGAATATATATAATCAGAGGCTCAAACAAAAACAATCAATTCACTCGAAAACTTATTATTAATAGGTAATGCACGAGGAAGAAGATATTTTACTAAACGAAGAATCGAGCGACCTTTTTGAGCATTTCAAAATAATTGTAGATAAAGGACAGTCGCTCTTAAGAGTTGATAAATTCCTCGGTTTACGGTTAGAAAATATTTCGCGAAACAGAATTCAAAATGCAGCTAACTCAAATTGCATTTTAGTAAACGATAAACCCGTTAAATCAAATTACAAAGTAAAACCTTTAGATATAATTTCAGTTGTTTTACCATATCCGCCTAACGAAAATGAAGTTCTTGCCGAAAATATTCCAATTGAAATAACCTACGAAGATAATGATTTACTGATCATTAACAAACCAGCAGGTATGGTTGTTCACCCTGCCAAAGGAAATTATACAGGAACTTTAGTTAATGCTTTACTATGGCACTTTAAAGATTTGCCGCTTTTTAATACCGGACAAATAAGACCAGGTTTAGTTCACCGAATTGACAAAGATACATCTGGTTTACTTGTAGTTGCTAAAAATGAAATAGCACATTCCAAGCTTGCCAAACAATTTTTTGATAAAACTACCGATCGCACATATTTAGCCTTCGTTTGGGGAATTTTTGAAAAAAAAACAGGAACAATAAATGGAAATATTGGCCGCTCACCAAAAGACAGAAAGAAAATGACAATTTTTCCAGAAGGCGATACAGGCAAGCACGCAATTACTCATTACAAAGTTTTAAAAGAATTTAGATACACTTCATTAGTCGAATGCAGATTAGAAACTGGGCGAACTCATCAAATCAGAGCACATTTTGAATACATTAAACACCCACTATTCAGTGACTTAACCTATGGTGGAAATAAAATCATTAAAGGAAATAGCTTTGCAAAATACAGTCAATTTGTTGAAAATTGCTTTAATATTTGTCCACGACAAGCTCTTCATGCAAAATCTTTAGGTTTTTATCATCCTTTAACAAAAAAAAGGCTTTTTTTCGACTCCGAACTACCATCAGACATGTCAAATTTAATTAACAAATGGGAAGAATACGCTGCAAGCAATTAACATTTACCTGTTTATAAAAATAATAAATTTTTTATTTTTTTTTGAGAATTAAAAAACTATTAATATAAATTTGCACCGTAAATAAACATTTAAACCTCTATGAAAAAATTTTTTGGACTTTTAATGATTGCAGGAATGATGTCATTCGTTGCATGTGGACCATCTGCTGAACAATTAGCTGCTGAACAAGCAACTGCTGATTCTTTGAAAGCTGATTCTATCGCTCAGGTTGAAGCTGCTGCTGCTGCTGCTGCTCAAGCTACTGCTGATTCTATCGCTACAGTTGAAGCTGCTGCTTTAGCTCAAGCTCAAGCTGATTCTATCGCTGCAGCTGGTAAAGGCAAGAAAAAATAATTCTTATCTTTAAGCTTAAAGAAAAAAGGTTGTCACTAGGTGTCAGCCTTTTTTTTATGGAACAATTATTTGCAAAGAATTAGGAAACATTCTGAATTTTAACTCATTTCCCATTATAAAAGGCTCACCATCAAAATGAATCGGACCAGAGTCATTTCTGAAAACATCAACCTGCTTAGCCTTAAATGTCTCTACTAAAGCTGCCTTATGCATATTTTTAAGAAACATACGTCCAACAAGTGCAGGAGCATGAATTAAGCCAAAAGGTTTTAAAACTACAACATTCATTAAACCATCAGTAATATCAGCATCAGGTGAGATATAAACGTTATTACCATATTGATTTGCGTTGGCAACAGTTACCAGGAAAGCATTAATATTTATTTCTTTTCCGTCGGCAACAATACGATAACTTGATGGTTTATAGTTTTTAAACTCACGACCAACTATTTTTGTATATGTTGAAAATCCACGTTTGCCTGAGTTAGCAAACAAGTTTCCTATATGAGCGTCAAAACCAGTTCCGGCAGTACAAAAGAAATTCTCGTCATTAATTTGACAGGTATCCATTTTAATCGTTTTGCCTTTTGTAATTACACCAGCTGCTTTTTCTAAATTCATTGGAATTTTAAAATGTCTTGCTAAGCCATTACCAGAACCAAGAGGTAGAATTGCGAAAACAGTATTTGTATTAACCAAAGCTCTAGCAGTTCTATTAACAGTGCCATCTCCACCGGCTGCAGCCACTATATCAAAACCATCATCTTTAATTCTGTCCTTAATTGCATTTGTAATATCAAAATCAGCAGATTCCCAATATTGAAAATATACTTCTAAAGACGAACCCATCCATTCTTTAAATTTCTGTTCCAGATTAATTTTTCTTCTGGCTCCGGCAATTGGATTTAAAACAACAAGTAGCTTTTTCAATTATCTTTATTTTTTTCAAAGTTAAAAATACCTATTAAATTTTTAGATAAAGTGATAATTTGAAATCAATATGTTTTTTATACTTTTGAAATTATATTTTAACAATTAACATAATGAAATTCCTAACTATAGCTATTTTATTTCTCTTACTTCAAACCTATTCAAAAACATACTCTCAACAATACAAAATTGATTCGTTACTTAATGTCAATAACACAACAAGAATTGATACCATTAAAATCACTACTTTATTATCTTTAACCGATTTATATTCTTTTCAAAACCCAGATTCAGCAATACTTTTTGCAAAGCGCGCAAAACAATTAGCAAGAAAGATTCATAATCTGAAATATATTGCTTATGCATCAACAGAGTTGGGTTGGGCTTATTATGTTTCTGGAAATTACACTTCAGCACTCGATAATTTTTTAGAAGCACTTAAAATCAACGAGGAAAGTAAAGACTGGAATAATATTTCAACAGCTCTTGGAAACATAGGTTCGGTATACCTTAATCAGAAAAACTTTAACAAAGCACGGGAATATTATACCAGAGCTTTAACAATAGATCAAAAAACAGAAAACAAAAAATGGATGGCTTCTGATATCAGCAATCTGGGAATAGTTTATATGTCGGAAGGGAAATATG
Source organism: uncultured Bacteroidota bacterium (assembly GCA_903837285.1). Lineage (GTDB taxonomy): Bacteria > Bacteroidota > Bacteroidia > Bacteroidales > GWA2-32-17 > GWA2-32-17. Next base: position 25,465 of record CAILUD010000120.1, on the reverse strand, counting down.
AAAAAGCAATTGAATTATACACTAAAGCATTAATAATAAACCGACAGTTAAAAAACAAAAGAGATATTTCTATGAATCTTGGAAATATTGGAAATGTTTATTTCAGACTTGGGGAAGACTCTGCAAATACAGTAAAGCAAAGCGATAGTCTTTTCGGTATTGCTGCCAATTATTACCTTGATGCAATTAAAATAGATGAAGAACTTGGAAGAAAACTTGGAATTGCTATTAAACTTGGAAACCTTGGGGAGTTATATTCAAAAACAAAAAAATATTCTGAGGCTGAAAAATATCTTAAACGCGCCATAACACTTTCTGATAGTATTGGCGCAGTTGATATAATTGACAACTGGCATAAAAACCTTAGCGAATTATATGAACAAACAAATAATCACGTTAAAGCATTGTATCACTTTAAAAGATTCAAAGCAATTAAGGATAGTATTACTAATGTTGAAACAACACAAAATTCTTTACGCCTTGAAATGAAATACGAATTTGAAAAAATTCAGACCACCGAGAAAGCTGAACAAGTAAAGAAAGATGCAATAGCCGAATCGGAAAAAAAGACGCAGCAATTAATTTTACTTTTTGTTTTTGTTGGAATGATAATGGTTACAGGATTTGCAATTTTTGCTGTAAGACAAAAAAATATTATTAAAAAGGAAAAACGTCGTTCAGATGAATTATTGCTTAACATACTACCTCATGAAACTGCAGAAGAGTTAAAGAAAACAGGATGCGCTAAACCAAAACAGTTTGATATGGTTACAGTACTCTTTACAGATTTTAAAGGTTTTACTAAGATTGCAGAAAAAATGAGTGCTGATGAACTTGTTAATGAGTTGAATTTAATTTTCTCGGCATTCGATAAAATCATTTCAAAATATCCTATCGAAAAAATTAAAACTATTGGCGATTCATATATGTGTGCAGGTGGTTTGCCAAAAGCAAACACTTCAAATCCGATGGATATTATTCATGCAGCAATAGAGATTCAAGAATACATGAACAAGCACATAACAATTAGCAATAACGAAACACCTTCTTGGCAAATAAGAATTGGCATTCATACCGGACCAGTAGTTGCAGGAGTTGTTGGAATTAAAAAATTCGCATACGATATTTGGGGCGACACAGTAAATACTGCTTCAAGAATGGAGTCGAGCGGTGAACCGGGAAAAGTAAATATTTCTGGCTCAACATACGAATTAATAAAAAATAATATAGCTTCAAATATTACAACAATATACAGAGGAGAAATTGAAGCTAAGAATAAAGGAAAAATAAAAATGTATTTTGTAGAAAAAAAGTAATTTTGCTAAAAATAATTAATAAAATAAATTATATGATAAACTTAAAAGATAAAATCCGCTCAATTCCACATTGGCCAATAGAATCGGTAACATTCAGAGATATTACAACTTTAATGCAGGATCCTGAAGGATTTAACGAAACATGTAACCGTTTTTACGAACGTTACAAGGATCAAAAAATCGATAAAATTGCTGGTATCGATGCCCGTGGTTTTGTTTTTGGTGCTGTGTTGGCAAAACAATTAGGTATTGGTTTTATTCCTGTAAGAAAAAAAGGGAAACTTCCTTTTAAAACTATAAGCGAGAAATACGATTTAGAATATGGTACTGCAGAACTTGAACTTCATCTTGATGCTATTTCTAAAGGTGAACGCGTAGTTATTGTTGACGATTTAATAGCTACAGGTGGAACTGTAAACGCAGCTATAAAACTAGTTGAAAAACTAGGCGGTGAAGTAGTAGAATGCGCTTTTGTAGTTGAACTGCCAGAACTAAAGGGTCGCGAAAAAATTAAAGGACATAAGATTTTTTCTATGGTAGAATTTGAAGGAGAATAAATCGATTTAGGATATTTGATTTTCGATTTAGGATTTCAAACACCATTCAATTAAAGCTTTCTTTTTGCTTTAATACTTTTAACTTTTTGACTTTCGAACAAATATCAACTTTAATTATAAAATAGTCCAACCTATTGTCCCTCTTTTTTGAAGAGGGTAGGGAGATGAATAAAAAAATCGGGCTATTTTATTATCCGCCGCGGCGGATAAATGGTATAATAAAAGTAATGAGCAATAGTTCGTTCATATCTTTTCGCTTTACACATATATATATGTTTTGATATACACTAATTTTTTACTGTCAAAAATAAAGCTAAAATGAAATTAAAAATTGCAGTTCTTTCAGGCGGAAACTCCTCAGAAGCAGAAGTTTCTATAAGGAGTGGCAGACAAGTTGTAAATTGGATTGATAAAGAAAAATATGACGTTTACCCGATAATTATTATGGGAACCAGATGGACACTTGACGATGAAGGTGGTCCGGTAATTAACAAAACAGATTTTAGCGTAATAAAAGACGGCGAAAAAATCAAATTCGATTTTGCATACATAATTGTTCATGGAACTCCTGGTGAAAACGGTTTAATGGCCGGATATTTCGAGTTAATTGGAATTCCACATTCAACTTGTAATACACTTGTTTCTTCGCTAACATTTGACAAATATTTTTGCAAACTAGCACTACGTGATATTAATTTATTAATGGCAAAAGCAATTTTAGTTAAAAAAGACCAGAAAATATCACCCGAAGAAATTGCAAAAGCTGTTGGCTTACCTTGTTTTATAAAACCAAATGCTGGCGGATCAAGCTGTGGCACATCAAAAGTTAAAACAGTAGGAGAAATTCCTGCAGCATTAGAATTTGCATTTAAAGAAGATAACGAAGTAATTGTTGAAGAATTTATTAAAGGGACAGAAATCTCCTGCGGTGTAATTAAAACAAAAAAGAAAACCTATCTGTTCCCTGCAACTGAGATTGTAACAAAAAATGAATTCTTTGATTACGAAGCAAAATATACTCCTGGAATGAGCGAAGAAATAACTCCAGCAAGAATACCAGAACATGTTGCAAAAGAATGTCACCGCCTTTCACTTGCGGTTTATGAGTTTTTTGGGTGTAAAGGAATTGTTCGCGTTGATTATATTATTCGTGACGAAAAACTTTATTTCTTAGAAATAAATACAATTCCAGGAATGAGCGAAGCCAGCATAATACCTCAACAAGGAAAAGTGTATGGTATCTCAATGACCGACCTTCTATCAGCAGTTATTGAAGATATTTTAAATTAATTTTCTCTGGAAAAATATTTTCGTCACTTTAAATTTTCTTTTAATCATTGTAAAAAATCCTTTGCACGTAGTTATATCTTATTCGTAACTACTTTTCATTCGATTATCAAACTATTACAACTAAATCAATTTAGCCATTTACCTTTGCACAAAAGAAATTAGAAAATGGAACAGAAAGAAAAAAACATCGACATTACTCTTGTAAAAGACATCGACAAATCAAAACACAGCGTTTTTCATGTGGTAGTAAGTAATTACTTTTCATCACGTTCAGACAAAGTTTTTATGAAAGTTTTTCCTGATTTTAAAATTTCAGGATTTAAAGTAAAAAATGGGTTGAACTAATACTCAAAATTTGATTACTCGTTCCTAAACTCAGAGACAATATTTCTCTGGGTTTTTTATTTTAAAATAATTTGGATTGTTTGCTTTCATGCTCTAAAAGCCATTGTTTTCGCCACAATCCGCCTGCATAGCCAGTTAATTTACTATTACTCCCAATAACACGGTGACATGGAACTAAAATCCATAATGGATTTTTACCATTAGCATTTCCGACAGTTCTTGTAAATTCTTTTGCACCAAGCTCGATAGCTATCTGACCATAGGTTTTTACTTTCCCAAATGGTATATTCAACAATACTTTCCAAACTTTTTGTTGAAATTCAGTTCCAACTGACGCTATTTCTAAATCAAAAACCTTTCGTTTATTATTAAAATATTCCTGCAACTGTTTTTTGGCTTCATTTATTATGTCAGAATCTGTTGATTCTAAAACATTATTCAATAAATCTTCGGATAAAATTTTGACAGAAACTAAGGCATTATCAAATGCTTTAATTTCAATAATTCCTATTGGGCATTTAGTGTAACCTGTTAGAATTGTATTCTGCAAAAAAGTAATTTTTAAACTACACTGCGACCTCTCCCTTAATTGCAGGGTGAGGATCATAACCTTCTAAAGTAAAATCGGAATACTTAAAGCTGAAAATATTTTTAACATGAGGATTAATTTTCATTTTTGGTAAAGGTTTTATTTCTCTCGAGAGTTGAAGTTTTACTTGTTCCAAATGATTTTTATAAACGTGTGCATCGCCAAAAGTATGCACAAATTCACCTGGTTTTAAATCGCAGACCTGAGCTACCATCATTGTTAATAATGCATAAGACGCAATATTAAAAGGAACTCCTAAAAATAAATCTGCAGATCGTTGATACAATTGACAAGATAATTTTCCACCCGCAACATAAAACTGAAAAATGATATGACATGGTGGTAAAGCCATATTATTTATTTCGCCAACATTCCATGCGCTAACAAGGTGCCTGCGAGAATCGGGATTATTTTTTATCGATTCAACAACTTGTGTAATCTGGTCAATTGTTTTTCCATCGTGATTAGTCCATGAGCGCCATTGATGACCGTAAACCGGACCTAAATTACCATTCATATCAGCCCACTCGTTCCAAATTTTAACACCATTATCATTCAAATATTTAATATTAGTATCGCCATTTAAAAACCATAACAATTCGTAAATAATTGATTTGAGATGTACTTTTTTAGTAGAAACAAGTGGAAATCCTTTACTTAAATCGAACCTCATCTGATGACCAAAAATACTATGTGTGCCAGTACCTGTACGGTCCTCTTTTACATTTCCGTTTTTTAAAACTTGATCAAGTAAATCAAGATATACTTTCATGAGTTTAGTTTATCAAAATTTGTGTTTAATGTTTTATTGATTGAGCATTCACTTCAGCAGGCACATGTTTATGTCTGAAAAACAATGCAAATAAAATAGCAACAACGAGTGAATAAGCAGCAAATGTAATCCATATTCCTTTCCAATCCATAGATTTATTTATAACCTCTTGTCCATTTTCAATTACAATTTTTTGAATTGTAAAATAATGTTCAATTATAAATCCGCTGGCAATACTACCTATTAAAGCACCAAAACCATTTGTCATCATCATAAACAATCCTTGTGAACTTGCTCTGATACTTGAATCGCTTTGTGTTTCGACAAAAAGAGAACCCGAAATATTAAAGAAATCGAATGCCATTCCATAAATAATACATGATAATACTATCATCCAAAGTCCACTTCCTGGGTCGCCATAAGCGAAAAACGCAAAACGTAAAACCCATGCAAACATACTTATAAGCATTACTTTTTTAATTCCGAATTTCTTCAAAAAAAATGGTATTGCCAATATAAAAAGTGTTTCAGAAATTTGAGAAATAGACATTATTATCGCCGGATATTTTACAGCTAACAAATCTTTAAATTCCGGAATAAATTTAAAATCATGTAAAAAGGTATCACCATAAGCATTTGTAAGTTGTAATGAAGCCCCTAATAACATTGCAAAAACAAAGAACAATGCCATTTTTGGATTTTTAAAAAGCGAAAAAGCATTAAGTCCTAATGCACTTACAAATGATTTTTTAACAACGTGTCCAAGAGGTGGACATTTAGGCATAGTAAAAGAATACAATCCAAGAAACAAAGAAGACGCAGCTGCAACATAAAATTGTGCCGAAGAAGTTTCTAATCCTAAAAGACTAACAGTCCAAAGTGCAACTATAAATCCAACAGTTCCCCAAACTCTAACGGGAGGATATTCTTTTATAATATCCATTCCTGCTTTATTCATTGATGAATAAGCAACAGTAATTGAAAGTGATATTGTTGGCATATAAAATATCATATTCACTAACATTACCCAAAACATTGTAGAAGGATCATTAACCATAGGAACAGTAAATAAAACAATAGCACCCATGATATGAAAAATACCATAAAGTCTTTCTGCATTTACCCATCTATCGGCAATAATTCCAGCGATTGCTGGCATAAAAAGTGAGGCAATTCCCATTGTCGAGAATATTGCACCAAACTCGGTACCCGACCATTGTTTTGTTTGAAACCAATATGCACCAATTGTTAAAAGCCATGATCCCCAAATAAAAAACTGGAGAAAATTCATCAGCGTAAGACGTAGCTTTATACCCATAACTATTTTTTTGCTAAAAAAGTGATTTACTAATCCAGATTTCTGCGGTTTATCTCATCTCTGATATGTGAAGCCTTTTCATAATCCTCATCACTAATAGCTTCTTTAAGCATCAACTCTAAATCTTTTAACTCAAATTTTGTAAAAGATGGTTTTTTTGAAGATTTTTTTGAACTAGTTTTTGAATCACTATCATCTTCTTCAAAAATATTTATCTCTTTTGATTTATCTTTATTTTCTTTATCTTTTCCGAATTCGATAATTATTCCGGCTTTTTGAATAACTTCTTTAGTTGTATAAATCGGACATTTAAATCTTAAAGCTAGCGCAACAGCATCAGAAGTTCTGGAATCAACAACTACATTATTTTTTTCATGATTAAAAATAAGATTAGAAAAGAAAACTCCTTCTTCTAGCTTAAAAATATTTACTTCCAGTAAATCTATATTATATGAATTTGCAAATTGTAAAAACAAATCGTGAGTTAACGGACGCGGAGGCTTTAACCCTTCAAGTTCAATTGCTATTGCCTGAGCTTCAAAAGCACCTATTATTATTGGAATTCGCCTATCTCCGTCTTCTTCGGCAAGCACTAATGCGTAGGCGCCTGATTGTGTTTCACTATATGATAATCCTAATACTGATAGTCTAACTTTCTCCATATATGTTTATTATCCTAATACTGTGGAAATCCCTATGAATTAACAAATATAATGTTTTGTCTGATTTTTTTTGATATAAAAACAAAGGATTATTAACCGAGTTTTTAACGAAAATATTTTTCTGAAAATTTAAAAATTTCTGGCGTTGACGCCAGAAATATATTTGTTTCATGTTTCTGGCGTCCTCGGCAGAAAAAATTTGTTTCATGTTTCTGGCGTCCTCGCCAGAAACAAAATCACCTAACATTATCTGAGGTTTATTTACTTTTTTAATCAATTGTTTCAAATTTGAGAATAAAAAAACATGTCAATTGTATTTCTTTTAAATAAAATTTATACCTTTGCACTCCCAAGAAAAAATTAATTTATTATAAAATGTACGCTATAGTTGACATTGCAGGGCAACAGTTTAAAGTGGAGAAAGGCAAGAAATTGTTCGTTCACCGCCTAGATGCCACAGAAGGTAGCTCTTTGGAGTTTGAAAAAGTTCTTCTTCTTGATGATAACGGAAAAGTAAAAGTTGGTGCTCCTACTGTAAAAGGTGCTTCAGTTTCTGCTAAAGTTCTTAGTCACTTAAAAGGTGATAAAGTTCTTGTTTTCAAGAAAAAAAGACGTAAAGGATACCAAAAGATGAATGGCCACCGCCAATATCTTACTCAGGTAGAAATTGAAAATATTAAAGTATAACAATAAAAATTTCCGAATATGGCACATAAAAAAGGTGCGGGTAGTTCGCATAACGGACGAGAATCGCATAGTAAAAGACTTGGTGTAAAAATATACGGCGGACAGCTTGCAATTGCAGGAAATATTATCATTCGCCAAAGAGGTACTGTTCATAATGCTGGCGAAAACGTAGGCATGGGCAGAGATCATACTCTTTTTGCACTTACCGATGGCAGAGTTGTCTTCAAAAGAAAAAGAAACGATAAATCATACGTTTCTGTTGAAGCTGTTCCGGCAGAATAAATATTTTTTTAATTCATATTATCTCCCGGTTTTTGCTTGTCAAGAATCGGGAGTTTTTTTTGTAAAAAGATAAATTATGTTGACATTAAAACTTATTCAGGAAAACAAAGAGTTTGTTATTGAGCGTCTTGCAGTAAAAAACAAGAACGTAGGCGAAACGGTAGAAAAAATTATTGAGTTCGATAACCAACGAAGAAGTTTTCAAAATCAATCCGACAATAAACTTGCCGAGTTAAATAAAGTTTCTCAGGAAATTGGGCAACTAATGAAATCGGGACAAAAAGAAGAAGCCGAAAAAGCTAAACAAATTACTGTTAGCTTAAAAGAAGATATCAGAATTCTTGGCCAAAACCTTGCAGATACTGAAAAACAATTGCACGATGTATTAGTAACATTACCTAACCTACCACATTCTTCTGTTCCAAAAGGTAAAACACCTGAAGATAATGTAATAGTCAGATCAGGTGGGCCTGCAATTAAAGAGGACGATAAAATGGTTCCTCACTGGGATCTTGCAAAAAAGTATGATATTATTGATTTTGATTTAGGAAATAAAATTACCGGAGCTGGTTTCCCTGTTTATAAAGGAAAAGGAGCAAAATTTCAACGTTCACTAATTAGTTTCTTTTTAGATGAAGCAACAAATGCTGGTTTTAGAGAAGTAATTCCACCTTACATGGTAAACGAAGACTCTGGTTTTGGAACCGGACAATTACCTGACAAAGAAGGACAAATGTATCATGATGCTACAGATAATTTATATTTAATACCAACTGCTGAAGTTCCTGTTACTAATATTTTTCGCGATGTAGTTTTAAACGAGTCAGAATTTCCGGTAAAATATACTGCTTACTCTCCTTGTTTTAGACGCGAAGCTGGTTCTTATGGCAAAGAAGTTAGAGGATTAAATCGCTTGCATCAATTTGATAAAGTGGAGATTGTAGTTGTTGCAAATCCTAAAGATTCTTATGAGCAACTTGAAAAAATGGTTAACCATGTTGAAAATTTACTTTTAAAACTTGAGTTACCATACAGAATTTTAAGACTATGCGGTGGAGACATGAGTTTTACATCAGCACTTACTTATGATTTTGAAGTTTATAGTGAAGCTCAAAAACGCTGGTTAGAAGTTAGTTCAGTTTCAAATTTCGAATCATTTCAGGCAAATCGCTTAAAATTGAGATATAAAGACGAAGCAACAAAAAAGAATCAGCTTGCTCATACATTAAATGGAAGTGCATTAGCGTTACCAAGAATTGTTGCAGCTTTACTTGAAAATAATCAGACACCTGATGGCATAAAAGTTCCTGAAATTCTTTTACCTTACACTGGATTTAAGTTTATTGATTAATTTTTTATGAAAAAATATCTTTCAATTCTGATATTATTTCTTTTAACAAATTTTCTTTATTCCCAGGAAGGATTTAAAGGCGGTATTTTTATTGGAGCAGTTGCTTCGCAGGTTGACGGAGACATGCTTATGGGTTATAATAAAGCCGGTTCGCAAGCAGGTATTTTTCTGGTCAATAAATTAGATGATAGTTTCGGCTTTAGCATGGAAATGAAATATATTCAAAAAGGAAGTCGTACTAATTCACGTGCTCCCGATTCTATAAATGTTGCCCCACCACGTTATTACAAACTACGTTTGAGTTATATTGAAGTCCCTTTCCTATTAAATTTTTATTTTAAGAAGAAATTCATGATCGAAACCGGTTTAGGATTTGGTTATTTGTTTCGTATTCGTGAAGATATCGGTGGTTTTGGAATGGGGCCAACTAATCCATATGAAAAACAATTTAGAAGATTTGAAATTCCATTAATTTTTGGAATTGCTTATTATCCTACTGAAAATATTCACTTAGATTTTCGCGCCTCATATTCAGCATTAGCAATTAGAAGTCATCCCGGTAATCAAACCTGGTATTTTAATAGAGGACAGTATAATAATCTAATTTCATTTGGTATTTATTTTAATATTTAGATGAAAAGAAATAAAATAATTGTAGCCATTACGGGTGCCAGCGGATCAATTTACGCTAAGCAATTAATTTCGCGATTATTGCAATTACCCGAAAAACCTGAAATAGCAGTTATTTTTTCTGATAATGGTAAAAAAGTTTGGGATTTTGAACTTGAAAATGAAAAATTAGACGAAACAAAAATAAAAATATTTCCAGCTAATGACTTTTTCTCAGCTGTAGCAAGCGGTTCTGCAAATTACAATGCAATGATTATTATTCCATGTTCTATGGGAACAATAGGCAGAATAGCATCAGGAACTTCTGACAATTTAATTATTCGAGCAGCTGATGTAATGTTAAAAGAGAAAAGACAATTAATTATTGTACCAAGAGAAAGCCCCTACAACCTCATCCATATTAGAAATATGGAAACGCTTATACTTGCAGGTGCCGAAATAATTCCAGCTTCACCTTCGTTTTACAGTCATCCTAAAACTTTTAACGATATTATAACAACGGTTACAGATAAGGTACTTTCTGCGTTAAAATATAACGATGGTTTATTTGAGTGGGGAAAATAACAGCCTTTAATTAGCTAGTCAGAACTAAATTAAAAGGAATTTCAATAAATGACTTAAAATTCTCTCCTGTTTCCATCATATCTTCATCATGGTCTTTATAAAGCCAGTTAATAATGGCAGTTGTTTCTCCTTGTTTTGAGATTTGTTCTAATTTCTTAAATATATCAAAAACACATTTTGCAGAGTTTGAGTTAAAATAATCAAGTTGAACATTAAAAACAGTTTGAGGAGCTGGATTTTTAATATAATTATCTAGCCATTCAAACAAAGGCATATAAAATTGAACCGAGTTCTCGGGCAATGACCTTCCTTTTAACTCGAAGATTCCGGTTTGTGCATTAAAATCAATAAATGGAGTTTTAGCGAACTGCTCAGCTTTGTAAATATTTTCAAACATCTGTTTTCTTTGTCTTAAATGTTTCTTCTATGCAAATATATGCATTAATTTTAAATCTCAAAATGTTTTTAACATACTGATTAAATACGAATTCCTTTCTCTAAAACGAATATCAGTTTGAGCTATAATTGCCTCTATGTTTTTTAGAATTAAGAAATTACTTTTAGAAACTGATTTGATTTTTTTTAATAATAAAGGTCAATGATTTTCAACATTTACCCCGCCCTAAAGGGAGTGTTGAAAATCAATTTATCTACCTATCGGTAGGCAGGCTCTTTTAAGGGTATGAGGTAAATAAATTTATATATATGTTAACAGAAATAAAAATTCAAAGCAGTTTCATAATATGTATTTATTTTTCTGCAATAGTATAAAACAACAACTACTCAACCACTATTTCTTTCACTACACATTGTTTTTGAACTTTTCCGGTTTCATCTTTATCAAAAGTAACACCTAAATTAATTTGATAAATTCCAGGTTTTTCGAAAGTGCGAGAAATTTTTTGTCCTACAAATTTTTTATTGTCAGAAAAATTCCAGATAAATTGATCAATTTTTTTATCGGGCAAAATGGTCTGACCAGCATCAAATTCAGCAACAACACCAACCTTAATGTTATCAGTACAAATAATATATGGTCCTACTGCATCTTCAACAGAAAGAAGATAAGAAGCAATCATTTTATAAATATCACCAGTTAAAGTATCAATCATATTTAACGACACATTATATGCACCTGGTCCGGGAAAACAATGGTCAACTTCAAAACTTTTTTCTTTTGTACTATCACCAAAATCCCATTCATAAACAACAGGCATGGTATCCAAATCAACAGTTTTTCCTTCTACAAAATGATAACAATAGTTTCTCTCAATCAAAGTATCACAATTTTCAAAAGCCGGAAGTGTTGAGTAGAATTTAAAAATATCATCATTACCATTTCTATCCGAAGAAAAATAACCATTCTCTGTTGTGTTATCACAAATAAAACTAAAATCGTTAAATTTTGAATTAATAGGTTCGCTCAAACGTATTGGCTTAGTCCAATTACCATTTTGAAAATCTGAATAACAAATATCATATGTATAGGTACTATCAAAATTATTTTTCGAAAAATATAATCTATTATCTTGAAAAATAAAGGGCGACAACTCGACTCCAGAACTGTTAATTTCTGTACCTAAATTTTCTGGTGCAGCCCAATTTCCATTTTTAAAATACGAAACATAAATGTCAAATTTACCATACCCACCTGGTTTATCAGAAGTAAAATATAATGCATTTCCTTCATTATTTATTGAAGGATGTCCAAAATTATATTTTACATCATTATAAGGAAAAGCAACAGGATTGGACCAAACACTATCAATTAAATTGCAAGTATACAATCCAACTTTAGTTTCTTCCTTTTTATTTATTGATTTCTGAAGCTCATAATTTCGCGAAAAAACTAATATTTTACCATTTGTTGTAATAGGGCCATCATTATAAATTGTATTTATAATTGTAGAAAGAAAATCAGAATTTACTTTTTTGGCAGTATCGGTAATAGGAGCATAATATACATTATAGAATGATTTTATTTCCTCACTATGTCTACTTATAATTATATTATCACGAGTATTTGAACAATAAACTATTCCTTTTCCAAAATAGGAAGCACCAAATTCGCTATAATCTTTTGTACTTTGTTTTATTTTTTTTACATCAATAAACTCTTGCGAAAACACATTAATTACTAATGATAACAAAATTAATAATGATATAAATTTTTTAATTCTCATTTAATCAAAATAATTTTGTTGATGCTACATTTGACTTATAAGCAAACTCATATCTTAGCATAAACTCATTGGTGCCATGGGCATACCTATTTAACATTGAAGTAGAAAAATCGTGGGAATAACCAATCTTAAACTGATCGTTAATTTTATAATCAATAATCCAAACCAAAGCATCGCCAAATCTAAGAGATAACGACATTCCTAAAACATCATAAATACAAAGATTTAAATTTAAATCCATTTGCGATTTAAAATTTGCATATGATTTAATCAAACAAGAAGTCGTTAATTTTAAATCACTATTTAATTTAAAAACATACCCTGCAGTATAATAAATATTTCGAGGAGTTGTTTTTAACGAATCTGGCGAGTTACCAAATACATCATATCCATAATGTAACATAGAAGGGGCAGAAATTCCAGTGAAAAATCTTTTTGCATAATAATAAATACCAAAACTAAAATTTGGTCTGTTAGATTTTAAATTCTGGCCTTCGAATTCAATATCTCCGGGTGTATTTGTTGTTACAGAATTAAGGTTTGCTCTAAACATACTTAATCCGGCACCAATACCAAAAGCAAGCGTCCTGTTATTTTTCTTAAATCTTATACGATATGCATAATTAAAAAATACACCATTATGTTTTGACACACCAATTCTATCAGAAAATAATTGCAATCCAATTGCTGAACTTAATTTATTTAATGGTGTATGCGCGCTAAATGTCATTGTTTTTGGAGCACCATCAAAACCAACCCATTGATTTCTATACAACAAAGCAGTACTTAAAACCTCACGACTACCGGCAAATGCAGGATTTATTGCCTGACCATTAGCTAAATATTGACTATAATGCTGATAATACTGAGCAAAAATATTACCAGTAAACAGAATTATTGTAATTAAAAATAATAGTCGTTTCATTTAATTACCTTTTTAAAACAATGTATCCCTTTTTAGTTTCATTTTCGTCAAACTTTAGAAGATAGAAATAGGTGTCTTCGGGCAAAATAATACCACTTGTAGTTTTACCATCCCATTTATTATCGTATACTTTTTTTCTATAAACTTCTATTCCCCAGCGATTAAAAACAATAAATTCTGACCCCGGATAATTATCAATACCTGCAACTTCAAAATAATCGTTTACACCATCGCCATTTGGCGAAAAGCCTTCAGGAATATTGGAATTTGTTACGGTTACCTTAACATCATCATGCTGAGCCAGACAAGGGCCATTTGTAACTGTCCACCTTAAAATATTTTCACCTGATAAAATTGAACTTGCAGTGGTGTGAGCATCATTTGCATAAACAAAACTTGCACCTCCCATAAATACTGACCAATTTCCTGTTCCATACGGTGGAGGTGTGGCATCAAGAGTAACTGAATTTTCATTTGTTAAGGAAATATCTATACCAGCATCAGGTGTATTAATTGTATGATAAAAAATTACAGAAATAGCCAGACTATCTTCGCATATTAAATCATTTACATGCCAATATAAAGAATGAGAATATGAATTAGTTGTAAAAGCAGGTATAGATATCTCTGAATTATATAAAGAATTTGGAGTAACAAAATTAACTCCAGACTGAGCAGTCCACCAGCCAGTACCTGTTGTTACAGGAATTGCATCTAGCATTGCAGAATTTCCACATACAATAATTGGATTGGTAGCAGCTAATGTGACAAAAGCTGTATGTATTGTTATAACATTACTAGGATAAGAATTTGAAACTAAATAAAAAATTCTTCGAAATGAAGCCGAATCGCTTAATGTGCCTGGAAAATAATTTAATCCTGTTGCCCCTGATATTGTTTGCCATACAGTTGATGGGCCCAATTTAATTTCCCAATTAAAAGTGATACCTACAGGTGGAATACCGCTACTGTTTTTAATAGTATCAGCTAATCCCCCATTACAAATGTGATCATTAGCTATAGAAATTGTATTTGGAGGATAAATAGGATATACAGCCAAGGTATTACTTATACTAGTACAAGAGCCAGAATTAACAATTCTTTTAAAATATAGAGTATCATAAATTGCAGGAGTAAAATACCCATTTGCAGTATTAATAGGAGGTGCATTTGTAAATGTGATATTATCGCTACTAAATCTCCACAAAAAAGCATATGAGCCATTTCCACCTGTTGGTGAATTTGTATTTCCTATAGTAGTTGTTGTACCATAATTTACCGAAATACTTACCGGACTAAGTGTTGTTGTGTATATAATGTTATTTGAAATTGGAGGAGTAACATGAATTGTTATAACATTACTAGTATCAATGATAGTTGTCGAAGTCACAATTCTTCTAAAACGAACAGTTGAAGCTAAAATTCCTGGAGTATAGCTGCTTGTATTGGCTCCGGGTATATTAACCCAGAAAGTACCCGAATTCTGTTGCCATTCATAAGTATAACTTACATCTGCATTTCCGGTTATAACAGTTGCAGTAACTCCCTGACATAAATTTGTATCGGCACAAGAAATAAAATTTGTTAAAACCCGAACGGGATTACTAGGAGTTTGACAAGCTATTTCAGAAGACGGCAACATTATATAAACAAATCTGTCATAATAAAAAGAAGTATCTGCAACCTGACTAAAAACGAAATTCTGTGATGTATTTGTTCCCTCTGTAGCTTGCCAAAATTGAGTAAAATTTACATCCGTTGATTTTACCCAAAAATAGAAATATGAAGAACCATCTCCACCAGTTGGAGTTGACCCTATAAATGTAGCTGGCATTGCACCAACATTCACAATTTGAGTGCTAGGGGAAACTGAATTAGAGATAATTTCGGTTGATCCGGGGAGAAATTTAACAGTATCAACATTACTTGTATCAATACAACCACCCGAAAAAACAATTCTCCTATACCAGGTTTTTTGAGAAATGGATGGTGGCTGATAATTCTGAACATTATTTGCATTTACCCCGGACGACCAAAAAGATAAATCATTTGTTTCTTCCCATAAATAACTAAACAAACTATCGCTTACTGGCAAATTCCCATTTTGAGGAAAAGGAGTCCTAGGAGTGGTTCCACAAAAAATTTGATTATCCTGAATTAAATTATTTGTAATATTAATTTTAGGACTTAAATTAAATTGAGTAGAATTAACACATCCATTAAAATCAGTAACTGTAACATGATTTGTACCTACTGATAAATTCGTGCTAGTTGTTCCAGTCGTTCCATCAGACCAGATAAACGCATAAGGAGGTGTTCCGCCAGTTGCAAAAATTGAAGCTGTGCCATTATTTGAATAGATACAAGTTGGCGAAGAAGATGCTGTTATACTTAATTGTAACAAAGGCGGGGAAATAATATTATAATTTGCAGTGGCAGTACAACCAGTACTAGTATTAGTAACTGTAACATTATAGACACCATCACAAAGATTTATAATAGAAGTTGTATTTGCTAATGTACTCCAAACAAAATTATATCCAGTTGTTCCTGTTATTCCTGTTAAAGCAGCACCATTACACGAACCTGCACATGAAGGATTAATATGCGATGGAGTTAAAACAACCTGACTTGCAACAACGTGAAGAACATTACTAATGCTATTATCTATACCCGAAACAACTTTTCTTCTATAAAATAAAGAAACTGATAAAACTGTAGAATAATTCTGTAAATTGTTTGGAGCAGGGCAACTTGTCCAGAGAATATTATCTGAACTTTGTTCCCATAAATATGCATAAGATCCGTTACCACCACCTGGAAGAGTGCCGTTAATACTATAAGTTTGCCCTATACAACCTGAAGTATTTCCTGAAATAATATTATTTGTAATTGCATTTGATGCTAAACAACCCATTGGAATTACAAAACCGTTAATCATTGAACCATTATTACCTCCCTGCCCAGCAAAGCTACCAGGAGCAGTTCCAGCACTGCCACCATTAGTATTAGTTAAAATCCCTGTTAGAGGAGCATTTAATTGTATTAAACCGCCACCGCCTCCACCACCAGAACCTCGAAAATAAATTGACGAATTTGAAGTATTACCTCCATTACCACCAGTTGCAGTAATATTTAAAGTTCCAGTTACTCCTTGAGCTTTCAAAACAATTACTCCACCTCCGCCGCCACCTCCAGCACTCTCAGTTGCTGTTACTGCAGAAACAACAGATGCACCGTTTGCAGAAATAGTATGTGAATTAGCAATAAGCTGCCCCGTTTGAATAATAACAATGCCACCTCCATTACCTCCAGCAGTTGCATCATTTCCAGTAAGAACATCATACAAACCTGCTCCGCCACCGCCTCCCATAAACAATTTAGGGGTACCTGTATTAAATGAGCTTAATGAAATTCCACCAATTCCGCCAAAATCGCCCTGAATTGGACAAAATTCAGTTTCTTTACCGCCTTTGCCTCCATAACCATACCCGGAACCACCACCTCCAGCAGCATCAAGAGAATGACCACCGCCACCACCATTTGCATTTTTTCCTCTTCCTCTTTCAAAAAAACTATTAGGAGAAGCTATTCCTTCACCTTTTAAACCAGAACTATCAATACCTAAAGAAGTAAAATGATAACCAGCAAAGGCAGTTAAATCAGTACTAGAACAAATTTCAGCTAAAGAATAAGATGGCAAAGCCCCTCTAAAACCTCTACCCGATGCATTTATATCGGCATTTAATGTTAAAGTGCCATTTACAATTAAAGCAATAACACCCCCAGAAGAACCATTCCATTGATTAGCTGTTAAACTGGCAACAACGGTTGCATTTTGAAATGTTCGAACTTTTACTAGTTGTATTAGTCCTGTATAAGCATTACTAAAATTACATTTAAATGAAACAATGTGCGTTGATAAGTTTATATTATCAATTATATTAAATTCAAAATTTCCAGTGTTATTTAAATTAGTAATATCGCCATAACTAGCAGAATTAGTATGATCAATAACGGCACCCTGCATCTGAATAATTAACACGGTATCATTTAAACTCAAATTTGCAGCACCTGCTACAAAAATAGAATTTGGTCCCATTACAGCTCCGGCAGGTTCATATTGGTTTATTAAACCGGAGATATTTTGTGAAAACAAATAAGAATTACTACAGCAAAGTAACAACGTACAAAGTATTACAAATATTCTTAACTGCAGGTATTTCATTTATTACTATTTAATTAATAAACAATATTACAAATATTTTCTACTTCTTTAAAATATTTTTCGCAAATTCAGGAAACTGTATTCCATCAAAATTTCCCGAACTCATCATTAATAAAACTTTATTACTATAGTCAGACGAGTATAGGTGTTCCATAAGTTGCCTCGAGTCTGTAAAAATTTTCATTCCAGGTTTTCCAAAAGCACTCATGACCTCTTCAACGGAAATTTGTTCTAACCTTTTATGCTCAATAGTATGGTGATTAAAGTAAACAATAGCTTCATCGGCAGCATCCATTGAATTCTTATATTGGGGTAAAAATTCTTTTTTTAAGCTACTGAAAGTATGAAGTTCCAGACATGCCAATAATTTTCTGTTAGTAAATTGTTCTTTTACCGCATCCATTGTTGCTTTAACTTTTGAGGGCGAATGTGCAAAGTCGAGAAATATCGTTGTTTTATTATTCTCCCCCAACTTTTGCAAACGCTTATTAGCACCCTGAAAACTGGCAATTGCAGAATAAAATTCAGCATCGGTTATTCCGGCTAACTTGCAAATCTCTTTTGCACCACAAATATTTTCAAGATTGTGTTTTCCAAAAACCTCAATTGGTACTTCTCCGTTTTCAGTTTTTAAAATCGTTTTATTATTTTCGGTTTTGTTCGGATGAACATTGTACGGAATGTTCTTAATCCCGGATTTTAATTTTCCGGCTAATTTTTGCAATTCTATATCGCCATCATACCAAACTAATGCTCCGTTTTCTTCAATCATTTCGGCAAAAATCGAGAATTGTTCGATATAATTTTCAAAAGTCGGAAATACATTTATATGATCCCATGCAATACCACTTAACAAAGCATAATGCGGATGATACAAGTGAAACTTTGGACGTAAATCATCTGGCGAAGAAAGATATTCATCACCTTCAATTATCATATATTTTGCATCTTTTGATAATGAAACCATAGTATCAAAACCCTGCACCTGTGCGCCAACCATATAATCAAATGCCCTTCCCGACTCACGCATTACATGCATGATCATTGATGTGATTGTGGTTTTTCCGTGACTGCCACCAATTACAATTCTTATTTTATCTTTTGATTGTTCGTACAAATATTCTGGATAAGAAAAAACTTTTAATCCTATTTCCTTAGCTTTTGCTAACTCTGGATTATCGCTACGTGCATGCATTCCAAGAATTATTGCATCTAATCCTTTATGAATTTTTTCGGGAAACCAACCTTGTTTTTCGGGCAACAAATTACATGCTGCTAACCTTGATTTTGACGGCTCAAAAATTTCATCGTCGCTACCAGTAATTGTATAATTTTCTTTTTTATTTAAAGCTAATGCCAGATTGTGCATAGCACTACCACCTATTGCAATAAAATGAACATTCATAATTAATTTTTAATTTCTGTAAAAATATAAATAATAATATCTCAAACTATATAATGACTACATAGTTTTTATAAAGATATTGACTATTTATTTACAAGAAAATAAAAAATATTACCAGACTTTAATAAAGCGCATTTCAAAGCAATGTGCTGTATTAATACATGTTACGAAACGATTATTTTTTACTAATTTGCTCTTTAAATTGTTCAATTTTTGCAAACAACTCTTCAATTATGTATGTGTCAACTATCCATTTTTGTCTAGAAAATATACCAAAATTTGATTTGTCCTTAAAAGCTGGCACAAAATCTAAGTTACATTCATTAATTCCAACATTAATTCCCTCATTAAAGTTTAATGAATCTAAAATAAGTCTTTGTGTTTTACTATTAACAATATATTTGCCTACTAAACTAAAGTCAGTACCTGATATTATTGTTTTTGAATCAAAACTATCACAATCCGTTTTAAAAATATTTTTGCTTAAAAAAGGATTTAATTTATCAACAATATCCTTCTTTCTAATTATTAATGTTTCATTAATTGGAATATTAAGAACACAAAATACACCAAAAAAAAGTTCATTTTTATCAAAGCTTTTAGGGTCATGATATCCAATAAGAAAGCTCAGTTCTTCTTGTGTGTTTGGTATTATTACTACTCTCTTATGATTTGTTACCCCATATAAAAATGTACCCGGGTAAGGTGTTTCTGAAGTATAAATCTTTCTTTTAGTTCTTTTAGCAAAGTCATTAAAAAAATCTATAGTAGATTGATTATTTTCCATGTTGTCAATTTTGATTTATAATTGTGACAGAACTAATCGTCACTCCCATCTATAAATTATAAAATAATTATAAGAATTTACAATTAATTGTAAGCAATTAAAACCAAATATAAACAATAACAAAATTAAAACAAAATAAAATCAATATGTTAGAATTATTTTAATTCGCCTAAAACAGATTTATCACTACAATCAGAATGACATACATATATTAAATGCAATTCATTTCAATCTTGCAATTTCCAACTTAAGGCACTTGAAGTACTTGAAGTACTTTAGGCACTTTTTCTAAGTTACCCCAAACTCCTTATGCTGACTTTTAAAATTCTTACCCACTTCAGCAAATTCTGATTCCTTTTCAAACTCAACCATTAAATGACTATTTGTAAGAACCTTAAAACAAGTGTTAAGTTTAAATATTTCTTTGTATACTTTACGTTTTGTTACAGAATCGAAAAGTTTATTTTTTC
Source organism: uncultured Bacteroidota bacterium (assembly GCA_903837285.1). Lineage (GTDB taxonomy): Bacteria > Bacteroidota > Bacteroidia > Bacteroidales > GWA2-32-17 > GWA2-32-17. Next base: position 5,104 of record CAILUD010000120.1, on the reverse strand, counting down.
TTAAATTTTTACGATATGTAATTAGCGAAGACATATAAATCAAAGGATAGTGCAATAAAAATAGCAGTAATGAAGTAGATTTAATTTTTGTAGAATGCACTTTTTTTATTTTAAATCCTGACAACTTTGCAATCACTCTTAATTTTTGTATTCCTATTAAAAAAATATGTCCGAAATAAATTTCATCTGAAATATTTTTTTCTGACATCCATATACTATCCAATTCGTTTGGAGGCATTATTGAGTGAAAACGCTCACTTTCGGTAAGCAAATAACTAAACCGTGCTCTTAAATTCGAATAATTTGGAGTAGTTATTAACAACGTGCCATTAGGCTTTAATATTCTGTTAAATTCACGTAATGCTTGAAACTGATCCTGAAAATGTTCAATACCCTCCTGGCAAATTAATGCATCTGCTGAATTACTTTCTAATGGAATTCCTTTTGCAATTTCAGCTCTTGTACATTTTAAATTTTCGACAATAAAATATTCTGGAAATAAATCAAATGCCAAAGGAGTGGCACCTATATTTTTAATAATATTTGAAGTAATCCCATTTCCTGCAGGAAAATCAACAATAACTTTATTTTTAAACCTTTCCTTATTAGATAATAAATATTGCTTTACATAATATTTAATACTATTTGGATTGTCTTCGTAGTTCATAAATGCTCGAAAAATAATATCTACAAACATAAATAAACTTTCTGCTTTTTGACATCATAATTCCTTAATTTATTTTCTTGCTTAGTTTTTTCATTTAATTATCTTTAAGGTTTAATTTAAAAGATGCAAAAAGAGTCTACAAAATATACCCAAAACGACATAACTCTCTTTATTTCAAATAAAATAAAGCAAAGTAATTCGCTTAATTTTTGTGAGGCTGCAAGCCTGGTTCCTGGAAACGACAAAAAAGAACAATTACTTTCAAAATATATTTCGGCTTTTGCAAACTCAGGCGGTGGAACAATAATTTTTGGCATTAAAAAATTTAAGGAAAGAGCAAACGAACTTGACATTTTAAATTTCAGGGATATTTCTACTTTTTGGCTAAAAAATTTAATTGAAAATGAAATTTCACCTTTAATTGAGAATATTGAAATTTACAAAATTGGGTTTAATAATAATGATGAAAATGGTGTAATTGTTTTAAATATTCCCAAAAGCACCAAACGCCCTCATATGGCTTCGGATAACAGATTTTATTTTAGAGCAGGAAATAAAACTGAACTAATGTTAGAACAACATGTAAGAGAAATGTATAATCTTGCATCAGTTTCAAATATGGAGTTTGTAGGAGTAGTAAATACACAAGGTGTTCCTACCCTGGAAAACGGAAAAATATTGAACCTGAATTTTTATCCTAAATTTCTTGTTCGCAATGCAGGCAGTGCAGTTGAAAAGAATTTTAAATTCGAATTATGGTTACCTTCTGAATTTCACGATTCTTTATTTTCATCAATGCAAAATTATTTTAACCGTATTGAAGGCAAATTTTCGGTATTCACAGTACCCAACAGACAGTCAGTTTTTCAAAACGAGATTTGTAATATACTTGAAGCAAAACTATTTGTAAACATAGAAAATATTGATGTTTTTAATAATTCAGAAATGTATATTAAACTTTTTTATTCACATGGATTAAAGGAGTTTAATTATAGCTTAAAAGAAACATTTACTTACGAAAACAAATTTTTACTGACTAACGATTTTGTAAAGAAATCTATATCTTAAAACTAAATAAATATGTTATGAAAAAATCTATTATTTACTTAATTCTTCCATTAATGATTGGATTACAACAATGTAAAAACTGTTCGGATGAAAAATCAGAACAAGTAAAAAAATCAAGCATTACCGAAGCTACAATAAAACAGGTAGCAGATACACTTGTAACAATGTACGGTGAAAAAAATAAAGAATTAATAAATAAAGGTGTTGCGCAGGCAGCAGCATTGTGGTACGAAAGTGATGGAACTTCAGATGATTTTAAAAAATTCTGTAAGGAAAACTATTTAGGAACGGACTCAATGCGTGAAACAGTATTTTTGAAGATTCAGCATCAGATGGAAGTTTTAAACGGGAACTTTAACCGTATAACAATAGGTCTGATGGAACCACTCCACTTAGATAAAGGTGAACTAATGCCTATTGATGAATTATTTGGAAGCTATAGCGTAAGCGCACATTTAGCTGATGATTTTTTTGCTAACAAAATTGCATTTGTTACAATTTTAAATTTCCCGGCATATACTTTAAAAGAAAAAAATGAAATGGGTGCCTCATGGAATAGATTACAATGGGCTTACGCTCGTTTAGGCGATTATTTCTCAAGCAGAGTTCCAGCAGAACTAATTCAAAAAGTTAGCGAAACCGTTACTGCATCTGACACATATATTAGCGAGTATAACATCTATATGGGAAATTTAGTTGATGATAACAACAAAACATTATTTGCAAAAGATTTAAAACTAATTACCCACTGGGGTTTGCGCGACGAGCTTAAGTCAAATTATAAAGGCGAAGCAGGATTAGAAAAACAAAAAATGATTTATGAGGTGATGAAAAAAATCATTACTCAGGAAATTCCTTTTGATGTAATTAACAGCGATAAATTTCAATGGAATCCTAAGTCAAATAAACTTACACAAAACGGAAGCGAAATTAAATTTAAACCAGAACCTGATACTCGTTACGAACATTTAAAAAATGTTTTTCTTGCAAATAAATCTATTGATGCTTACAGTCCACAATACCCAACTTATATTCAAAGAAAATTTGATGGTGAAATGGAAATGTCACAGGAAGAAGTTGAAAAACTTTTCACCGATTTTATCAGTTCACCTCAGGTAAAAGAAGTTGCAAATCTTATAAAAAACAGATTAGGTCGCGATTTACAACCATTTGATATCTGGTATGACGGATTTAAATCAAGAAGCACAATTTCTGAAACAGAACTTACAGACGTTGTTAAAACAAAATACCCAACAAAAGATAAATTTCAACAGGATTTACCTTTGATTCTTCAAAAACTACAATTCACACCTGAAAAAGCTAATGAAATTTCGAGCAAAATAAATGTAGATGCATCACGCGGTGCTGGTCATGCCTGGGGTAGCGAAATGCGCGGCGACAATGCACATTTACGCACAAGAGTTGGTAAAGACGGCATGGATTACAAAGGATATAATATAGCGGTTCACGAATTTGGTCACACAGTGGAACAAACACTTTCCCTATACGATATGGATTATTACACAATGAAAGGCGTTCCAAATACAGCATTTACCGAAGCTTTAGCATTTATATTCCAGAAACGCGATCTTGAATTAGTAGGAATAAAAAATGCCGATCCATTAAAAGAAGATATGTTAGCATTGGATAACTTCTGGGCTTGTTATGAAATTATGGGAGTTTCGCTTGTTGACATGCAAGTTTGGAAATGGTTATATGCAAATCCAGAAGCCACACCAGCACAACTTAAAGAACAGGTTATTATTATTGCAAAAGATGTTTGGAATAAATACTATGCTCCTGTTTTTGGCTCAAAAGATGAACCTATACTAGCAATTTATTCCCATATGATTGATGCTCCTCTTTATCTTTCGGCTTATCCTGTTGGTCATCTTATAGATTTCCAGATCGAGGGACAAATAAAAGGAAAGAATTTTGCTGCTGAAGTTCAAAGAATGTATACTCAAGGCAGACTAATTCCTCAAATATGGATGAAAAATGCAGTTGGGAAAGAAATTTCTAACCAACCTATGTTAGATGCTACAACTGAAGCGCTAAAGAAAGTAAAGTAATAAGTAAAATACTATAAAAAGGGGTATAATGTAATTTTGCATTATATCCCTTTTTTGTGATTTCTAAGATTTACTTTGGGCACCATTTTTATTTAAAATCATATTTCAGTATCTTTGTACCTTAATTTGAAATTCAAAAATTATGGCATATAACTTACTCAAAGGCAAAAAAGGAATTATTTTCGGAGCCTTAAATGATCAATCACTTGCATGGAAAATCGCAAAACGTGCAGTTGAAGAAGGTGCAGAAATCACGTTATCAAACACTCCAATGGCATTAAGATTGGGTACCTTAAAACAACTTTCGGAAGAATGCAATGCTCCTATTTATGTTGCTGATGCAACAAGTTTTACTGAAATAGAAAACGTATTTAAACAATCCATGGATCATTTTGGCGGGAAAATTGATTTCTTCCTTCATTCTATTGGTATGTCGATGAATGTTAGAAAAAGTCTGCCATATGATAATTTAAATTACGACTTTTTAATGAAAACTCTTGATATCTCAGGAGTTTCATTTCATAGAATGTTGCAGGTTGCCCGAAAATTAGATGCAATTAACGATTGGGGTTCAGTTGTTGCTTTATCATATATCGCGGCACAACGTACTTTCCATAGATATAACGACATGTCTGAAGCAAAAGCAATTCTTGAATCTATAGCTCGTAGCTTTGGTTATATGTACGGTAGAGATAAGAAAATAAGAATTAATACAATTTCTCAATCTCCAACCGCAACTACTGCAGGAAGCGGCGTTAAAGGTTTTGACAGCTTATTGGATTTTACAGACAGAATGTCGCCATTAGGTAATGCATCAGCTGATGAATGTGCTGATTATTGTATAACATTATTCAGTGATTTAACACGAAAAGTTACAATGCAAAATTTGTTTCACGATGGTGGATTCTCGAGCATGGGTATGAGCTTACGAGCAATGCAGGTAATTGATAAAGAAATTTAAAAGAAACAATAGTACTTTTAAGTAGTATTGTAGTTGTTAAACAAGATAAAGACTTTAGCTACAAGAGGATTATAAATCCTCAGTTATATAGTCGGGATTACAAATCCCGACCAGCCGAAGAATAGCAATTTTAATATAGTAAAATGCAGATGGCGGGTCAAGCCCGCCATGACGTTAAATATTTTATTCTATATCCGTCATGGCGGGCTTGACCCAGGAGTGGTCGGAAGATTTTTTCTTTCGACCATTTTGTTTTTATTAACATTATTTTGTTGATATAATCGTCAGAATATCAGCGATATAATTTGTAGTTGTGCTTGTTGTTGTCTATCTTTA
>CAILUD010000119.1 GCA_903837285.1 uncultured Bacteroidota bacterium | reverse complement strand
TATAATTCCAGACTTCTTTATTGCTGATAAAAGAAATTGCTTTGCAATGTGTTAAATTGCAATTATAAGACATAAAAACAATGGAATCCTTTTCGCAAATATCTAGATCAGAAATATCAAATTTATAATTAAAAATAATTTGATTCTCTTTTTTCAAATCTTTTATAAAAATCAAGCCCATCCCTTTAACAGAAGCAATTATTACTTTATTGTTAATAGTTGAATTAATATTTGTCACTTCATTATTAAATTGAAATAAATTTGTCAAAGAAAATTTCATTCCTTCTATTTTCCATATTTTAATTGAGGCATCAATAGAAGAAGTTACGAGCCATTTGTTATCTAATGAAAATGACATATCTATAATATCATAATCATGAAAAGGAGCGAAGCTAATTTCTTTACCGTTATCAACCTGATTTACTTTTATTGCACCAGAATTCAATCCAGATAAACAAAGATTATTAATTGTTGCAATAGAGGTAACATAATCACTTTTATAAGGAATAATGTTTTTAATAATTCCAGTTGTGGTTTCTAAAAGTGAAACCAAAGCATTTCCTGCTTCTGTTTTACCTGTATTTTCATAATAAACTACTGTCTGGTCATTTGATACACAAAGCCTTTTATCGTCTGTGGAATATGCTAAATCAATTATTTTTGAACTTTGTGGCGATGCATATTTTAATGGTAAAGAAGTTGAAATATTAAATCCTTTTATTAATCCATTTCCGTAACCTATTGCAAATTGTGACGAAATGTTTGATAATGCAAATGCTGTTAGCGAACTTTCAGTTTGAAGATATTGCCCGATTTCGTCTCTTGATCTTGCATCTAAATCATAAATGATAAAAGCACCAAAATCATTGCATATATGAATTCTGGTAAAATCAGAATTAAACTCACCATAAATTGCTTTTCCTTTATCTAATTTAAAGTCGAAAAGTTTTTCGCCAGACATTCTCCACAAATTAATTGAATTATCTTTTTGGCTTGCAACACCAACCATTTTGCCATTACCTGAAATAAAAACGATACCTGGACTAAGATTTGAATTTTTAAATGCAATCTCCTCTATATAATTTTTTATTTTCCATACCCTTACCATTCCATTGCTTGCAGACGAAACTACTTTTTCGCTATCGGGGCTAAAACAAAAATTGTTTACATTTTCCTTGTAATTACTAATTGCGATAGGTTTATTAAAGCTAAAATAATCAAAAAGAAAAATTGATCCAGTTGAATTATTCTCAGTTTCATTACTTTCACTTATAACTGATGTAGAAACAAGAAGTTTGTTTTTTTCTTTAGTAAAACCAATATGTGTAATTTTAGTTGAAGCAAAGGAATATGTACTTTCAACCATTCCATTTGTTACATTAATTATAACAACTTTTCCATTATTTGTTCCGGCAACTATATTTTCATTATTAATATTAAATGCTATTGATAACACTTTGCCACCTAAATTAATAATCTCTTTATTTCTTGTACCGGTTAATAAATCCCAAATAATAACTGTACTATCATTTGACCCAGAAACAATATATTTTCCATTTTTCGAAAAATCTAGACAATTTACAGCTCCTGTATGCCCATTAAAAGTTCTAATTAATGTTCCGTTGGATGCTAGCCATAACTTAATTGTCCAATCATTTGAACTGGTTGCTATGTATAATTTGTTATCGGAATATTTTAAAGATGTTAAAGTTGCAAAATGTTTTATTGGAAAAACAATTTCATTATTTTGACTAAATAGATATAATGGAATCAAAAAAATAATTAAAGTGAAAATCTTAGTCTGTTTCATTTTTAAATTTTTCTTAAAATTTTCAAATCATGTGCCTAAAATTATATTTCTATAATAACAATAAAAAAACTGCTGGTTTCTTATGAATATCAGGAGTTTTAGTTTTCCATTCTTTTATTTTAAGGGTAGCAATATATTCGTCGCTTTGTGTAATATTTGATGCAATGCATAGCATTGTTTCAGGATTACATGTTGAAATTAATTCATTAAAAAGTGAAATATTACGGTAAGGTGTTTCAATAAAAATTTGGGTTTGATTTTCGGTTTTTGACCTTTTTTCAATTTGTTGAATTTTTGCTTTTCTTTCAACTGGTTTTATTGGCAAATAGCCTAAAAATGCAAATTGTTGACCGTTCAAACCAGAAGCCATTAGTGCCAGTGTTATCGAAGATGGTCCAACTAAAGGAATAACTTTTATGCCTTTTTTATGTGCTATTTTAACAATTTGCGAACCAGGATCGGCAATTGCAGGACATCCAGCTTCGGTAATTAATCCAATATCAATTCCATTCTCCGAAATTTTTAAATAAGTTTCAAATTCAGCAGCTGTTGTATGTTCATTAAGTACGTAAAAAGTTGTTGTATCAATATTTATTGCCGAATAAACTTTTTTTAGAAATCTTCTGGCTGTTCTTAGTTCTTCGACAATAAAAACATTTAAAGTTGAAATTACTTTTGCAATTTGCACTGAGCTTTCATCAGGCAAAAATTCTTCGCCAAGCGGGGTTGGAATTAAATATAATTTTCCGTTCATATAGCAAAGATACAAAAAGACAAATGACATTATAAAAAGAAATAATATCTCTATTTTTGTATAAATCATTTTATTTTGAAAGTTACATTTCTAGGAACCGGAACTTCGCAGGGCGTGCCTGTAATAGCTTGCGATTGTGACGTGTGTTTATCTTCCGATTCACTTGATAATCGCTTACGCTCATCAATATTAATTGAAGAAAATGATAATTTCTTAGTTATTGATACAGGGCCTGATTTCAGGCAACAAATGCTTCGCGAAAATGTAAAACGTGTTGATGCAATTCTTTTTACACATGAGCATAAAGATCATATTGCAGGGCTTGATGATATTCGTTCATACAACTGGATTTATAAAAGACCAATGGATATTTATGCAGAAGAGAGGGTAATGGAAGCTTTAAAGATTGATTTCCATTATGCTTTTACTGATTTCAAATATCCGGGAATTCCAGAAATGACATTGCATGAAATTTCAAATAATCCTTTTGAAATCAATAATATAAAAATTATCCCTGTCAGAGGTTTTCATCATAAACTTCCTGTTTTTGGTTACAGATTTAAAGATTTTGCATATCTTACAGATATTAACAGTGTTCCGGAAAATGAAATAGAAAAACTTAAAGGAGTTAAAGTACTTATTGTTAGCGCACTTAGAAAGAAAAAACATCTTTCTCATTATAATCTAGAAGAAGCTTTGGCATTGATAGAAATAGTTAAGCCAGAAAAAGCTTATTTAACTCATATCAGCCACATGATGGGTTTTCACAAAGAAGTAAGTCTCGAACTTCCGCATAATGTTATGTTAGCATATGATGAATTAAAACTTGAAATTTAATTATATAGTTATTGCTTTTTCAATATTCCATTGTATTTCAAAAATATCCATCATTGTACCAATATTACCAGTTTTAACTTTTTCTATAAGATTAAAATAGTTTAGACAAGTTTTACAAACAATAAGTTTTACACCTTTGTTTTCAATTTCTTTTAGTATGCTAATAACGGGACTACCTTCAGCAACTAACTTAACACCATCGGCATAGAAAAGAATAAAATTAGGCAGCTTATTCTCAGTAAGTAATATCTTTAAATAATTTTCTACCAAAATTAATCTAAGTTCTTCAGGAGCAGAGCCCATTCCATAATTGTTAAATATTATTGCAGTATTCATCTTATTAATTTTTTAAATATTCTTCAAATGTATTTAAGAATAATACAATAGTTATAAAAACATTAAATAAAAATGGAATTATTAATAAATAATGTCTGTGTTTTATAACATTTAATATAACCACAAATTAATAAGTATTCTAATAC
>CAILUD010000118.1 GCA_903837285.1 uncultured Bacteroidota bacterium | reverse complement strand
TGAAAAATTGAATTTACAATAAACATAATGTTTAATATCTTTGCTTTTCATTTTTAAAATTAATGTAATGAAAGATTATAAAAAGTACTATATTATTCAGGCTCCACCCGAAGAAGTGTATTTGGCTATAACTAATGCAAATTCAATTTCTTTATGGACTGGTGAAGATGCCGAAATGTCGACCGAACCTGGATCAGAATTTTCGATGTGGGAGGGTAGTATTGTTGGGAAAAATATTGAATTTGTTACAAATAAAAAAATAGTACAACAATGGTATTTTGATGGACAGGTTGAAGAGTCTATAGTAACCATAATTCTTCATCAGGATAGGAATGGTACGTCTGTTGAATTAAGACAAACTAATATTCCCGATAGTGAATTTAATGATTTTGTTGAAGGATGGGAAGAAAACTATTTTGGTGCTTTAAAAATATTTTTTGAGGAATAGTTAGTAACTTAATTTTTATTCAAAAAATTTAACACAGGCTTTTAAAAGTGCTTCTTTTTCAACAGGAATAACTCCAACTTTTTCACAAACTAGCCCACCTGCAATATTTGAAATTGCAGCAGTATCTGTTGAGTTGAGTCCAGCTGCTTTGCATAATGTTGCAACACTTATCACAGTATCGCCAGCTCCGGATACATCTGCAACATCACGAACCTGAGTAGGTATGGTTTTATATTCTTTACCATTACTTATAAAGATTCCAAGTTCTGATAATGTTACCATAACTTCTTCAATGTTCTTATTGTTATGGAAGTGCTGAACTGCTTTAAAAATTCCTTCAAAATCATTCTTTTTCAATTCTAATTTTAAACCTTCTGTTAACTCGCGGAAATTAGGTTTGAATAATGATATGTTTTCGTAAGAGAGAAAATTTCTTTTTTTAGGATCTACGCAAACTGGGATTTTTCTGGATTTTGCTTCTTTTGTAACTTCTTGTATGAGTGATGGTGATATTACACCCTTATCGTAATCTTCAAAAACTATAGCATTAATATTTTCCTTATTAAGGAGTAAAAATATTCTTTCGGAAAGTTTTTTTGTCTCAGATTCTGAAATAGAAATATCTACTTCTTCATCTACTCTAAGCATATGTTGATTACCGCCAATTACTCTTGTTTTAATTGTTGTTGGACGATCGTGAAGTGTTATAATACCATCAGTTGAAATACCATTTTGTTCACATAACTCATTAAAAATAATTCCTTTTTCGTCATTGCCAATTGCTGCGCAAATTACAGGAGTTGCGCCTAAAGATCTTAAGTTTAATGCAACATTTGCAGCTCCGCCTAATCGATTTTCTCTTCTTATAATACTTACAACAGGAACAGGTGCTTCCGGAGAAATTCGTTCTACTTTACCCCACAAATATGCATCAATCATTACATCACCAATTACTAATATGCGAAATGTAGAAAATGATTGAAAAAGAGAGTTTAATTCTGATACTTTCACGATAAGATATTTTTAGCAAAGGTAAAAAAAATGGCATTTGATACTTAAGAAAAATATAAATCAAAGAAATTATTACTTTTGTATTTAATTGGCTTCATAGTTCAATGGATAGAACGGAAGTTTCCTAAACTTCAAATTCGGGTTCGATTCCCGGTGAGGCTACTTTTTGGCATTGCAAGTATTAAAGTGAATGTGTTAATTGTTCTAATTTTTTTGAATTTGGCTTAAGTTAATTAATATAAAAGTATTAAAATGAAACAAATAATAATATTTGTACTTGTTTTTATACTATGGCAAGCATTGTTAAAAATAATAATGTTAATTTCTTTAAATCAATTACATTATAAAATATTATTCATCTTTTAATCAACCTTTTATTGTT
>CAILUD010000117.1 GCA_903837285.1 uncultured Bacteroidota bacterium | reverse complement strand
TGCCCGCCATGACGTACAATATTCAGCATCATGGCGGACTCCAATCTATTTCAAGCGTCCTCGCTTGAAATACTATTCGTCTCATTAACACAATTGCTACTTCGTCCTCCACCGCGGCGGAGCGGCGGAAACGCAGTGTATAGAGAAGTAAAGGTTACTCCTGCAGTTCTCGATACACTAATTGAGTTTACACTACAGTTTATATATCATGCTAATCGTTACTCGAACAAGCATATCCTTAAGCAGATGGCGGGTCAAGCCCGCCATGACGGAAACCACCCCCAATCGTCATGGCGGACTGTGCTCCGCCATCTAATTAGCACAAATGCCCCTTACGAAATAGGGAAAATTAAACACATTCAACATTGCTACTTCGTCCGCCGCGGCGGAGCGAAGCGTATCGAGAAGTAAAGGGTTATTTCCAGCATCATCCTTCGAGTTCGCTTTGCACCTCAGGATGACGTTTACTATATTGTCAAAATAGATGCTTCGTGCACTCAGCATGACAATATTGGAATTGCATTAATCCGTGTTTCTTGGTTTAAATCCGCGTCTAATTTCCTACTCGATGGTTCGTGTCCTCACGAAACAAAAAAGAAATTAAACGCAAATAAACAATGCTACTTCGAGTAACGCAGTATATCGAGAAGTAAAGGTTGCTCCTACTGTTCTCGATACACTCATCGAGTATACGCTACAGTTTAGGCATCACACTAAACGTTACTCGAACAAGCAGATAGGGGTTTAAGTCAAATAATGCAAGTTTGTAACTTGTGACATATACCACACAACCTTTCAAAAGCCAAAAGACTAAGCTGTGAGGGACTCTGTGCGTTTTAAACGCAATTATGAAATTTTAAAGTAATTTTGTATCTTTAATTTTTAAATAACAAATTATGGCGACTATAGACCACATTAGAAACGGAATCATTGACAAGCTATTAACCATTTCTAATAAAAATTATTTATCAGCTTTATTTAAATTAGTTGAAAACAGCACTTCAGAAAACGATACTGTAAAATTAACTGCTGAACAAACATTAATGTTACAACTTAGCGATCGGGATATTAAGTCTGGTAAGCTAATTAATCAATCTCAACTTGATAAAAGCGACTTAAAATGGCTGAAAGAATTATAGCTTGGACTGAAACTGCGGCACATCAAAGAAGAGAAATTTTAAAATATTGGACAAAAAGAAATGGCACTACAACGTATGCTGAAAAATTAATAAAATTAATAGCTATACAAACAAAAACAATTTCAATTAATCCACTTTCATACAAAAAAGCTGATTATCCAGACACCTATGTCTCATCTTTAGGACATTTTAGTATTTATTATAAAATTACTATTGAAAATATAATAATTACATCTTTTTGGGACAATCGACAAGACCCTAAAAAATTACTGCATCTTTTAACAAAATAAATCTCAAAATGTCGCAAGTTTGTAACTGGTGACATAAAACTCCTGTTGTTCTCGATACGCTGATTTAAAATGTCAAATTAACACCTACTCCTCAAATGTCGCAAGTTTGTAATTTGCAACATATGCCACAAAAACTTAAGCAGATGGCGAGTCAGGCCCGCCATGACGTTAATGTTTTGTTTTATACTCCATGGTTCGTTTCCTCCGCCGCGGCGGACGAAACAAAACACGAACTTGTCACCCTGTTCGCCGCGGCGAATTGTTTCAGGGTCTCAGGAGTTTGAATACTTCTGTTTCGTATTAGCAGATGCTGAAACAAGTTCAGCATGACGTTCCTACCCTACCTCGTCCTCGTTTGTAACGAGGATGAAAAATATAGTGCAATAAAGGTCACTCCTTACTTCTCGATATGCTAATCGAACTAACAATTAAGTTATTGATTTGTGTTACTTGTGTTCTGTGAGTCACAGACCATGGAAGCGAGATGCTGATCCGCCGTAGCGGATCAGCATTATAATATAGAGATTGCGACACCTGCATATGGGAAACAGAATCCGCAATATTGAAAACCAAAAAATATATTGCTCGTTCGAGTTTATCGAGAACAGCAACACCAGTAGTTCTCGATACGCTAATTTGGATTAACTTAAAGCACCGCTTTAACTGCTACTCTAACTAACAAATAAGGGTTTAGCGTCAATTACCCTAACTCGTCCTCGTTTGTAACGAGGATGAAAAATATGTTTACATTGTAAATCCTGTTTCTATATTGTCAAAATAGATGCTTCTCCGCCGCGGCGGATCAGCATGACAATATAGACATTGCGTTAATCCACATTCCTTAAGCCGATTGCTGGTCGGACCCGCCATGACGAACAGCACACTTCTCCTATTCAAACCTCAACAAAAATAAACCGGCAGTTATTCCACGTAATAAAACTGTACCAGCTTCATTAGTGTTTTTTGCATTTACTTCTTTTGTAAGATCATTTAGAATAAGTTTCATTCGATCAATATCAAGAATTTCATTACAGAGAGGTGATTGCGAAAGATTGTCAAGTATTGCCCTTCCGGTATCTTGAAATTTTACAATTCTGTGACCAATATCGGCTGCTTGTCGGCCAACATTTGTATTCCATAAAACTTCAGGAGGCATTATTCCATCAAAAGATTTTCGTAACAACATACGATCTTTTCCACCCGAAACATAAATATGATCGGGAACAGAAAGACAATATTCCATTAGCCTTTTATCAAAAGTAGGATCACGCATCTCAAGATTATTCCAAGCAGCTGCTTGCGAATGTAAAAAACCAATTATAGAACTTCCGGGTTTTATAATTTTAAGTCGAGTTCTTAATGGCGAAGTAGTTTTAGCAAATGATGGATCATGATCTTCTTCCTGCATTTGTTGTGCAATTCTGTTGTTAATTGCATATTCTTTTTTTATGGCAGAATATTCAAGAAAAGGAAGACTTCCTTTTTGTTTGTTACGAATAAAATTTTTAACGGATTGCGGAACATATAAAGGCGCAATAACATGGCGCAAACCATAGTAAGAAAAAAAATCTTTTGGCTTTATTAAATCTTTTTTTCGCGACATTATCTGCAAAAACCCTGGCGTAGGCCACGATACAGTAGCATTACCTCCTTGCCCGGTAAGCATTGAACCAAGATTCATTTCCTGAGCAACTCTTTTAATTTCATTAATCCAGAATGTATTTGAACCAGCATGAAAGGGTTCATCATGTATTTTTATTCCTTCTTTTATTGCATCGAAAGGATTAACATTAAGTGCATCAATTGGAAACCAATCTGTGTTTCCAGTATAATCTGCGGTAAGTTTTGCCAAATATGCTTCGTCGCCAAATCTTTTTTTAGAAGTAAGTCCTTTTACATCAAAAGCAGGAGTAGAAGTAAATGCTGGCAGTCGTATCCCTTTTTTCTTAAGATGTAAGGCAGCTAAAGCAACAACAGTTCCAGAATCCAAACCACCGCTTAACTGGCTACCAACTGCTTTGTAAGATCTTAATCTAACCTCCACAGCGCGTGAATATTCTTCGAAAAACTTAGAATAATAATCTTTTTCATTAGGAAAATTAACTGTTTTAGTATTCTCGGGAAACCAATGTTTATATTGTTTTATTTTAAAATTGTTACCTGCCTGCCAGTAGGCTAGGTCAATTTCCATTGCATGAGCGGGAGGTAATCTTAAAATCCCTTCGTATGCACAATCCAAGCCACTACCTTGCCATGAAGTAAGAACCTGAGCGACCCGTTTCATATTTGGCTTTTTAGGAATTGCTTCAATTGCAAGTAAAGATTTTATTGAGGTTGCAAATGCAAAAAAGTTTTCGTTGCAATAATAATATAATGCAGAATAACCATGATGATCGCAAAGAATATGTAACTTTTTCTCATTTGCTTCCCAAACTGCAATAACCCAATCGCCCTCGAGGTGATCAACTAAATTGGTTCTGTATTTTTCCCAGGCTTTAGAAACAAAAAGGCCATCGGGAATATTGGGTTCATCTTTAATGTTTAGCTTTGAAGTTAAATCTTTTCGGTTATCTATTCTACCAGTAAAAAACAAGTAAGAATTAGGAATAGGCTCATATGGTTGCTGTTCGTATACGGCTTCGGGTGTATTAAACCTATGAAGATTACCAATAAAAATATTGTCTGCCGAATATTTAAAATGTTTATCGCTACCCCAATATAAAGCCGGGGAACTCATTATTTCCGGTAAATTAGATTCGGGTTTTTTATTAAAATTCAAATATCCGTAAAGTGCACCCATTATTTTGTGATATTAAGAATGCTAAATTAAGAAAAAATGTTTGAGAATATACATTTACCTTGGTATGTAAATACCATACCTATTAATTTTACAATACCGAACAATAAAAATAACAACTTGAACTAACTTTTGGATTTTTGCTTTGTTATTAGATGTGGTCTGTGAGTCACAGACCAAGGAATTGGAAATATTTTTATACGCTAATTTTGCTCGTTGGGATTTATAATCCCAACGTAACTATTTGAGGATTTGAAATCCTCATTTCTAACCCACTTCTCTACATTGGTTTAAACAAATGCTAGTTCAAGTTTTTTGAGAACTAAAAAGGGGGATTAAAAATCCCCAATTATTGCTTTCAGATTATAAATCTGAAATAGCTATGTACCTATTAATTTTACAATACCGAACAATAAAAATAACAACTAGAACTAACTTTTGGATTTTTACTTTGTTATTAGATGTGGTCCGTTAGTCACAGACCAAGGAATTGGGATTTAATACAAATTTTATCCACTTAGAGTGCCGACATCAACTCCATCATCACTCCCCGAATAACCACTTTGTGTAAATAATACCTCTAATTCAACTATCTCTGGAGTCGTCCATTTAATCAAATTAATATTTTGATTTGATTTATTTTCTTTGTTCCACATATTCGGTACTCAAATGCAATTTAAAATAACATAGTAAAAATTATTTTATCATTTGAAGATTTTTATTTTTGAATTAAAATTCTTTGAGTTGTTATTTCTTCGCCATCTATTATAGTAACCATATATAATCCCGTTTGATAATTTGAAACGTCTTTTAATACAGGACTTCCATAAAATATTTCTTTTTTCTCTTTAGAAACTAACACCCCTAACAAATTGTAAATTTCAATTTCAATTACTGCATTTTCGCCAGTGCTTTCATCGTTATCTACAAGTATGCTTAATTGAGTAGCAACAGGATTAGGATACAATGAAATATTATTTGCATTTTCTGTAAAAACTGGCTCATCAGAACTTACAGATTTTGCACATAATTGTATTTTCCTTTTACTACTAGTTTTTCGGTCATTACAACCATCAGTAATAGTTACCCTATAACTTTGGTAGGCACAAAGTGTATGAGTTGTTTCCTGTGTATATTGTATTGGGCTAGTGTTCCACTTATATGTTAAAGGCGGATTACCACCAACAGCAGTTGCTGTTGCATATCCATTACAAGGTTGAGTAGAGGATGTGGAACAAAAGGTATTTGCTGTAGCAGAAGTTAGTGCAGAATATGCTGTAACAACTATACTGCGAACAACTGATGCAGAACAATTATCTGTTACAGTTACAGAATATGTTCCAGTTCCAAGATTTGAGATTGTTGGTGTTGTTCCAATTATTGGATTGTTTCCCGATTTTTTCCACTTATAGGTATAAGGTGAAGTTCCGTTTGAAGGTGTTGCTGTTGCAGTGCCAGTTTTAGAACAGGTTTTTGTTTTTGTAGAGGCAACTACTGCCTGTAATTGAGCAGGTTGTGTAATAGTTCCCGATAAAGAAGTAGTACATGCATTTGCATCTTTTACAGTCAAAGTATGAATTCCTGCTGAAATTCCGTTAAAAACTCCACTTGTTTGATATAAACCACCATCAATGGAATACAAATAAGGAGAAACTCCTCCAGAACCACTAATTGTAAAACTACCTGTACTCTGTCCAAAACAAAGAACATTAGTTTGATTTGTTATTGATACTGTTAATGCTATAGGTTGAGTTATTGTAACATTTGATGTACTTGTGCATCCTTTATTGTCGGTAACAGTTGCAGACCAAGTACCAGCCGATAATGTTGTACAGGTTGAGTTTACTTGAGCTGGCGCAGGATCATTCCATAAATAAGTATATGGAGATGTGCCACCATATGCTGTAACTTTTGCACTTCCGGTTGAAGCACCATAACATAATACATTAGTCTGAGCAGTTATAGCTGAAGTTAAAATTGTAGCTGGTTGTGTAATTGTAACTGTTGTTACAGCTGTGCATAATTTTTCATCAGTTACAGTAACACTCCAGGTTCCTGCTGTTAATCCCGAACAAATTGCAGTAACCTGAGCTGGAGCAGGGTTGTTCCACAAATAAGTATAAGGTGCTGTTCCGCCAGAAGCTAACACTTTTGCAGAGCCATCAGTACCACCCTTACAACTAACATTTGTTTGCACAGAAATATTTGCACTTAACACTAAAGGTTGTGTAATAACCGCATTAGCTATTACTTCATTACCGCATTGATCGGTAACTGTAACAGAATAATTACCGGCAAGTTTATTTTGTATTGTTACACCAGTTTCTCCGGTTGACCAGTGATACGAATATGTTGGATTCCCTTTTGAAGCAGTTACTGTTGCACTTCCAGTAGCAGAACCATTACAATTTATATTTATAATATTTGTTATTGTAGCTTGCAAAAATGGTTTATTACCTACAGAAACAGATCCTGATAAAGTACAGCCATTTGCACCTGAAACAGTAACACTAAATGCTCCCATTGCTAATCCAGAAATTGATGAAGTTGTTGCACCATTTGACCATATATAAGTATAAGGCTCGCTACCAAATGAAGGTATTACAGTCGCAGTTCCATCAGTAACTAACGGAACACCTCCACCATCAACACAACTGACTAATGTGGATTGAAAACTTAAACTATCAAAACAACCATACTTTGCAAGATATGAATCTCTTAAAGTTGAGGCATTAATAAATTGACTTGTGCCAATTGTTAAAGTATCAGAATAAAATTCTCCGGCTGTTACAAAATTTCTTCCTGTAGAACTATATAAAATGGCTTTACCAATATCATTAGACTTACCACCAATTTTTTTGGCAGAAATAAATTGACCAGAAGAATTGCATTCTGTTAAATAAGCATCACTAATTCCATTTGTAGATAAGGTTAAATTATCAAAAGTAATTGTACCATTAAAAGATCCAGTAATGATGGAAGTATTACCTTTTATATCTAAATTATAAGAAACATCATCGCTAGCCGTTCCCATTGTTTTAACCCATTGTAAAGTTCCGCTTTGATTATACTTAATTAATAACAGATCATTTGTGCCTGAATTCACATTTACATAATTAACTTTTGATGCGATGCTACTAGTTGAATCAACAGTTAATGAAGGACTATTAAAATAACCTGTTAAATACTGATTACCATTACTGTCACCTTTATGTCTCCACAATACTTCGTTACCTGTACCAGATATTTTACGAACCCATAATCCATTTCCATTTAAATCTGTTTTATAAATAAAACCATCATATGCCGTTGAAGTTATTGTACCTATATCAAAAAGAAAATTTCCGGCACTTATCCCACTTAAATAATAACCAGTATTATCAACACTAACTGTTCTAATTGTATTTGAAGAATTATCACATTGAAGCATTTTTGCCCAAATTAGATTTCCGTTTTGATCAAACTTTGAAATAAAACCTTGTCTAATTCCATTATATAATGATGTTAATGTTGTTGAGTTACCATAAAAAGTTACTGAAGTTAAAAAATGTCCGGTAAGAATTATATTATTATTCGCATCAAGTTCAAAATTACCCATATACTGATGATCAACACCATATGCAACATTTTTCACCCATTGACATGTTCCATCTAATGAGTATTTTACAATAAAAATGTCATTTAACCCAGTTGTTGCTATATTGTTACTTTCAAAAAGACAAGGATTACTATTAGTAAAACCTAATAAATAAATATAATTACCATCTTTACTTAATGACATTGACACTGCTGTTTCGGATGCAGAACCACCAACTTGCTTTATCCACAATACTTGACCTTGCTTATTGTATTTTGCAAAATAAATATCCTGCGGACCTGAACTTGTTAAAGTATAGGCATCCTGATTAACTGTCAAGTTAAAATTTCCATAAACATAACTACATCCAGTTGCATCATACAATATACTAACTGGTTGATTTTGTCCTGCTCCAGTAAACTGTGTGGCCCACATCCATCCCTGTGCGTTTGCAAATATTATAGAAAAAGTAAGAAGAATAACTAGTATCGATTGTTTCATATGCCTGAGGTTTATGTCTTTATATTATTTTGCGTATTTTTACCTGAAATAAAACAGGTATTTTTACCTGGTTTTATACGCAAATATACGGGTGTGGTTATAGGTAATAATAGATTTTCGTAAAAAATTGACGAATGCTAATTTTTAATTGGCAAATAATTTATTACCAGAGGTAAATAGGTTAAAATATAAAGTAAAAACTAGATTATTGCTATACTTTTTGAATTATTAAACATAATAAAAGCTGCTTTTGTGCATTAAAGTGCTTAAATGTTAAAATAAATACACCATTTAGCGCAAGACCATGAAATAAAAACTAAACACAAAGTACACTAAGAAAGCCACAAAGAAACACAAAGGTTATATTAAACCCCACTTGATGCCCCACTTGGCGCAAGAACATTTGGCGCAAGCTTGTAACTTGTGACATAAACTACAGAACCTTAAGCAGATGGCGGATCAAGCCCGCCATGACGAAATCCCCTCTCTCCATGGTTTGTGTCCTCACGAAACAGAACGAATAAACATGTCTAATTTCCTCCTTTATATTGTCAAAACAGATATTTCGTATGCTCAGCATGAATATATATATGGTATTTATCTGTGTTAATCAGCTAAATCCGTGTTATCGGCGTTGCTATTTCTTTATCACCGTTAATCCGCGGCTGATTTATTCCTTTATATTGTCAAAATAGATGTTTCGCACGCTCAACATGACAATATAGATATGGCGTTAATCCGTGTTTATCCGCTAAAACATTTGGCGCAAGTTTGTAACTTGTGACATAAACTACACAACCTTAGGCAGATGGCGGATCAAGCCCGCCATGACGGTAATGTATTTCCGTGTTTATCAGCTAAATCCGTGTTATCAGCGTTGCTATTTTTTAAAGAGCGCAAAGAAAAAAATTTAACACGAAGGTCACGAAGGTAGGCACTCCGCCGCGGCGGAGGAACACAAAGGATAAATTAGAAAATCTTAATCCGCGTCTGATTTCTTCATTTATATTGTCAAAACAGATGCTTCGAAACTCAGCATGACAATATATATGGTGTTTATCCACATTTGGCGCAAGTTTGTAACTTGTGACATAAACCACATAACCTTAAGCAGATGGCGGTTCAAGGCCCGCCATGACGAAATCCCCTCTCTCCATGGTTTGTGTCCTCACGAAACAGAACGAATAAACATGTCTAATTTCCTCCTTTATATTGTCAAAACAGATGTTTCGCACGCTCAACATGACAATATATATGGTGTTTATTCACATTTGGCGCAAGTTTGTAACTTGTGACATAAACCACATAACCTTAAGCAGATTCCGGGTCAAGCCCGGAATGACGGTAATGGGTAGTTTTTTCAATGTTTACCAGCTAAATCCGTGTTACCAGCGTTGCTGTTTTTTCGTTATCGGCGTTGCTGTTTACTCTCGCAAAGATGCAAAGGGCGCAAAGGAAAATTTCAGCCATATAAAAAAAAGGAGCCGTGTTTACGACTCCTTTTTTATAAAGTATTTTAAAACTTAAGGTTTTTTGTGAGAAACTTTTGCAGATGCAGTAGCATAATCAAAAGTTATAGCTTTGTGTCCGCTTGGTGCTTTTGATGCATCGTGACATTTTTTGCAAGAAGCTTCAGTTTGAAGAATTAAACCATTTGCAACTGATTGTTTCTGATCTTTCATAATGGTTGGGCTTTTGTAAGCACTTCCAGCACCATGACAAGCTTCGCAAGTAACACCTTCTGCTTTAAATTCAGCAACAGGAGCATGACATTTTTCACATTCTGCTTTACCAGCAACACCTACAGCGGTATTTGCTTTAGAATGTTTAGATTCTGACCATTTTTTAAATTGATCTCCTTTTGCAGGACCAGTATGACACATTTTACATTTTGCAGAACCAATATTGGTGTTCTGAGCAAACAATGCAGTACTTAATAAAAAGAACATGCATGATAATAAAACTAAACTCTTTCTCATTGTGTGTGTTTTTAGTTAAAAATTAAAGATTTTAATGTTGACTTTATTTTTTGTCAAAGTTACAAATCACATTTAATACCAAAAAACAACATATTATGTTATAAAACATGTTTAATTGCGCCTTTTTAAAAATATTATTTTCATACCTCTCAATAACAGGCAATTACCTTTTATGAGTTAATTTAGACAACTTCTAAATGCGTTAACGTACTGTTCGCTAATGTTTTGCCAATTATATTTTTCGATGAATTCAAGTGCCGAGTTTTGCGCTAATAGGTTTTTTGGCAGGTATTGCTGAAAGTAAAATTTTTGAATCTGATTAGCAATTTCGTTATAATTGCCAGAATCTATTAGTACTCCATTTTTGCAACACGATAACATTTCTTTATTACCACTAACAGGAGTAGCAATTAAAAAAACACCAGCTGCAAGTGCTTCTAAATTTGCAATCGACATTCCTTCGGCATGAGATGGAGTAATAATTATATGAGACTTCTGATAATATTTCTGAACTTCAGGTTGAGGTATCCAACCTGTAAAAACAGCGTTTTCGAGATTATTTGCTTTTACAAATTTTTCCATTTTATTTCTTAACGGTCCATCACCTACAAGAAAAAGGCGAAAACCAATATCCATTCTTTTTAATCTTTTTAAAGCTTTTAATATTGTAAAAGGATCTTTTTGTTCTACAAATCTTCCAACAAAAATAATAGTAAAAGGTTCTTCTCTTCTATCATATATCTTCTCGTCGCTATAGCTAACCCCATTAGGAATTATTACGTTTTTATTTTTTAACCGTTTGCCTATAAATTTATCAATATTAGTCTTCATAAATTCTGTTTGAACAAAATTTAAAGTAGATTTTTTACAAACAGACTTAATAATAAAGTACAAAGCTAAATGATAAATAAACATTTGTTTTTTATAATACCATGGAATATCGTGACCATGTGATAAAACAAAGTATGGAATATTAAATGTCTTTTTAATTCTTTTAGCAACAAAACCACCAGGAATAGAAAAATTAGCAAGACAGACATCAAATTTATTATCTTTTAAATATTCATTTAAGAATCTATTCGCTTCTTTCATCCACGAAAACATTTCTATTGGATTAGAACTATGTAAAAATTTCCGTTTTGATTTTAATCTTATAACTTCTAAATTATTTGTTTCTTTATCGTTTTCGGGCAAATCATTATACCACGTTGTTATAACAACGACCTTATTTTTTTGTTTGGCAAAATTTTCTGCTAGTTGTTTAGTGATATTACCTGCCCCTCCACCTAAAGGAGGATATTCATAATTAAGCACAAGGATATTCATGCCTGATTAATGTTAATCTTACTTTCTATAACATAAAGAGGACGGCCTTTAACCTCATCATAAATTCTACCTATATATTCGGCAACAACCCAAATAAGAATAAATAAAAAGCCAATAAGTATATAGTTTACAACAGCGAGCCATTCGAGAAGTTTATAAAACTGATCGTCAAAAAAGAATCTAATAGCCAGATAACATAAAAACAACATTCCTGTAGCAATTATAAATATTCCCATTATTAAACCTAATCTCAGAGGCAATAACGAAAAATTTAATATTCCGGCCATTGCCAATCGTGACATTTTAATAACACTAAATCCAGTTTTTCCGTATTTTCGGTTTGGTCGGTTATAATCAACTATATCATAACTAAACCCAAGCCATGGAACCATGCCTCTTAAATATCTGTTTTTTTCTTTCATCTGGCGAAGTTCAATAACTACAGATTTATCAATTAATCTATAATCGCCAATATTCCCCATTATTTTAATATCGCTGGCCTTATAAAGAATTTTATAGTACAACTTAGCCGTCATTCTTTTAAAAAAACCATCATTTCTTAACGACCGTCTTCCGTAAATGATTTTCTTCCCATCACTCCATTTTTCCAGCATTAATAAAATAACTTCCGGTGGATCCTGAAAATCACAGTCCATTGTTACAACACAATCCCCTTGAGCAATATCAAGCCCTGCAGTAATGGCTGCCTGATGTCCAAAATTACGTGTAAAAGAAAGTACCTTTACATTTTTATCTTTTTCGGCTAAACCTCTAAGTATTTCAAGAGAGTTGTCACTACTACCATCATTAACAAATATTAATTCGGCAATTGCATTTACTTTTGAAATAACATTTAACAACATTTCGTACATAGGAATAATATTCATTGTCTCGTTATAAACCGGGAGAACAACAGATATTATTTTGCCTGAAATAGAAGTATTCATACTGTAAAGATAAAGGAATTTTTAATTAAACTTTAAAGCATAATACCATTTATCCGCTGCGGCGGATTATAAAATAGCCCATTTTTTTTATTCATCTCCCTACCCTCTTCAAAAAAGAGGGACAATAGGTTGGGCTATTTTATAATTATAGTTGGCATAAAATATTCACAATATTTAAAACTGTATCTATCTTATATTTACTATCATTCATCAAATATTAAAATATTTTTATTTAAGGTTGTTGTTTTATCAAATAAGAATCAGACCTTTGCACTCTGAAAAAAAATCAAGTAAACAACACTTAAAATACTCAAAATTAAGACACAAACATTTTTATGCCATTAAGAAAATTAAGAAACATTGGAATTGCTGCTCATATTGATGCAGGTAAAACAACATTAACCGAACGTATACTTTTTTATACCGGAGTTACTCGTAAAACAGGTGAAGTTCATGACGGACAAGCAACTATGGACTTTATGAAACAAGAGCAGGAAAGAGGAATTACAATTGCCTCTGCAGCTATTTCTTGTCAGTGGAACAATCATAATATTAACATAATAGATACTCCAGGGCATATCGATTTTACCATTGAAGTAGAACGCTCATTGAGAGTTATTGATGGTATGATTGCAGTTTTTTGTGCAATTGGTGGTGTTGAGCCTCAAACAGAAACAGTATGGAATCAGGCCGACAGATATAAAGTTCCAAGAATTGCATTTGTAAATAAAATGGACAGAAGTGGAGCCGATTTTTATGAAGTAGTAACAATGATGAATAATTATCTTGATGCTAACGCAGTTCCTTTTCAACTTCCAATTGGCGCAGAAGAAAGCTTTACCGGCCTTATCGATCTTATTGAATACAAAGCATATAATTTTACCGAAAAAGGAAGAGAAGAAATTTCGATTCCAGCCGACATGATTGAAACAGCAAAAGCAGCAAGAATAACATTAATTGAAAAAATTGCCGATTTTAATGATGAAATAATGAATCTCTTTTTAGAAGAAAAAGAAATTCCATGCGATTTACTAAAAATCGCTTGCAGAGACGCATCTTTAAAACTATTAATTACACCAGTATTTTGTGGTGCAGCATATAAAAACAAAGGTGTTCAACTTTTACTTGATGCAGTTGTTGATTATCTTCCATCTCCTATTGATGTTGGAGCAGTTGTTGGAACTGACCTTATCGAAACAGAAAAAACCCATAAAAGATGTCCCTCAGCAAAAGAACCTTTTGCAGCTTTAGCTTTTAAAATTATTAACGACCCATTTGTTGGGCAGCAAACTTTTATCAGAATTTATTCGGGATTACTAAAAAGTGGTATGCCGGTATTAAATTCTACAAAAGGAAAAGCCGAAAGAATTGGGCGTATACTTAGAATTTCCGCAAAAGATAGAGAAGATATAAGCGAGGCAGGACCAGGCGACATTGTTGCATTAATTGGAATGAAACTAACTAAAACTGGTGATACTTTGTGTGATGTAGATCATCCATTATTACTTGAAAACATTCATATTACGCCACCGGTAATTGAACTTAAAATTACTCCTGCAGTTCGTAAAGAGCAAGAAAAACTTGGCGAAGCTTTACGCAAACTTTCAAATGAAGATCCATCTTTTACCGTTCGTTTTGACGAAGAAACAGCAGAAACAATAGTTGCTGGAATGGGCGAGCTACATTTAGAAATTATTGTTGATAGATTAAAACATGAATTTAAAGTAGATGTTGTTGTTGCCGAACCTTCTGTTGCTTTTCGCGAAGCTATTACAGCGGAGCTTGATTGCGACTATAAATTATCAAAACAAACAGGCGGAAAAGGTCAGTTTGCAAATGTTAAAATTCGCATGGAGCCAAATCCTGGTAAAGGATATGAATTTGTTGACAAAATAAAGGGCGGTTCAATTCCAGCAGAATATGTGGTTTCGGTTAATAAAGGTATTCAGAAAACAATTTTAGAAGGTGTGTTAGCCGGTTTCCCTATTGTTGATGTAAAAATAACCTTGTTAGATGGTTCTTTCCATCCAGTAGATTCATCAGATATGGCTTTTAGAACTTGTGCTTCAATCTGCTTTAAAAAAGGATTTATGAGAGCTGCCCCTGTTTTATTAGAACCAATGATGAAAATAGAAGTAAACACTCCAGACGAATATATTGGTGACGTAGTAGGTAACTTAAACCGTCGCAGAGGAGTTATTGAATCGATGCGCAGATACCGCAAAGGTTCACAAAAACTAAACGGACTAGTACCATTAATGGAAATGTTTGGATATGCATCACAATTAAGAAATATCTCGAGTGGAAGAGCTAATTACTCAATGGAATTCTTAAGATATTCTCCTGTAAATGCTACAATTCAAGAACAGGCATTAAAGAAACTTGCAGAGAAAAAAGAACAAGAATAATCTGACACAATTCATAAAAACAAAAAACCCCGAGAAGTCGGGGTTTTTTGTTTTTGTACCATTTATCCGCTGCAGCGGATTTTAAAATAGCCCAGGTTGTTTATTCATCTCCCCAACCCTCTTCAAAAAAGAGGGACAATTGGTTGGGCTATTTTATAATCAAGATTAGTATTATATAATTATCATGGCATCACCATAGGTGCCAAATCTATATTTTTCTTTAACGGCCACTCTATATGCTTCCATAAGTAAATCAAAACCCGAAAAAGCCGAAACTGTCATCATTGTTGTTGACTGCGGTAAATGCAAGTTACTAATCATCATATTAGCAACATTAAATTCGTATGGAGGAAAAAGAAATTTATTTGTCCAGCCATCAATAGGTTTTAAAAATGAATCGGAAGAAACCGAACTTTCTAATGTACGCATAACAGTTGTTCCAACAGCACAGACATTACTTTTAGCTATTTTCGCTTTATTAACCATATCGGCAACTTCCTGAGTAATATGAATTTCTTCTGAATCCATCTTATGCTTTGTTAAATCCTCAACATCTACTTGTCTAAAGTTACCTAGCCCAACATGAAGTGTTAGAAAAGCAAAATCAACTCCTTTTATTTCAAGACGTTTCATTAAGTTTTTACTGAAGTGCAATCCGGCAGTTGGTGCAGCAACAGCTCCTTCATGTTGAGCATAAACAGTTTGGTATCTATGAGCATCATCAGGTTCAACTTCACGTTTAATGAATTTAGGCAATGGAGTTTCGCCTAAATCATAAAGTGCTTTTTTAAATGCTTCATATTCTCCATCAAACAAAAACCTTAAAGTACGTCCGCGAGATGTAGTATTATCTATTACTTCGGCTACTAACTGATCGTTATCCCCAAAATATAATTTATTGCCAATTCGTATTTTTCTGGCTGGATCAACCATTACGTCCCACAAACGCTGTTCGCGATTAAGTTCACGAAGTAAAAACACTTCTATTTTGGCACCAGTTTTTTCCTTATTACCATATAAACGAGCAGGAAAAACCTTAGTATTATTCATTATTAGAACATCATGTTCGCTAAAATAATTAATAACGTCATTAAAAACTTTATGTTCAATTTTGTTCTTAGCTCTGTTTACAACCATTAAACGAGATTCGTCTCTGCTATCAGATGGATGTAAAGCAATTAATTCGTCAGGTAATTTGTATTTAAACTGTGAAAGTTTCATTTTTTATATGATTTTTAGTAAGAATTCTGTATTTATAATACGGCCTTTATACGTATGGTTTCGCTATTTGTTTTATTTAACCTAAAATTTATTTTAAGGGTTGCAAAATTAGTGCATTATCACGAAAAAGATTCAGGTTCATTCATTAATCTTACAAATTCATCTGGAACGATTGCCTGTTCTACATTATATTCTCCAATTCTTGTTCTTCTTAAAGAAGTTAAATGTGCCCCGCTTTGTAAATCGAGTCCAATATCTCGGGCAATTGCTCTAATATAAGTTCCCCTGCTACAATTTATTTTAATTGTAATTTCGGGCAAATCAAAAGATATTAGTTCTAATTTATAAATATTTACAGAAACTGGTTTTATTTCTATTTCTTCTCCTTCTCTTGCATATTTGTATGCTCGTTTGCCATCTATCCATTTAGCAGAAAAAATTGGTGGAACCTGATTCTGCTCTCCTGTATATTTTACCAGAACTTCCTTTACCATATCTTGTGTAATATGTTCAAAAGGGAATATTTGATCGATTGGTTTTTCTAAATCGAAACTTGGGGTAGTGGCTCCTAGTTTAACCGTTGCTATATATTCTTTATCAAATTCCATAAATCGGGAAATTGATTTAGTTTCTTTTCCATAACAAATTATTAATAACCCTGTAGCCAAAGGATCAAGGGTTCCTGCGTGGCCTACTTTAAAACGAACACCTGTCTGGTTTTTAATAACAGAGCGCACTTTATTAACAACATCAAAAGATGTCCAGCGATAAGGCTTATCGATTAAGAGTATTCCGCTCTCTCCTGAAACAGGTTTCATTAAATTATGCTAAGATTAAAGCCGAGTGCAAAAAGAATTATAATTATTGCACCAAGTACAATTCTGTAATAACCAAAACCTTTAAAGCCATACTTTGTTAAAATAGAAATAAACGTTTTTATTGCAATCATTGCAACAATAAATGCAACAATATTTCCAATGGCTAAAAGTTTTATGTTTTGAATATTAATTGTATTGTCTAAATTAAAAAACAAAGTT
Organism: uncultured Bacteroidota bacterium; assembly: GCA_903837285.1. Taxonomy (GTDB): domain Bacteria; phylum Bacteroidota; class Bacteroidia; order Bacteroidales; family GWA2-32-17; genus GWA2-32-17. Next base: position 88,718 of record CAILUD010000117.1, on the reverse strand, counting down.
TTGTAATTTGACAGCAGTTTATATCCTGTAGCAGCAAGCATTGTTGGAACAGCTAGAAAAAAAGAAAATTCGGCAGCGTTTTTACGGGTTAAACCCTGCGACATACCACCAATTATGGTAGCAGCAGATCTTGAAACACCCGGAATCATCGCTATACATTGAAAAACCCCTATCTTAAACGCTTTTAAGAAAGTAACATTCTGATCTTTGTTATTGTTTTCAAACCATTTGTCAACAAATAGAAAAACAAATCCGCCGACAAATAATGCAATTCCAACAACGAGCACATTTTCGAGAAGTAAATCAAGATAATCACCAAACACAAAACCTATTATTGCAGCAGGAAGAAAAGCTATAAAAAGTTTGTAATATAAATTTATTGACTGAAAAAATCTTTTCCAATATAAAACCAAAACAGATAAAATAGAGCCAAACTGTATATTTACTATAAACGCTTTTGTAAATTCAGTAGCTTCTAAGCCCATTAATTTCTGAGCAATAATCATATGCCCAGTAGATGAAATAGGTAAAAATTCAGTAATGCCTTGAATAATTGCAAGGACAACTGCTTCAATCCAGGTCATTAACCTTTATTCTTTTGGTTTTAAAACAAGCGCAACTGCGCTAACGGTTAATCCCAATAAAATTAAAATAGGTGCTACAGTTATTCTTGTGGTCGAAAATAATTCTTCCGAAAAAACACTTGGATCTGATGCTTTGCCACCTGCCATTAGTAAATATCCTATTACAACTATTATAAATCCTGCGGCCAATAAAATATAATTCATTTTACCTAAAACTGCACCGCTATTGTTTTCTTCTTTTGACATAATGTTATTTTTTTAAAAATATAACTCTGATGATTTTAATCTTAAATATCTGCTTACAGCAAAATATGATGAAAGTGCTGTTATTAAAACTCCTAATAAAATTACTATTCCAAACAAAACTCCAATTAAACTAAAGTCATTTAAACTAATAATATTATCAAGTTCTCTTTCAGCAACAGAAATTACTGCGGATAATAGAGCTATTGCAATAACTGCAGCAAAAATTCCCTGGAAGACACTTGCTTTAATAAATGGCCATCTGATAAAACTTTTTGTTGCACCAACTAATTGCATTGTTTTAATATTAAATCTTTTTGAATAAACAGAAAGACGCATTGTATTATTTATTAATGCAATTGCAACTATAAGTAATAAAATACTGAAAACAAGCACTATTAAGCTTATTTTATTTACGTTATCGTTTATTAAAGAAACTAAGTTTTTTTGATAATATACCTCGCTTACCTGCGGAAATTGTTTTAATTCTCTTTCTATAATTACAATACTATCAGGATTTGCATATTCGGCATAATACTTAACTTCAATTGCCTGAGGAAGTGGGTTATACTCAAGATATTCCACAAATTCTTCGCCCAAATCTTTTTTAAGCTGATCGGCAGCCATATCCTTAGTAATAAACAAAGTTGATTTAACATAAGGAGCAGCGTCAAGATTTTTTTGCAGTCTTAAAATATCGGCATCTTTTACATCATCTTTTAAAAAAACCGAAAAACTGATATTCTCTTTAACATAGTCACTTAGCCGTTTTGAACTTAAGGCTAAAATACCAATAAGACCAAGCATAAATAGCACTAAAGAAATACTAATTACAGTTGTAATGTATGAACTTACTAGCCTACGAATAATTGATTTGTCGCGCTTTGGCTTCATTATTTAATAAATAAATCCGTGTGCGAAGGTAATAAATATTATAAACACATATATATTAAAAAAATATAAAAAATATTAGGCTTCTATATCCTTATTTAAAATAAAACTTATGTTTTTATTATTCAAAAATCTAACAAATAGCAACACTTTAAAACTTTTTCGCAACTTATTTGTTAGATATTAGTTACTTTATTTGCATTTAATTAATGCTTATTTTATCTTGCAAATAATTATAACCTATAACATATGAAAGTATTATATTTTTCCATTAGCATACTGTTTTTTATATTTGGCTTTTTTAAGTCCTATTCACAATGCCAGCTTGCAGTTCCAAATCATGTTTATAATGTTTGTCAGGGCAGTTCGGTTCAACTACAATCATTTCTAAATTGCGAACTAATATTGGGTACTGCAAATTTTAACACAGATACACTTGAGGCTGGATGGTCTTCGAACTCTGGTCCAATGTTTACAAACCCATGCGGCGCAAGTGTTGATAGCACTACATATTTATGGATAGGTCCAGCAACAACATTTCCAAGAGAAATTATTTCTCCTCCATTTAATATAATAAATTCAGTAACTATTTGCTTTGACATGAAATACGCAAGTCAGATTACTGGTATATCTCCTTGTGAAGGGCCTGACGAACCAACAGAAGGAGTTCATTTACAATATTCCAGTACCGGTATTACAGGCCCATGGATAGATATAAATTATTGGGATCCACTTGGAGGTAATGACCCTATGCTTACCGTTTGGAATAATTACTGTCAAACATTAAGCACAAATGGGAATACATGGTTTAGGTGGTATCAGGTTAATACTTCTGGTGATGTATGGGACCATTGGGGACTTGATAATATAATAGTTTCATCTCAGGTTAATCCATCTCCTTCAGATTCTATTTATTGGAGTAATTCTAATGGCATTTTTTATAATGGTATAACGCCTCCTCTATTTATTCCGGATAGCTCAATGTGGGTAACTGTAACACACTACAATGGAGCTATTGTTTCTGTAGATTCAATAAGAATTAACATTTTTCAAAATAGTTATATAAATTTTACCGGATTAACCGATACTATCTGTAATAATAACTCTCCTATTTCTCTTTCTGGAAATCCTTCAGGAGGATATTTTATAGGATTAGGAATAAATGACACTCTTTTTAATCCATCATTAGCCAATATTGGTTGGAATAATATTCAATATAATTATGGCTTAACACATTCAGACACAACATTTGGAATAGCAACAGTTTTTAATGATGATTTCAGTACAGATAAAGGGTGGGCTGGTTATGGATCAGGTGGTTGGGAAAGAGATACTGCAACTGTAAGTACTGGCTGTTCAGGTAGTCAAGACCCATCATTAGATCATTCACCGTCTAATGATAATCTTATTATTGGAACTTATATTGGAGAATGCTATCCTGCAGGCATGACACAAACATACTGGCTTACTTCCCCTTTAATAGATTGTTCAAATTATAATTCTTGTAAAATAGACTTTTACAGTTTTAGTGGTACCGAATCGCCTTCGTATGACCACATGTATATTGACGCTTCATCAGATGGAGGAGGCACATGGACAAACATATATTACAACACTGCAACTTTAGCAGAAAGTGCTTGGACAATTAGAACATATCCTACTCCAACAGCTAATAATTCGCCGGATTTTAAAGTAAGATTTGGATTAGGGGTTACTGATGGTTCAATTCAATATAGCGGTTGGAACATAGATGATTTTTCGGTCATTTGTAATGGACTAGCAATAACAACAGATACACTTTGCATTTCAAGTCATATTGATTCCGTTTTTGTAGATAATTGCACCGGAATTCGAGAAAATTCTAATGAACAAAATTATATAAAACTTATTCCTAATCCTGCAACAGGTGGTTCGGTTAATGCAGAATGGTTAACACAAAACAATGATGGTAATTCTAAACTAGAAATTTACAATTATAACGGTCAAAAAGTTTACAGCACATCTGTTATAGATATAAAAGGAAATAAAGAAATTTCTTTAGCTAATTTTAGTAATGGCATTTACGAAATAAGGCTTATAAATTCAAACGGCACAATTGCCAGAAACAAGCTTGTTGTAAATAAAAATTAACTGTATATTGTTATAACGACAAAGAATACTCTAAACCAAGAATATATTGATTCTGTGGAAGCGCTACATTGTACTCTCTTTGAATAAGATAATAAATACCAAAGGTGCTTTTCTTGTTTAATTTATAATCAACGCCAAACGAATAACGATTTCTGTGCCATGTGTTATCGGATTGCCATTCGCGTGGATTTCTTAATTGATACCTTAACTCAATTGCTGCATAAGGAGTATATCTTTTTTCGGTATCATATTTTATCGCAAATTTATTTCTCGAATACCATTCCGGTAGTTTGCCTATTTCGCTTGAATAAATATCTCTTTCTTCTGCCTGAATTCTTTGACGATAAGACAAGCTGATTTTTTCAAACTTTTTCTTTAATGTTAAATCAAGCATTAAGCGATGTCGAAAACTAAATGAATTATCATCCTGATATTTTTCAATAAACCTATAAACCAATGCAGCTTTAAAAAAATCGTTAATTTTATACTCTAATCCCAAATTAGTATAAAAAAGGTTTAACCGTGTAAAATTTTCTTTAATTCTACATTCCTGTGTAAACAATCCTGTTATTTTTTTATTGATTTTATAGTCGATATTAAAGGTATTCCACGAACCCGCATCAGGATATACCATTTGAGCAACTACCTCTTTTTTGGCAACAAAAAAAGACAAAATAACAATTAGCACAATTTTATTAATAAAGCGACTCATTACTTTTTAAATTGAAATTTTTCTTTTCTTTGAATCAAAATAGTATACACGCAAAGTTGCCATATCTTTAAGAAAATCAATTTTAATGATATTAAAACGATGTATATCATAGCCTGTTCTTGTTCTCAAATCTTCCAAAAGTTTTTCGTGATTTTCGGGCTTAATCATTTCAATATTTTCGTATAATATTGTTTTACCATTTTCCTTTTTCATAATTACACCTGTTTCAAGCAATGTTGTTACTGCAATTATGATAAAATTAATCAGCAATAATTCGTCCCAGCCCCCCTTTGCAACAGCGGTAATTAAACCTACAGCAATACAGAGAAATAAATAGGTCATGTCTTTTATTGAAATCCCCTCGGTACGGTAGCGCAGAATTCCAAAAACAGCAAACAGTCCAAATGCTGCCCCCATAGACATTTCTATTTTATTCATCATATATGTAACAAGGAACACAATTACATTAAAAATAAAGAAAGTAAAAAAGAATTCTCTGTTTTTATAGCTTGGATAATAAACAAATCTTACTAGAACAAAAACAGATAAAAGATCAATACTTAATCGTATAAAAAACTTTGGAGATATTTTATTAAACAATTCCCATCCTCCGGGCATAGCATCTGTTGCAATTTGTAAAAGAGTCATAATTAATCTTTTTTATTTATTTATAAATTGTAGTCCAGCCATTTTATATACAAAGCGAACTTTTGGTTTTAAATTATTTTTTGGAACTTCATTAACTAAATTATAAATACCAAAACAGTATTTACTAATAGATCCTTCTCTTACACCTATATTTCGTACCAGTCTAATAAACTGTGAAACAGATGCTGCTTTTTCTCTTTTAGCCTCTGCAATTACCATTTGCGGGAAAGAACAAGAAGCGTTACTTTGATCATATGCATTTAAATAATTCAAATTAGTGTCTATTGTTAATCTTTCCTGAGAATATTTATTAACAAAAGTCATTCTTGAATAATTTACCCAAATACATGGAACAAATATTTCGGGCTGATATGGAGTATGTTTAATTACAAATTCTGTTGCTTTATCAATCATTCCTGATTCAATATCGTTCATTTTGCTTCTTTTTTTTGAAGTAGTTTTCTTATTGTTTTTATGTTTTACTTCTAAAAAAGTTAATCCCTGGGAATCAATATATCTTCTGAAACGAATTTTGTATCTGTCTGGTTTACCCACCAAATGCTTTCTGTAAAGCAAAAAATCTTTTGTATCATAATAAAGTGATTCATATCTCTGAACGCGCACATTGTTAATTTCAAGCAAGCGATATTGCGAAATCATTCCTTCAAGAATTTCAGGTAAAGATGTTATGGGAAATACATATTTAGTATCAGTTCGTTCCATAAGTTTTACGCTATCCATCTCTTCGAGCGAAATTGATTCAAATCTGGATAATATGGAACTAAAATCGTGCATTAAAATTCGTATTTATATGTTCTTGTAGAAATTACTTTATCATTAGCATCAAATTCTTTTTTAACTGCCTTTAGCCCTTTAGAATCATAAGCATAAACAGTTTTTTTAGTAACTTTTCCCATACCGTTAAATTCTGCTTCGGAAACTTTTTCGCCTTTTGGGTTATAGGTGTACTGTATTTTTTTTTCTAATTTACCCGTTTCGTCGAATTCTGATTCTTCTGTTTTGTTTTCTTCTGAATCATATTTATAGGTTCGTTTATAATTTTTCTCTTTATCATTATTTGCAGCATCAAAAACAGTTTCCTCTGTTTTATTACCTTTTGAATCGTACTTGTTTGATTCTTTATGTTTTAAACTACCATCTTTTTTATATTCCTCACTATAAGTTGTATTTCCGTTTTTATCAAATATTGAATATAAATCCTTCCTTGTTGCATCTTTTCCATTTACATTTTCGGTTACCGTTTCGGTAACAGATTTAATACCCCATGTTTTAATTGCTTTTTTCTCTTTTTTACTTTGAGAATATAAAGCAGAAGAAAAAAATATAACAATAATTAATGAAAAAATAATTCGTGACATGTTTCTTTAATTTTTACTGGTTTTAATTTTAAAGTCGGGCAATTCTACGCTTTGTTTGCGCTCTGTTATTTCAACTTCTTGAACAATTGCACTGTCCAAATGATTTGCAAGAGTTTTTGTATATACATAAACTTTATACTTGCCTTTTCTAAGAAAATTAAACTCAAATGCTCCTTCATTATTAGAATCCTGATCGTCACCAACAATAATATCATCGCCATAAATAAGATATACTTTTTGCGCTCCTAAATACCCCGAATCCTGAGGTACTGTAAACGAAGAATTATAGTTAACAGAAAACACTTTTCCATTAATGCTTGCCCTACCTCCTTCGCCTGGTCCTTTTTTACAAGAAATAAGCGAAATAACAACAATCAAAGTAATAAGGCTTATTCCTATTGTTAAAAATGATTTTTTCATGTCTTTATTTTATTTGCTAATTTTTAATAAATTTCTGAAAAGAAATTATTTGTTCATTTTCCATTATTTTTAAAAAGTAAATTCCGCTTGAAAAATCAGTTACATTAATTATTAAGCTCGATTTTCCAACATCAAAAGTACTTATTTCTCTTCCATAAATATCATAAATTATACCAACACAATTATTAATATTTATTTTATCGTTTAAACATTGAATTTTTGCTGATTCGTTTATGGGATTTGGAAAAATAAGTATGCCTTCATTATTTAAATTTAATTCGTTAAAAATTCCCTCTGTGCCCTGAGAAGAGAAGTGTTGGACATAAATATCATCATCTAAGCCATTCCTAAAATCCTGCCAAACATAAATACAACCACCTTTACCATCTGAAATATTTTTAGGATTTGTTTGCGTATTGTTTGCATTAGAAACCAAATTCCCTCCGTTAGCCCATAACAAAGTACCACTTGCTGTTATTCTCTGACTTAAAACATCCCAATTACCAACTGTTGAATCCTGCCATGTAATAATTGCACCACCCGAACCATCGCCGCAAATATTAGGACTGGTTTGACTAAGTGCTGAAATTGAGATTTTAATCCCATTTAATGGCCATGCTATTGTGCCTGTCATATTAATTTTTTGAGCATAAATATCATGGTATAGCCCATTTCTTTTGTCCCTCCAGGTTAAAATTGCTCCACTTATATTGTCGGCAGTTATATCAATTGAAGTTTGAGAACTATCGGCGGTACAGACAGCAACGCCATTTGCAGTCCATAACATATCGCCTAACGAATTAATTCTTTGAGCATACACATCATAACCAAGTCCACTTCTTTTATCTGGCCACGTAACAATAGCACCACCAAGTTTATCGGAAACAATTTTTGGGTCGGTTTGCTTATCTATTACACTACAAACAGAAACTCCATTTATTGCCATAAGAGGAGTTCCTGATGAATTCAAATGTTGTGCATAAATATCAAAATCAATTCCACCACGTTTATCCTGCCATACAATATAAGCACCACCAGAACCATCGGTTACCAATCTTGCATTCTTTTGATTCATTATTTCGGTACAAACTGGAACACCAGTTGCCGTCCACATGACAACCCCATTAGCAGATATTCGCTGCGCATAAATATCCCAATACCCAGCTAAAGAATCTTCCCAAACAGCAATTGCACCGCCTGCTCCATCAGAAATTATCTTTACATTCTTTTGTTTATTCGCTTTAACTACTATTGGAACTCCATTAATTGCCCATTGCGGATTTCCTGACGAATCAAGCTTTTGCGCATAAATATCTCTATCTCCATTTATTGAATCATCCCAGGCAATTATTACACCTCCATTTCCATCTTCAACAGTCGAAGGATTTGCCTGATCGGCTAGAGTAGTGCAAACTCCAATTCCTTGGGTTGTCCAAACATTATACCCTAAAGAATTAATTCTTTGAGCATAAATATCAGATTTTAAAATATTATTTCTTTTATCATTCCAAATTATATAAGCCCCTCCTTTAGTATCTGATGCTATACTATAATCTTTTTGATCGTTTACCGATGTGCAAATCGAAGTATTCAAGGATAAATTATTAGTCCACTGAGAAAATGTTAGAAAAGTGTTAAGCAAAAACAGACTTACCACAAATATAAATTTGATAAATTTATAATTAATCGATTTTGTTGAACTAGTTATTATTTTTATATTTTTATTCATAAACTGAATTTTAAATTTAGTTATTCTTTACTTCAAAATAATGTTAAATTGAACTAAAGACCTAAATTTTAAATTAAAGTTGCTTCATTGTATGTTTTTTAACATATTTTATAGCCTCCCAGAATGCTAATTAATTAAATACTATCTTCTTAACAAAAACGTCTTTTTCGGTCGTAAGTTTTATAAAATACATTCCTTTTGGAAATTTACTAATATCATATCTTTTAGAAATACTTTCGTAATTATTCATTTTTAAATCCTCATGAAAAAGAATTGTTCCAGCAATTGAAACTAATTCCATTGTCCATTTACTAAAATTGTTGTTTTGTATATTAACCTCAATCCAGCTATTTGTAGGATTAGGGTAGACAGAAATTTCGGGTGAAAATTTAATCTCATTTACAGAAAATGGTGAATTTGTTGAAGAAATTGTTGGTAACATTGCTCCAAAAGAACCTGTTCCATTTGGATATCTACCTGTAGAGATATCAGAAATTTGCATGCCAAAAAAAGTTGAATCAAGAATATTATCAGCAGAATATGATAAATAAATGGCTTCACCTGATTTTGACAATTTAAAATTTGAATGCATTGGTCCTTGTGTTATATTATTATCGGCCCAAACAACTAAATAATCTTTAGCTTTTATAACAGTATCAGGAAAAGGCCATTTTAAAAAATTCGCTTTATCATCTGAAAGGTATAATCCTGACATATTAAAATCAATATTTGAATTGTTATACAATTCTATCCAATCATCATATTCATAATAATTGTCAACTGTATAATCAGGATTATCAGCCATAAACTCATTTATAACAACGTTGCTTGGAGCAATTTTTTGAATAGTATAAAATTCATATTCTGCCCTTTCAGGGGAAAATGCACCTGCTACAGAATTCTGCGCATAAATATAATATTGAATAACAATTGAATCAATAATAGCCGCTCCAAAAACACTGTCTCCGGGAGCACCATCGTTATGGGTTCCGTCATCGTACATTTTAACTTTGTTAAATATGTCATAAATCCCATAACGATATGCAAGAAAACAACTATCGGGATAATTTATTTTAGCAGAAACCCAAACCTGATTTCCCATAATAACTGAATCAGAAATAATCGTAATTGAAGGTGCACCCTGAAATCCAGAATAATTACTTAAATAAGTAGTTCTACCTTGAATAAAATCTTTAATTCCCGGATATTGAATCATACCGGCAGTACCACCTACTGTAGTATCAATATTATTAACAAAATCTAAATAACTATAAAATTTATTAAAATCATTCTGAACGCTGTTATCAACTAACGAATGCAATTGCTGTGCACGGGAATAATAATTTTCTGTAACAAAGTTCTCATTAACTATTGTTCTGATGTGAGCTAAATACATCTTTTTCCACGTAGCATTTTGTAAAATTTTTTTAATAAGTGGGCGAGGAGAAATAGAATAAGTTACTAGTCCGCACGGATTAAGATTTTTTGCTCCAGCAATAGACAATCCACCAGTCATTGCAGAGGTTCCACCATCAGATAAACGAAAACTTGCAAAAGACATATTTAAATCCCATAATATTGCATTAAATCTTCTATTTTTATCCAAACATAAATAATAATTCTGAGAATAAGCAATATAGCTATCGAGGTTCACAAGTGAATAATCCAAAGCCAACATCCAAAGTGTACGGTCAATATTCAAAATATTTTCTATACTATCGAACTGGTTGTTAAGAATATTTGTTAAATTAAGTAAATCAGTCCAGCCATAATCCGACTCGATCGAATAATATGGATAATATGACGTAGAATCTGAATTATAATATTGCAAATTTGAATTAGAACCCGTAGGGTAACTGAGAACAGCAGGATTCCCTTTAAAAAATGAATTATACCTGGTTCCAAAATGTGTTTCTGCAAAATTTTTATTTACTGCTTCCACATTGTTATATAATCCCATTAATGTATCGTTAACATAAACATTTGCATAGTTTGCCTTTGAAGCAGGCATATATTTTCTTGCTATTTCGTATGACAATACTTCTCTAACAAAGGAAGGATCGTGAATAACATTACTAAGTTTTAGTTTTGTAATTCCATGATAATCCTGATTTAATTTGATGTAATCAAGTTCAATATTAAGTGGATTCTTAATGTTTGCTGTATCTACTGAGCTATATCCTTTATATCTAACTCCAACACTATCTAAAGCAACTCCATCTATAGTTACAGAAGCGAGTAGTCTTTCTTCCAATCCTATAACAAATAAACTATCAAGTTTATGATCCCAGTTTGATTGGGTAAAATATAAACGAATTTCGCGAATATAATTATTATCGTAAAAATCGTATTGAGCCTTTGTTTGTTGAAAAAAACAAATGAAAAAAATTGACAAAAACAATGCTCTCACAGAATATTTTTTAAAAATACTTATCATGATTTATTTGTTTTCTGTTCTTATTGTCTTTACTAAATATCTATTTTCGCCAGCCCTTAAACATATAGAATAAACACCTGCCGGAAAATCGCTAGCATTCCACAGTATTTGATAATCTCCCTTGTTTTGTTTTGAATTTATCAGGGTAATTATTTTTTGGCCAGTAGAATTAAATACTGACAAATTTACATTACAACTTGTTTTAATATAATATCTGATTGTTGTTGAATTTAAAAATGGATTTGGGAAATTCTGTATAATGTTATCTATATCAAAGGGCTTTAAATTTATCGGTTTTATGCCAGCTGATGGACTCTTTATCACATAACTATCTATTAAAGAATCTTTAATATTATAATATTTTAATAACATACTATCACTATTCGCTTCTATTAACAATGCGCCAAAGTTATCGGCATAAAAATGCTGAGTACCTGGATAATTATTAAAAGTAGTATAAAGTGCAGCCCCACCTGCAGCTGAAATAAAATAAGGAAAACTATCAATATATAATCTTTCGTAATCATGATCATGGCCCGCAAAGACTGCAGTTGCGCCCCACTGTTTATATGGCCATTGAGCATAAATATTAGAGCCATGAGCACCAGAACTAAACGGTGGGTGATGAAGAAATACCAGTTTGTATTTCGATAAAGATGCGGCTAATAAATTCTGCAACCAGACTCCCTGTATTGAAGAACTTGTATTTCCATCAATTTCAGTATAATCACTATTTAGAATAAAAAAATGACAATCTCCTTTAACAAAATCATAATATCTTTCGTTTCCTGGCAAAGAAAAATAATTAAGATAATCTATTAAGCCAGTTCCTTCCACATCATGATTTCCAATAGCTGGAAAAAATCTGTTAACCATATCGCCTAAACCATAAGATCCAACATAAGGAAAAATAAATTCATGATAAAATTGTCCAACCTGAAAATCAATTGTTCCCTGTGCTGGTCTATAATTATCGCCTGTTGTAACAACAAAATCTGGATTCCAACTTCTTACAAGTTGCGAAACTTTTAAGGCGTTTGTATCACCTCCTCTGTAATCGCCTATAACCGCAAATTTTTGTCCTAAAACAATTAACGGAAAAAGAAAAAATAACAATATACCAATTTTATTCATTAAGTTTTTAATAAATTATTTTTTAACAACAAATTTAGTTGAACCTTCTGCTGTTTTTAAAAGATAAATTCCTTCGGAATAATTCTCGAGAGAAATAGTACTATTCTGATTATTTATTAAATTTATTTCTTCGATTTTTTGACCTACTGCATTTACTATTTCTATTTTCTGATTAAATAAAGAGGCATTTTTATTAAGACTAATATTCAAAAATTGACTTGCTGGATTTGGATAAACACTGACAGAAATTTGTGAGTCTACATTTGTAATACCTGTAACATCTTCAAATTTTGAAACTCCCATACCAGTAGCTATCCAAATATTATCTTGCTGATCAATTACTAATTTTTTAACCTGATAATCAACTAGTCCTTGTGGAACAGCATATGAAGTCCAATTAGTTCCATCAAATTTTGTAATAGCACCATCAAAAAGATAATCTACAAATATTCCAAACCAGATATTACCGTGAGAATCTTCTTTAATATCCCTTACGTAATCACCATATAAGCCATCGAGTACAGAATAATCACTAACCCATACATTGCTATTATTAAAAACAGAAGTCCCAAAAAAAGTGCCTACCCATTTGTTATCATTATGATCAACCATAATTGCAGTAATGTTTGTGTCTACAATATTTGAAGATGACCCAAAATTAGTGAACGTTGTTCCATTAAACTTTGAAATACCACCTCCAAGTGTTCCAAGCCAAATATTATTTAAAGCATCGGTAGTAATATTTGTAATTAAATCCACCGACAAACCTTCAACAGTTGTATAATTTGTGAAAGTTGTTCCATTAAACTTAGATAATCCGGCGTAAGTAGCAAACCAAACATTACCAACAGCATCTGCTTTTATATCATTAATTGCATCTATGGGCAACCCATTTACGGTAGTATAATTCGTCCATGTAGTTCCATTAAATTTACTTACACCAGAATTTGTACCAACCCAAATGTTGTTATTTAAATCAACTGCTATACAGGTTGTAAAATTATCAATAAGTCCATCAGTCGTGGTATATACTGTCCAATTTACATCATCAAATTTTGCAACACCAGAACCCGTTCCAAACCATTTGTTATTATTCTGATCTATGGCCACTCCACCATTTACAAAATCATCTGGCAAACCACTAGTTGCAGTTGTATAATTTGTAAAAACCTGAGCATTTATGCAATTTGTTAATGCTAAAAGCATCCCCAAAATAACAATTTGTTTTATATTCATTGCTAATTATTTTATCAGAATTATTTTTTGATTTGTAACTTTACCTTCCATTGAAGTAATTGCAATATAATAAATGCCATTTGAATATTTAGATAAATCAAGAGCATTTATATTCTCTTTTGATTCTAACAAATTACCCATTGCATTTGTCAAACTAATTTTATTTCCCATACCATTTAATATTATCACGCTACCCGCCGTTGGATTTGGATAAATTACTACTTCATTTTCAAGTAACTGTTGAGATATTCGGGTATAGTAAAAATCAATAGCATCTGAAATAGAAGTACAGCCATTTGCATCGGTTATTTCAACTTGAAATAATCCATCAGTTAAAATATTAAGAGTCTGGTTTGTTTCACCTGGCATTAGAACTCCATATTGATACCATTGATATGAAAAAGCTACAGTAGAAGTTAAAGTATTCATATTTTGAGAAACAACAGGAGTTGCTGGCAAAGAATTCACATTTATGGTAACTGAAGCAGTACTCGAACATCCTATAGCTGTATTTGTAATTGTTACTGTATAAGTTGTATTCGATGTTGGATTAACTGTTGTGCTTTGAGTATTTTGGCCAGACGACCATGCATAGGTATACGTAGGACTTGTTTCAGTAACAGATGTTGCTGTTGAATTTAAAGTAACCTGTTCTCCCGGGCAAATTAAAGAAGAGGACGCGCTTGATGAAACCATTGGCCCTCTTACATAACATTTTGTATATCTTAAAGCATTTGCAGGTGCACCAGTAACTGTTTTTGACCAGAGTGTTGTACCGGCAGCATTTATTTCATATAAAACATTTGAAACAGATAAACATAACAACATATTTCCATTTGGTAATTGTTGCGAAGCACCATTACTATTTGTTGTATATGTGCTTGTATGTCTGTATGTATAAGACGCAGGAAGCATTGCTGAACCTGGAGTATAAGTATAGGCCGATCCGTTATATGGCTGATTAATAATATCCACTGTTGATTTTGCTCCCATTCCACCTACTCCTCCATTATTAAATCCACATAAATAATTCGGGTAATTAGGATTATCGCTCGAAATCCAATGTGCATCATGAACTACGTTCCAGTTTGCAGTAGTTCCCGTAACACCATACGCTGCTGGATTACCCCATCTATACAAGAAATCACCACCTTTACCTGAATTGCCACCTGTGTGACCGGCTGCTTCTGCTGATGTGGTACTATGATCAATAACATAAATTTCATTCATTGTACGAGAACTAAATGTTATCTGGTCTAAAGCTTCATTATAGTCGATGCCATTCATGTGAATCCAGTCTTTTGAAGTATTATAATTAATATTCATTAATTGTGGATTTTGGCTAATTGACGTAACATAATTTGGCATTGAAGAACTATAATTCTGACATAAGTGATCCCAAAGATGCCATTCCCAAACGATAGTTCCAGTAGTTGGACCAGTAGGTTTAACCTCAATAAGTTTTTCTGACCAGATGATTATAGCAGAAGAACAACCAGCAGCTGTAGCCTCTGCGGCAGTTTTTGACTCATAAACAGTCATTAAAACATTTCCATTTGGCATTGGTGCGATATCGTGATGCAAACAATATGTTGATGATGAATAAACATAATCCCACACTACTGTTCCATCCCATGTTACTTTTTGAACCTCACCAGTCATCCCGCCACCAGTAAAAGAATTACCCGTGCGAGCTACAGGTCTGACAAGTGTATCTCCTGGAATTAAATAAACCGAAAAACCTGTTTTTTGAGTAGAAGTTGATGTCCATGTTTTGTACGTTGTTCCATTTGTATCTATTAAATAAGTTTGAGTACTATTTATTGGAGCATACAAGGTATATAACCCCCATTGTTGTGCGCAAATTATTTTAGAAAACAAAACAAATACTACAATAGTCAAGACGTATTTTAATAACTGCTTATTTTTCATATTAGCTTATTTTATAATTGTTAATTTTTTATTAATCTTTGTTTCCCCTGACGAAATTGTTATGTAATAAATTCCTTCCTGAAGTAAAGATAAATCAATCTCCTTTTCACTGTTAGTTTGAAATTGCAATTTTCCGCATAAGTCAAATACTTCTATTTCAAAATTATTCTTTTCTAATATACTTCCTTTTAAAATTATAATTCCAGTTGATGGATTTGGATAAATTGTTACTAAATTATCAACTGAAGTGTTTTTAATGCCGGTATAAAAATAATCTATTGCAGCAGAAATTGCAGTACAGCCGTTTGTGTCAGTTATTTCAACCTGATATAAACCATCAGCTGTTATATTTAAATTCTGATTTGTTTCGCCAGGCATTAAAACACTATATTGATACCATTGATATAAGCTAGCTGCAGAAGAGCTAAGTATATTCTGATTTTGAATAACCGTTGGTATTGCAGGTAAAGAATTTACGGTAACAGAAATATCTGAAGTTGCATTATTTGTTCCATCTGTTACACTAACAGTATAAACAGTTGAAACAAGTGGTGATGCCGAAGGATTTTGCAATGTAGAACTAAAGCCTACAGGTGTAGAAGTCCATGAATAAGTTACTGGTCCCGATCCGCCAGAAACCGAAGAGTTAAGTTGTACCGAACTCCATTCACAAATTTGTTGAGGAGTTGATGTTGCATTTACACTCATTGTACTACCTGTTACCGTTACAATAACATTATCTATGGCAGTGCAACCGTTAGCATTAGTCACTGTAACCGTATACGTTGTTGTAACGGTTGGCGAAACAGTAATACTTGCTGTTGTTCCGCCAATACTCCATAAATATGTTCCTCCACCAGTTGCTGTTAATGTAGCTGAACTTCCCGAAGAAATGGAAACATCTGTTCCTGCATTTGCAGTTGGTAAAGAATTTACATTTACAGATGCAGTTGCTGTTGCAGAACATCCAATAGCGGTATTTGTAATGGTTACAGTATAAACAGTATTTGTTGTTGGTGTTACAACTGGATTCTGAGTAGTTGCGCCAGACGACCATGCATATGTATAAGTAGGGCTTGTTTCAGTAACCGATACTGCATTTGAATTTAATGTTACAGAATTTCCAAGACAGACTGCATATGCAGAAGGGCTAGCGGTAACAAGAGGACCTCTTACAAAACATTTTGTAAATCTATAAGCATGAGAAGACATTGCAGCTGTTTTTGTCCATAATGTTGTACCAGCTGAATTTACTTCATAAATTGACCCCTGGAAATTATTAACTAACAAATTTCCATTAGGTAGCTGCTGCGAATTTCCTTCATTTGTTGCAGTAAAAGCTGTAGTATATTGGTATCCATAAGTTGCAGGCAAATATGCCTGTCCTGTTGTTAACGAATAATTATTACCACTATAAGGTGGATTCCATATTGTTACAGCAGTCTTACCTCCTGTTCCTCCTTGATTATTATAACCTGCCAAATAATTTGGATAAAGTGGATTATCACTTGGAACCCAATGGGCATCATGAACTACATTAAAAACTGTAGTTCCAGTTACTCCATATGACGCAGGATTTCCCCATCTGTAAAGAAAATCTCCTCCTTTGCCAGAAACTCCTCCTGTATGCCCAGCAGCTTCCGCAGTTGTGGTACTATGATCAATCACAAATACGGAATTCATATAATGCATACTTATTGCAATCTGATCAAGACTGGCATTATAATCTAAGCCATTCATGTGCCACCTATCGGGAAGACCTGCTGATGAATTTTGTGGGTTGGTATTGCTAGTTCCAAGATAGTTTATATTCATTAATTGTGGATTATTAACAATTGAAGACACGTAATTATCTTTTGCAGCGTTAACATTTTGACACAAATGTTCCCATAACTTCCATTCCCAAACTATCACTCCAGTTGTTGGACCAGTTTGTTTAACTTCAATTATTTTTTCGGAGTAAAATACCGCGCTAGTAGATGACCCTGCCTGAGTAGCTTCTGCAGCACTTCTAACCTCATAACAAATCATTAAAACATTACCGTTAGGCATTGGGCATATATCATGATGAAGACAATAAGAATTTGCAGAAAAGTATGTCCAGTCCCAAAGCACTGTTCCATCCCAACCAACTTTTTGAATACCACCATGACAGGGACCAGTATTCCATGATGTATTTGCAGTGGGCTTATAACTTCTTATAAGTGTATCGCCAGCTGTCAAATAAGTAGAATAAACAGTTTTCTTTGTTGAAGGGAATGTCCATGTGTGATATGTTACAGGACTATTTGCTGTATCAATCAAATAAGCCTGAGTTCCATTTTTTGTTGCATATAAAGTATACAAACCCCATTGCTGAGCAATAGTATTTATTGGAACAGATAACAGAATTATAATAACCGTTATCAAAATGTGCATAAGGGAAATTTTTCTCATAATATGAATAGTTTAAAATTTTACATATTTTCACGTTACAAAAATATTGTCCTGTGAAAAATAAATTGTCATATAATTTGGTAAAAATGTTACAAAATTAAGTTTAGGTTAAATCCGTGAAAATTTAATAAATATAAGAAACCCACTTGTTTGTAATTAAAATTTAGTCTATGGTAATAAAAAACCGTCAGACAATTTAATTGCTGACGGTAAATCTATTTCTAAAATTATCTGATTAAAAAATTCTCATTTCTAAAATTATAAAATATCGTAAAATCCCCAATAGAAAAACAAAATTATCAAGATTAAATATAGAAAGTTGTTTAATGTATAAAACAATATAGCAATAATACTCCATACTTTTTCTTTATATACTTTTCTATTTACGATTAATAACGGAATTATAAGAAATAAAATTAAAAACGGAATATAAGCTGCAACATTTAACATAGAAAATTTATAATCCTGATAAGGGGCAGGAAAATAAAATATATTTTCTTTTTTTATTAAGACTAACATATAATACGACAAAATGATTCCGAGAAAAAACAATATCATTTTTATATATGAATATCTTGCGCTTTTTCTTTTTCTAAAAAAGCTTGTAACAAATATCAGAGATGACAATAAAAAAACACCACTACAGAAAAAAAGAAAAACCTGTAATGCTTTATTATTTGGGGGAATCTTATAATTAATTAGTTTTTCATATTCTTTATTTGGTGGAAAAAGCTTTGGAACCTCTAAAATATGATCTCCTTTAGCCAATTCTTCTGATAAATTAAATTTTATACGATGTTTATAATCATGATAAAAGTAATAATAAATTATTCCATCATTTAAATCAAATATAGAAGTTAACAAAGTGCCATCACCTATTTTCTTTCTGCAAACATGCATGGTATCAGATAAGGCTGTGCAAAATTCGATGGTTGTATCTAATCCGTTTTTTAAAAATTCAATGCCATTTCTATACTTTGCCATCTTAAGTGCATCAACTTCTTTGGTAACTGTTGGACAAAAATTAGATAAAACATATTTAGTCTCATAGCCAACAATCATTGTATCTGGCTCGACTACCAAGTACTTCCCAGATTTATCAATATATATAAACACATCACCATTGAAATAAGTCTGGTCATACAGATTAATGTAATCTTGAACTTCATCAATGTTTTTACATTTATGTAAAATATCTTTTAAGTAATTTGTAGGGTTTGTAATAACCTTCTTGTTTAAAGCTACTGATATTTTTTTTTCAGAATCCGGTGCAGCAAGCCTTGAAAAAGCAAGCCCATATTCGTTCATTCCAGATTGTGGAGCAAATCCATTATTCCCATCAAATCTTCCACCACTAAATACAGCTCCATAATTGCCAACTCCATTTCTGTTTTCAAACCATATTCTTGAAGTTTGATAATATGCATCAAAATTAGTTCCAACCATTGTTTTTCCAAACATGGTTATTTTATACATACTGCACGATAATGCATCAAATGAGAAAAACAGTACGAAAATTGTAAATATTGTTATATGCTTTTTGACTACACTCATTTTATTATTTATTCATTGCAATAAATTCATTTTCTACAAATTTTACATTACTTTCAAGCCTGGTTAATGCATCTAAAGTAATAATCAATTTAAAATCTATAAATTCCTTTTTCTCCCAATTTACAATACCTTCTTCGTTATTTGAAATTTCAAACAAGGACTTTGTAAGTTCCTTTAACTCGTTACTTGCAAGATTTGATAACAATACCGTTTCTTTAAAAGAGATAATTTTTTTATCCAAGTCATCTAGAACATGTATATTCTCTTTTCCAAACAATTTTTCGGATGGAATTTCTGTATTATCCATTAATTTAATTTCAGAATTTAACATTTCTTTTCGATCATTTCCTGAGGCTGACAATATTTCATTTTTCACGCTCTCTATATATTTGCAAAGCTCTTCTGATTTTTGTAATACATTTTCATTATTGGCAAAATTTCCTTTTTCAGCATAAATATTACTAACCAAATTCTGATTATAATGAAATTGATTTTCAAAGTTTTTTAACATATTCCAACTCACATTTAAAGCAAGTAATACACTGAATACTGCGATGAATACCATTCCAAACATTATACCCATAAAATTAACAATAGAGTAATTTTTTTCTTTTCTTGTTTGTATTAAATATACTGGTAAAAAAAGCACAAATGGCAAAGGTACTCCTATAATCAAGAAGAATTGAGCTCCGGGCCAATGCATAACTTTAAATAACGCACCTACAAAAACAACCGCAAATACTATAAATGTAACAACATATAATAATGAATATTTACGTGGCGAAGAGTTTTTATAACTACTCCATAAGGCAAAAGGCAAGAAGATAACACAAAACATAAAAACAGAAAGAGTTAAAAGTATGCCAGCACCTGGCCAATGTTGCACTTTAAACATCGAACCAAACAACATTAAATTAGCACTTACTATTCCGGATATATATATTAGCTTTTTCATAATTATTGTTTTTAAAGGTTATTTAAATTAACTAAAGCTGCCGATTCTGCCATTCGCACTCCTGATTGAAGTTCCTTTAAAGTACTTATAGCCCTGATTATCGAACACAAATAAAAATTAGATTCTTCCCACGAAACCATTAACATACCATTTTGCTTATCTGTAACATTAATCAAATTATCTAAATATTTCGAAAACTCAGTATTCTCTTTAAAATTTGATGTTAAATTAGATTTATATTGCACTAATCTTTGTTTTAACTCTTTTGCTTTTCCATTTCCATTAATACCAATCATTAGCATATTTACTTTATCCCAATTATCCTTAGCCATAATACACATAGGATCTGAAATTACTTTTACAGCAGTCGCTTTATCTATATTATCTACGCTTGCAACTAAATCTGTTTGAATATTGTTTATATACTCACACATTTCATCAGATTCATTTTTAATAACAGTAGCCCTTGATTTAAGCTCAAGAGTATCTTTATTATTTTCAATTTCGTTAAATAGTTTTTTATTCTTTTTTTCGAGATAATTATTAATTAAAGTTGTATTATTTGCCTGGTTTACAAAACCGCCCACAATAGTTTTTGATACATTTATAGAAAGAAGTGAAGTAAAAAGAATCAGAAACATTGATATTGTAACAATATAAATATAATGGCCAGTTATTTTTCTTTCCATTTTAAATATCTGCCATGTATATAAAGGAAGAAATAAACTTATTAAAAGAACTGCTCCAACTATCATTAAAACTGAAGCCCCAGGCCAGTGAAACATTTTAAACATATTTGAACATGCAAAAATTATCATCGAAACAATTCCAAGAATATATATATTCTTTAACTTTTTTGTTTGTGCACTTTTTAATTTAACAAATAATAATGTTGGTAGGAATAAAAACAAAAGTGAAAAATATCCAACCATTAATAACAGACCCGAACCTGGCCAATGCATTATTTTAAATAGCACTCCCGACATAAAAGTAATACCACCTAAAAAAGCTGAAATGTGTAAAAACAAATTTTGTTTTTTAGTTTCATTATTATAATTTGCATATAACACCATTGGTAAAAACATTAAACACAATACAAGAAATCCAAAAGATAAAATAACGCCTGATCCAGGCCAGTGCATTATTATAAATATTGTACCAAACCCAAGCATTGCAAGGGAAATGTTACCTGAAATTTTCATTGTTGTTTTCATAAGCCTATAGTTTTTATCAATTAAAAATTTTGTGTTTTCCTGAATTTTTTGAAGAACATCAATTCCAACTTGTTTTCTTACAATTTTATATGCATTCTCAAAATCTTTTCCATCATTAATTAAAATTTCAACTTCACAACAAATATGGTCAACCAAATCATCTGGCAGATGCGAAAAAGTAATTCCTGCTAATTGAACATCGGCAGTAATTATTTCTACTTGTTTTTTATCGAGCGAGTACATATTCTAATCCGTAATTAGGTTTTAACAATATTCTCAAAGTGTTTACAAATTCTTCGAGTTCTGCTATTTTTTCTTTTGCAGTACTTTTTCCTGTTTCGGTTAATGAATAATAAATTCGATTGCGGTTATTTATTATTTCCGATTCTGTTATTACTGCTCCATCTTGCTCTAATTTATGAAGAATTGGATACAATGCTCCAAATGTCAATTCTATTTTCCCTTTAGAAAGTTCTTTAACAGACTGTGTGATTTCATAACCATACATTCTTTTATTTTCGGTTAAAAGCTTAAGAATTATTGGTTTTAGGGTACCTTTTAATAAATCGTTTGATGCCATTTTGCGTAATTTTTATGAATATTAAACGCACAAATATATATAAGTATTTTATATATACGTTAAATAATTATATGATTTTTTCGAAATATATTATATAGCCCTGGTATTCAGGGCAATAAATTTTATGTCGCAAAAATTATTTCACAGATTCCCTTTCTGAAAATTCTGTGATAAAGTAGAAAATAAATAAGATTGTAGGACAAGTCCAAAATTAAACAAAACAAATCGTCATTCCGGATTCAACTAGAAATTTTAGATTTCATTAGGGTTAATTTGTAATCTAAAAAAACACATCGTATCCATATCTTAAAATCATAATAGATACTATTACTAAAAATATTATTCTAATAAAGCTATTTCCTTTTTTTAGTGCAACCCTACTTCCAATAATATTTCCTATAATATTACAAACAGACATTAAGATTGCTATTTCTAAAATATAATTTCCTTGTTTAACAAAAACTACTAATGCTGAAATGTTTGTCATACAATTAATTATTTTAGAATAAGCAGATGCTGCAACAAACTCGAAACCTAATATAACAACGAATCCTAAAACAAAAAAGCTACCTGTTCCAGGACCAAAAAAACCATCATAAAATCCTACAATAATTCCAATTAAAGATCCAAGGAATATTTGTTTGTTTATTGTTAATTTTTTGGTTTGAACAGAACCTAAATCCTTTTTTAAAAAAGTATAGATGGCAATTAAAATAAGAATTGCTAAAATTACTGGCTTTAATGTGTTTACACTAATATAACTTACTGTTTTTGCCCCAACAAATGATGCTGCAAAAGCAAATATTGAAACTACAATTAAAAGCTTAAAGTCAAACTTTATTTTTTTTGAATATTGATAAGCAGCTACTGAAGTACCAGATAATGCAGCAATTTTATTTGTTCCAAAAAGTGTTGGTAATTGCTCGCTTGGAAAATTTATAAGCAATGCAGGTAATTGTATAAG
Source organism: uncultured Bacteroidota bacterium (assembly GCA_903837285.1). Taxonomy (GTDB): domain Bacteria; phylum Bacteroidota; class Bacteroidia; order Bacteroidales; family GWA2-32-17; genus GWA2-32-17. Next base: position 65,540 of record CAILUD010000117.1, on the reverse strand, counting down.
CCCGCCACCACCAACAATAGCATCAATAAAACCAGCAACAAAAGCTAAAAGAGCTAAAGCAATTATTGTAAAAAATGAACTGTCGGCAAAAATTTCTAAAAAAATCATTAAATTAAAACTACTTTTTATTCTTTTGCTGCATCATTAATAATATCTTCAGTTAATTCAATAATTTTATACATATAAGTGGGGAAATCAATTTCAAGCTTTATTACATCTGCAAAATAATCATCGCCTTTGTATAATTCAATTTTCTTTTGCTCTCTGTTAATATTAAAAGCTAGTTGGCCCGAAAAAAAATGCGAGTAATTAAAATAATATAAATTATATCCTTCAGGCTGTGCTATTACAATGTTTTTTTTATCGAATAATTGAGCCCCAGTTTTTATTAAAATATTTTTGGCTGAACCGCTATCATTATCTACATCTAAATTTGTAGTACAATTATATAATTTAAATGCTTTAGGTTTTTGAGCGATATGCGTTGGATGATTTTTATTTACCCACCTTAAACAAATATCTGAAAATTGTGAATAAAAAGACGCTATCTCAATGTCCATTTCAAAACCTAATGGCTTTTCAACATAACTTTTCCAACCTTTATCACCAATATTATATGACCCGCCAACAAACAAATGAGTTATAATTACATCTTTATGAGAATTAAGTTGATAAACAAATGATTTAAAATCATCTGCAAAATTTACCATTTTTGTTCCAGAAATACCTTTTATACCAACCTGCTGAGCAAATATTGTTTGTAAATTTTTTTCTGTAATCATAGCTTAAAGTTTTGGTTAAAATTAATACAAAAATTAGTAAAACAGATACAACTTATATTAATTTCAGAAACTCAAATAGTTACTTCTTTATGCAAAGCGATATTGTTTTACTTCTAACTGCATAATGTTATATATTTCTGGCTACCCTAAAACCAAGATCATCTATTTTAAATGAAGTAGGGTGACTGCGTCTGCGATTTGTTGACATACAACCTCGCTCTTCGTCATTCCAACCACCGCCTCTAAATATTCGATACGAACCATACGTTGTCTCATCATAAATATCAGAACACCATTCCCAAACATTTCCTAACATATCATACAATCCCCATTCGTTGGGCTCTTTCAATCCAATATCGTGAGTGGTTTTTTCGGAATTTTCTTTATACCATGCAATATTATTTATTTCCCCGTATCTTATTTCGGTTGTTCCTGCTTTACATGCATATTCCCACTCGGCTTCTGTTGGTAGCCTGTAACCATTTGCTAAATTATTAAATAATATTTCTTCGCTATTATTAATAGTGTAACATAGTTTTAGTCCTAATTCATCAGAAAGCAAATTGCAAAATATTATAGCATCTTTCCACGATACCGTTTCAACAGGTTTTTTATTCCCTTTAAAATAGCTCGGGGTTTCTTTTGTTATATCAAAATATAATTCCTGAGTAACAGGATATTTTGCTAATAAAAATGGCTTTATCTTAACAGTCCATTTCGTTTTTATTCTGTCATCTCGTAATACAATATTTCCTTCGGGGATTTTTATCATTTGATAATTTGTTTTTCCTTCACAGAGTCCCTTTTAGGAGACTCTATATGAAGTTATGGGATTTCTATCATTTGTTCAATTATTGTAGATATTGCTATGTTGCCCATCTACCACATCGTTGCCCTGAAATTTGCACGGTGTTGTAGTCGGTGGTGTTAGTAACTGTTTTTATTTCTTTTTCATTCTATATTCCTTTCCCATTGGCAGCTTTGCTGAATAATATATTCTCAAATAAATGCTATCGTTTGGGTATAATTTTCCATAAACACTTTCTTCTGAATTTTTCTTGTTAACATGTAAAGTACTGTCTTTATAATTTACATCAAAATTGTCAAATTGATCAACTCCTTTTATTTTTATTCCTTTCCACGATTTTTTAACATCTAATTCCATTTGCTCTGGACTGTATGATGGATGTCCAATTGAGTCACAACAAGATATAGCTATACAAGTCACAGAATAAGTCCCAATATAGTTTTTAATAAGATCTCGTTCCTCTCTCTTTTTACAACTAATCATAAGTCCAAATGTCAATAAAGAAATGAAAATTATATCCCAAATATTTTTTGTCATACGTTTCATTTTTATAGAATGCTTGCTAACTTGTATATATATTATATATCGTCATATATATCTGTCTGCCTTTAGTCATATTTGTATCACAAATTATTTTTTATTCATGTAAATATACAAAAGATTATCAAGCTCTTTAAAAGTTTTTTGGTTACCGTTTTGCTTATAATTATTAATGTTTTTCTTGTATAAATCTAACTTTGCTAAAAATTCTATTACCCCTTTTGAATTAAATTCTGCAAGGTGTTTCCCATAATTTAATTTTTCAATATATGCAGCATTCATATATTGTTCAAACTGATTTGTTATGGGAAACGAACAAATCGGTTTATGAAGATATACTGCTTCACTTATTAATGAATATCCGCCATTTGAGATTATGGCTTTTGATGTAGCTAAATCTTTAATAAAACCGGTTTCGCTGAATTTCTTTAAAGTACAGTTACCATTTACTTCATCAATATTACAGCCATAAACAAGAAAATTTTCTCCCTCAACTTCATTTAGAACTTTAATAAGATTCTGCTGACTTGACGAAGTCTGATAAACCAAAATATGATTTTTATAATCTGTTTTTGCATTAATTATTTCATCTCTTAATATTGGCGGAATAAAAGTTGTATTTTCTTTTACTATTTCTGCATCAAAAAAGGTTGAAAGCAAATAATTGTCGCAATCTGGCACCCTATATTTGCATATTGTTTTTGCAAGATTAAAATTAAACTTTTCTTCCTTTGGAAGTTTAATTTCAAGCTTACATCTGCTTATTACCTGAATATTGTCGACATCAATTACAGGTACTTTAAGATATTTTGCATATAAATATACCGAAGTTTCAAAATCTGTTATAACAATATCCGGAGTAAATTCTTTATTAATTTTTTTATACGCCTTAAAATTTTCAAATAAATCATGTGGCGATTTTTTTAAAATTGCCTGAAATGTTTTAAGTTTCTCAACTCCTCCATCTTTGTAAACAAAGTTTAATCCTTTAATTTCATACACCCTGCCAGGAAATTGTTTGTTTAAAAACTCATATGCTCTTGAGCTTGAAACAACCCTTACATCATGTTCTTTTAACAAATGTGTTATTATTACTTTGCTCCTTGTTGCATGTCCCATTCCTTCGCCGGGAACACCGTATAATATTTTCATGATTTAAATTTTATTAATCTAAACAAACTATTTAATACAAAGTTAATGAACTATTTGATAAAGCAATAATTAAATTTTAACTATATATCTACATATAATTATAAATATATTTTGTAAAATTGTATGTGCATTTTATTTTAAAAATATTAACCATAAATAATCATGAAAAATCTCTTAACAGTTCTAACCATCATTTTACTTTCTGTAAATGTTTTTAGTCAATCGCCAAACGGTTTTAAATATCAGGCTGTAGTTAGAAATAGTGGTGGACAAATTATTGCAAATACCCTGGTAGGTATAAGAATAAGCATTTTACAAAGTAGTGCAGCGGGTGCATCTGTTTGCACAGAAACATTTACACCAACAACCAATGAATTTGGTATTGCAAATTTAGAAGTTGGCAGTACAAACCCGGTATCCTTCTCTGCTATAAACTGGAGTTCTGGTCCATTTTTTATCAAAGTAGAATTAGATCCAATTGGCGGCACAAATTATATTGTTTCCGGAACTTCAGAATTATTAAGTGTTCCATATGCATTATATGCAAAAACAGCAGGGAACGCAGATACTTTATGGAATATTAACGGGAATAATATTTACAATACAAATACACGAAATGTTGGAATAGGAACTTCAACACCTCCTGGAAAACTTGTGGTTCAAGGTGACAATTTTGCCAGTCCATCTGATCCGCTTTTTGAGGTAAAAAATAAAACAGGACAAACTATTTTTGCTGTTTATGAAGACAGCGTAAACGTTTTTGTTAACGATGACGCCATACAATCTAATCGTGGTGGTTTTGCAGTTAGCGGGAGAAATAGCGCCAAAGCAATTACAAACAACTACTTAAGAGTAACTCCAGACAGCACAAGAATTTGGACCACCGATACTATAGCAGGTTTTGGAGTAGAAAACATTGGAAGTGGAACTTCATCAAGTTATCTAAGATTAAACAGAAGCAATTATTTTATTGGTCATAATTCCGGGGATAATGTTACCACAGGATTATATAATTCTACCTTTGGATACAAAGCAGACAGTTCGCTTCAAACCGGAACATCAAACATTGTAATAGGATATGAAGCTGGAAAAGGCAATATCTGGGGTAGCGAAAACGTGTTTATGGGATATCAAAGCGGATTCTCAAACAATACTGGCGGACAAAATGTTTTTATTGGCTATCAAAGTGGTTACACTTATTCTGGTCAATTCGGAGCTGTTTGTATTGGTGCAGAAGCTGGCAAATTTACAAGTGGACCAGATAATGTTATGATAGGAAGATTTACAGGAAGAAATTCAACAGGTGGATCAAACAATGTTATGGTTGGCAGTTTCGCCGGCACAAATTTTACCGGTGGAAATAGTGTAATTATTGGAACATCTTCTGGAGCTGGTTCGGGTGGATGGAATACCTTTTTAGGGTGTAATGTTGCCGATGGAAATACAACAGGAAATTATAATCTTTTTGCAGGATGGAGAAGTGCCGACGGAAATACAACCGGTAGTCATAATGTTTTTATGGGATATTATTCCGGAAGATTAAACACAACTGGTGATAACAATACATACATTGGAGATAATGCAGGGTACAGCAATATTACAGGAACGGGCAACGTTTGTTTGGGTTATATGGCCGGATATTCAGAAACACTCTCAAATAAATTATATATTGAAAACTCTAATAATTCAACAACACCTTTAGTCCATGGAGATTTTTCAACTAACAGAATTGCCTTTCATCGCCTGGCTTCTACCTATCCTTTGCAAGTTGGTACAACAACGGCCAATGGAAATGGAGCATTCTTAACTGCGGGGGGTGTCTGGACTGCCGGTTCATCGCGAAGTTTTAAAGACAGATTTGTTGATTTAAACGGACAAGATGTTTTAAATAAAATTGCTGCAATGGATTTAAAAGGATGGTTTTATAAAGAAACACAGGAATACCATATAGGGCCATTTGCCGAAGATTTTTATCAGGCATTTGGAACCGGCGATTTAAGTGTTAAAGAAGATTTGGGTAAATATCTTTCTGCAACAGACGTTTCAGGAGTAAGTATGATTGCAATAAAAGAACTTGTTAATGAAAATAAAAAAATGCTTGAAGAAATTAACAAATTAAAAATTGACATGGAAAATTTAAAAACAATTATCATTTCTGCTAACAAATAACAATTTATACAGAACTTTTCCAATAAAAAAAATGCCGGTGAAATAATCCGGCATTTTTGTTTTATAAAATTTTTAATAAAACAGAAGTAGTTTCAATAGTTTTAATATTTTTACACATTAATTTTTACCATTGGGAAAACTTAAGCAATTAGCAGGACAAACCGCAATATACGGGCTAAGCAGTATAGTTCCACGATTACTGAACTATTTGCTGGTGCCGCTATATACCTCTGTTTATCCACCTAGCGAATATGGTAAAGTTACTGAGTTGTATGCATATTTATCATTCTTAAGTATTATTCTGACTTATGGAATGGAAACAGGTTTTTTTAAGTTCTGGCAAAGCGAAAAAGGAAACCCAAAAGTTTATACCACTACTTTAATTTCATTATTTATTTCTTCAATAACTTTTATTGTTTTTTCTGTAATTTTCGCAAATCCAACGGCAGCAAGTCTTGGTTATGAAAATAATCCCGAATATATAATCTGGCTTAGCTTAATTATTGGACTTGAAGCGATAACTGCAATTCCTTTTGCTTTATTAAGACAACAAAACCGACCCGTACGATTTGCTGCATTAAAATTTATAAATATTGCAATACAAGTTGTTCTGAATTTATTCTTTATTCTGCTTTGCCCATATCTAACAAATAAAGGTTATCAGCTTCCAACCTGGTTATTTAACCCATCAATTGGCATTGGATATATTTTTATTTCAAATTTAGTTGCAATTGTTGTTACGGTATTAATGCTAATTCCAACAATGTACGTAAAATGGGTTTTTGATGCTAAGTTATGGAAAAAAATAATGGTTTATTCTCTCCCCTTGCTTGTTGCCGGACTAGCAGGTATGGTAAATGAAACATTTGACAGAGTAATGCTTAAAAGATTAATTGTAGATAGTTCTTCGGCAATGGAGCAACTTGGGATTTATGGTGCAAATTACAAACTTGCTGTTTTAATGACTCTGTTTATACAAACATTCCGATTTGCTGCCGAACCATTCTTTTTTAGTCAGGCGAACGAAAAAAACGCAAAAGAACTTTACGCAGAAGTAATGAAATACTTTATAATTTTTGGTTTGTTTATTTTCTTAGGAGTAATGCTTTATCTGGATATTGTTAAAGGTTACATTGGAAAAGATTATCACTCAGGTTTAAAAGTTGTTCCAATCCTTTTGCTTGCAAATTTATTTCTTGGAATATTTTTCAATCTTTCCATTTGGTATAAATTAAACAATAAAACAATCTGGGGTGTTTACCTTGCATTATTCGGAGCAACAATAACTATTGTTTTAAACTTATGGTTAATTCCAATTATTGGATATATGGGAGCTGCATGGGCTACTTTGATTTGTTATTTTTCAATAATGGTTGCTTCATTTTTACTTGGCAATCAATTTTATAAGGTTAATTATCCATTAACCAGAATTGGCCTTTATTTCCTAGTTGCTTCGGTAATATTTATAATCTCTCAGATTATTAAAATAGATTCCCGATTTATTTCATTGTCAATTAATACAATTCTTCTTTTATCCTATGTTGGTTTTGTATATTTCATGGAACCATCATTAAAGCAAAAGTTTAATAAACGTTAAACGTCTCTTATTCACCGCTTTTACCTATTTCGATATTCAAATTTTTTAGATTAATTTAGCAAGTTAAATTTCAAACTATGCAAGTTAAATTAATTAATAAATCTCAGCATCCTAATCCTGCTTATAGCACAGAATTTTCGGCAGGAATGGATTTAAGGGCAAACCTTACAGAAGCAGTTGTTTTAAAACCACTCGAGCGCAAACTTATTCCAACCGGATTATTTGTTGAAATACCAAAAGGATATGAAGCACAAATTCGCCCAAGAAGCGGTCTTGCTTTAAAAAAAGGCATTTCCGTTTTAAATACCCCAGGAACCATTGATGCTGACTACAGAGGCGAAATTGGTGTTATTCTTGTTAACCTTTCGGCTGAAAATTTTACAGTTGAAAACGGCGAAAGAATTTGCCAGATGGTTGTAGCAAAACACGAAACTGTTGTTTGGGAAAATACAGAAAGTCTCGAAGAAACAGACCGTGGTGCAGGTGGGTTTGGTCATACTGGAAAGCTTTAAAAAAATGAATAACGAACAAGGATATATGATCTACGAAGTAAAAATCAGAAATCGATGTTCTTTGTTCTTAAATAAAAAAAAGAAATAACGAATATCGAACAAGGATTTATGATTTACGAAGTAAAAATCAAAAATCAGAAATCGATGTTCTTTGTTCTTAAATAAAAAAAAGGAATAACGAATATCGAACAAGGATTTATGATTTACGAAGTAAACATCAAAAATCGGTGTTCCTTTTTCTTAAATAAAAAAATGAAGAATGAATAAATTTGATTTAGAAGAAAGATTAATAAAATTTGCTGTGTTCATTATTGAAATATGCGAATCGATGCCTAATACAAAAGCCGCTACCTATTTGTCAGGTCAATTGTTACGTTCGGGTATTTCACCAGCGTTAAATTATGGAGAAGCTCAAAGTGGTGAATCAAGAAAGGATTTTATACATAAAATAAAAATAGCGCTTAAAGAACTTAGGGAAAGTCATGTTTGTTTGAAGATAATATATCTGTCGAAACTATATAACTCAGAAGAAAAAATTAAATTAATTTTGAAGGAAAACAATGAGTTGATCTCAATCTTTGTAAAAAGCGCTGCTACTGCTCAAAAAAACAATGAAGAAAAACCTAATTATTAATTAATTAATTTCTAAATAACATAAGAAACAATATAAAATTAGATTTTACAACTCAACTCTTAAAATAATGAAAATAATAATTCCAATGGCAGGTATGGGTAAGCGTATGCGCCCACACACATTAACTGTTCCTAAGCCATTGATACCAATTGCAGGAAAACCAATAGTACAAAGATTAGTTGAAGATCTTGCAAAAATTTCTTCTGAACCAATAGAAGAAATTGCTTTTGTAATTGGCGACTTTGGAAAAGAAGTAGAGGAAAGTCTCTGTTCCATTGCAACAGATATGGGCATTACACCAAAAATTTATTATCAATCGCAACCACTTGGTACTGCTCACGCTGTTTTATGTGCTGCGCCTTCGCTATCCGGAAAAGTAATTGTTGCTTTTGCCGACACACTTTTTAGAGCAGAATTTAAACTCGAAAATGATGCAGAAAGTATCATCTGGGTTCATCAGGTTGCAGATCCAAGTTCGTTCGGTGTTGTAAAATTAGGTAACGATGGTGCAATTTCAGATTTTATCGAAAAACCGAAAACATTTGTTTCAGATCTTGCAATTATTGGCATATATTATTTTAAAGATGGAGAGAATCTTAAAAATGAATTGCAATACTTAGTTGATAAAAATATCGTTGTTAATGGAGAATATCAACTTACCGATGCTCTTCAGAACATGAAAAACAAAGGAATGAAATTACTTACCAGTCAGGTAAAAGAATGGTTTGACTGCGGTAACAAAGAGGCAACATTATACACAACAAAAAGAATTTTGGAACTAAGTCCACCAGATGAGTTAATTTCTGACGACGCCGAAATTATTAATTCTATAATTATCCCTCCATGTTTTATTGGACACGAAGCTAAAATTGAAAATTGCGTATTGGGACCACATCTTTCCGTTGGAAAACATACTACAATAAAAAATTCTATTATCAGGGATAGCATTGTTCAACGCTATTCTTATATTGAAGGAATTACTGTACATAATTCAATTATAGGAAATCATACCGAACTTCATGGTAATTCATCAGAAGTAAATATTGGCGATTACACTTCACTTCACAGATAAGTAAATGATAAAATCAATTTCTATAATTGTTTTACTTTTAATTGCAGCTGTTTTAAGTTCGTGCAGTATTTTTCGACATAAAGAAAAAAGTGAAGATCTTTTGTCGGAAAGAGAACGATACGAATTTAACTATTCGTTTATGGAAGCAGAAAAGCAAAAAATGCTTGGCAACTTTGAAGAAGCAAAATTTTTATATGAAAAATGCAAAAAACTTGACCCCGCTAGCGCAGCAACACTATACGAGCTTTCTACATTATTAGTCCAAAAAGAAGATTATAAAACAGCTATCGAAAATGCAAAAAAAGCAGTAAAACTAAATCCCCATAACAATTGGTACAAGGCAATGCTTGCCGTTCTTTACAAACAAACAAATGATGCAAATTCAGCAATATCAGTTTATAAAGATCTTTTAAAAGAAAATCCCGACAGAGTCGACTTTCTGTATGAATTAGCTAATCTTTATAATTATATTAAAAAATACGACGATGCATTAAAGGCATACGAAAACATAGAAGACAGATACGGTATAAACGAAACCGTAACATTAGAAAAGGAACGCATATACTTAGTAAAAGGAAATAAAGAAAAAGCTTACGATGAAATTCGCAAACTAATTAAAAGCAATCCAACCGAAGTAAGATATTACGGAATACTTGCAGAGTCATATGTTTCTGAAGGAGATTTCGATAAAGCAAGAGGGATATATGAAGAAATGCTTAAAATTGATGCCCATAATGGCTTAGTACATCTTTCGCTATCTGATTTTTACAGGCTAACAAAAGAATACGAAAAATCTTTTAATGAATTAAAAATTGCTTTTGCCAGCACCGATGTTGAAATTGACGTGAAAATTAAAATGCTGATTACATTTTTAAATTTCAGTAACGAAAGCGCAGAGCTTAAAGAACAATCATACGATTTGCTTAAAATTCTACTAACAACATATCCCGAAGACACGAAAGTTCATACTCTTTATGCCGATTTTTTAATGAAAGATAAAAAAATAGAGGAGGCAAGAGAGCAATTAAGAATTGTGGCAAAAAACGAAAAAAGTAAATACCTAATTTGGGAGCAATTACTAATAATTGAAGGTAACCTAAACGACTACTCTGCAATGTTTAACGAGAGTACCGAAGCATTGGAGTATTTTCCGAGCCAACCAGTATTAAATTATTTTCAAGGCTTATCGGCTTATAAATTAAAAAAATATGATATTGCCGAGAAAACACTTAAATATGGAGTTGAAATAGTTACCGATAACCCAACTCTTAAAGCCGACATGTATTCAATACTTGCCGACACATACAACAAATTGGGTAAAATGAAGGAATCGGATAACGCTATGGAGCAAGTATTGAAAATTGATAAGAGTAACAAAATAATATTAAATAATTACAGCTATTATCTTTCGCAACGTGGCGACAGTCTTGATAAAGCAGAGCGCATGAGTTTAATTTGTGTTGAACTTGAACCTAAAAGCGCAACATACCTGGACACATACGCGTGGGTTTTATACAAACAAAACAAATTCGAAAAAGCTTTAGAGGCAATTGAAAAAGCATATAAATATGGCGGAAGTGATGATGCTGTTGTTGTTGAACATTATGGCGATATTGTTTTTAAGCTTGGGCAAACAGAAAGGGCAAATGAACTTTGGAACGAGGCTAGCAAGCTTGGAAAAGGTTCAGAATTTCTTAACAAAAAAATAATTCAGAAAACTATTATTGAATAAGTGAAATTAAATAAACATATAACTTTTTTTATTCTTTTTGTAATAGTTGTTACAATGATTTCTTGTAAGCAAACACGTCATATAAGTTCAGAGAAAGTTCGTCAAATGGGAGCTGGAAAATTATATTCACTAGTTACCGAAAACTATTTACCGTTTAACACGATATCAATTAAATTCGATGTTAATATTAAGCTCGATGATATTGACAAATCTGTAGGTGGTACGCTTAGAATTAAAAAGGACAGCCTTATATGGATTAGTATTGCACCACTAGGTATTGATGCATATAAAATACAATTCACACCTGATAGTATAATGTTTTTAAATATTTTACAAAAAGAATATTCTATAAAATCTTATGATTATTTTGATACTAAATTTCAAACAGATCTTTCTTTTAAAGACATACAGGCAATTTTAACAAATGAAGTCTTTCTTTATTCAGAAACAGACGAAGAAAATAATGAGAGGCTTAATTCAGAAAACAGAGAAAAAGATGTTTTCCGAAAAACATTTATTTCGTCAACAGATTCTAATATGTATGTTTTAAAAACTCAAAGAAAACACAAAATAAAAAAATATTTAAAAAAGAACAGAACGGTTGATTTTATTGTAGAAACACTAACTATTGCACCCGAAATATTTAAAGTTTCGAAGGTAAATATTAATGATTACAATGAAAAAAGATCACTCAACATTCAATATTCCGACTTTATTGATGTTAATACTAAGGTTATGCCCTCAGTTCTAAAAATAGACGTATTGGCAATAGATAAACAAATGAGTACCGAGATTAAATATAACAAAATTACTGTTAACTCCGATATTAGCTTTCCTTTTAAAATAACCGAAAAATATATAAGAAAAGATTAAAATGAAATTGAGTTTAAAAAATATAATTAACAATAATTGTAGCTTTAGTATTTTACTATTCTACCATTGCTTATATTTTGTTAAAACAAATAAAAGAAGTCTGCTTTTTTTACTTTTGCTAATTGTTTCAACTTTTAATTTAACTGCCCAAAACCGAACCGAACTTGAAAAAAAGCATAAAAAAACTCAGGAAGAAATAAAATACACTAACAATTTACTAAAACAAACTCAGCGGGATAAAAAAATATCCATGAATCAATTAATGATTCTGAATAAAAAAATTGCTGCCCGCCAGGAACTTGTAAATACAATAACAGTCGAAGTAGAATCATTAGATGGAAAAATAAATGAAAATCAAGAAAACATCAAAGGCCTTGAGTCAAATTTAAATAAGCTAAAACAGTCATATGCAAAAATGATTGTATTTGCATATAAAACAAGATCATCTTACGATAAACTAATGTTTGTACTTTCGGCAAAAGATTTCAATAGTGCTTATAGAAGATTAAAATATTTGCAACAATATGCCGATTTTAGAAAAACGCAAATGGAGTCAATAGTTGAAACTCGTCAGGATTTGTCTAATAAAGTTCAAGATTTACAGGTAAAAAAACAAGATAAAGAAAGTTTGTTAACAGAAGAAAAGCACGAAACAACTCAATTAACAAATGAAAAAGGCGAACAATCAAAAATGCTTATAGGTTTAAAATCAAAAGAAAAAGAACTTGCCAAAAAACTTGCAGAACAAAAACTTTCTGATCAAAAATTACAAAAAGTAATTAACGATATTATTAGCGAAGAGATTAGAAAAGCAGAAGTTGCCCGTAAAGAAAAAATCAGAAAAGAAAAAGAACTTAAAGAACAGGCTAAAAATAATCCTAAAAATCCAACTAAAATTGAAACACCTGTAAAAGTCGAAAAAACAAGTTCTCCTGCAATTTTTGATCTTACTCCTGCAGAACAGATTGTTTCTGATAAATTTGACATAAACAAAGGTAAACTTCCATGGCCTATTGAGCGCGGTGTTATAACAGGCACTTTTGGCGAACACGAGCATCCGGTTTTAAAAGGAATTAAAACAAAAAATGATGGGGTTTACATTTCTACAACACAAGGTTCTGCTGCCCGCACAATTTTTGATGGAGTAATTAGTAAAATAATTTCTATACCCGGTAAAAATAAAGCTATAATAATACGACATGGTGATTTTTTAACAGTATACTCTAACCTTAAAGAAGTAACCGTAAATGTAGGTGATAAAGTTAAGGCAAAGCAAAAAATTGGAGTTGTATACACTGATGCAGACGATGACAATAAAACTATTTTAGAATTGCAAATTTGGAAAGGCACCATAAAACAAAATCCAGAATACTGGATTTCGGGATCAAATTAATATACAGATTTTTTTAATGACAAACGAATATAACATACTAGTTAAACAACTCGACGACTTCATAAGACGTTTCTATAGAAACGAGCTTTTGCGAGGGTTGTTATTGACTTTTTTTATATTCTCGCTCTCCTCGCTTACTGCATTTATTTCCGAGTATTTCGGTCATTTTGATATAATTACAAGAACAATAATATTCTATACAATTACTGCTTCTTACATTTTTGTTCTATCGAAATATATTATATGGCCACTTTTAAAATTTTTGCAAATCGGAAAATTAATTTCTCACAAACAGGCTGCAAAAATTATTTCGTCACATTTTACAGAAATTAGCGATAAGTTACTTAATGTTTTAGAGCTTGCCGAAATGCCATCGGGGAAAGGATATTCACAGCAATTACTTTTTGCAAGTATAGAAAATAAAATATCTAATATCCGGTTATTGCCTTTTGAAGCTGCTATTAACGTTAAAGTAAATTTTAAATATCTAACTTACCTGGCTTTTACAGCAGCAGTTTTTCTCACAATTTTTGTTGTTTGGCCTCAGGTAATTAAAGACGGATCGAATCGACTTATTAATCACTCCACTTATTACGCGCCTACCCCACCTTTCAATTTTATATTAGAAAACGATTCATTAAACGTTGAACAAGGAAAAGATTTTAATATTAAACTTAGAATTGAGGGCAAATATGTTCCTAAAAATGCTTTTGTAACAATTGGCAGCAATAAAATTCTTCTCGAACGAATTACCCCTTCAACATTCAGTTATAATTTAAAAAACGTAAATAATTCTATTGACTTTAACTTCTCTGCCGACGAATATTCATCTCAGGAATATAAATTAACCGTAATGCCCCCGCCTGTTATAACTTCGTTTAAGGTTGAAGTTGACGTTCCGCAATATACAGGAGAAGCCGATTTTGTACTTGAAAACACCGGAGATTTCACTATTCCTTGTGGTAGCAATATAAAATGGACGTTTACAACATCTAATGTAAACATTGTTACATTTATTATTAATGATTCCTTAAACCAAAAAGTAAAACAGGAAGCCAGTCAGTTTTTTACTTCATTCCGTTTTTTAAATTCAGCAACATATTCATTAAAAATGGCAAACGAGTTTATTAAATATTCTCAACCTATTAAATATAACGTAAATGTAATACCCGATTTATACCCTGGAATAAATTGTGAGTTTATTACCGATACATCGCAAATGGGAACATATTATTTTAAAGGAATAATTAACGACGACTATGGCTTTAGTAAACTTACCTTTAATTATAAAACTACGAATAATACAGATTCCTTAAGCACGATTTCGGTTCCAGTAAATAAAGGATCTAAAAATCAGGAATTTTATTTTGCCTTTGATTTTAGCACTCTTAAAGACCTTGGAAGTGAAGTTGAATATTATTTTGAAATATGGGACAACGATGGAGTTCATGGAAGTAAATCGAGTCGCTCTGCTATTAAATCGTATAAAATTCCTTCAGCGTCAGAATTAGAAAAATATCGCGAAAACGCAAATAAAAATATCGAAGAAAAATTAAAATCCTCCTCAAAACTTAGCGAAGACATTAAAAAAGACATTAAAAAACTACAGGAAAGCATGTTGAATAATAAAACAAACTCCTGGGAACAAACTAAAAAACTTGAAGATATTGTTCAAAAACAAAATCAACTTGAACAATTAATTAAAGAATTATCATTAGAAAATAAGAAAAAAGACAATTTCGTAAACACCTTTTCAGAGCAGGATAAGCAATTAATGGAAAAACAAAAACAAATTGAAGAATTGCTTGAAAATATTATGGATGATGAAATGAAAAAGTTAATGGAAGAGTTAAAAAAACTAATGGAAAACTTCGATAAAAATAAACTTAACAATATAGCAGAACAAATGAAATCGAGCTACGAAGATTTAAACAAACAGCTCGATCGCAACATGGAAATGCTTAAAAGACTTGAAATAGAAGAAAAAACCGATAACCTATCAAAAGAACTAGATAAACTTTCTAAGGAACAAGATAAACTTTCTGAAGAAACTGCAGATAAAAAAAACAATACCGACTCACTCTTAAAAGAACAAAAGGAACAACAAAAAAAATTCGAAGATTTAATGAAGCAATACGATGAGCTTCAGAAAAAAAACGATGAGCTAAAAGAGCCAATGGATTTAAAGGAATTTGAACAAGAAAAAACTGATATAAATAACGAATTAAGTAAATCAGAAGAAAGCTTAAAACAAAACAGTCGCAAAAGCGCATCTAGCTCGCAAAAAAACACCTCCGGACAAATGAAAGAGATGTCAAAAAAAATGCAGCAAATGATGGAACAAAGCGAAATGGAGCAACAAGAAGAAAATGCCGAGAATCTTAAACAGATTATAGATAATCTTGAAAAATTCTCTTTTGATATTGAAGCACTGATGGGACAAACAGGAAAAGTTAGCGGTACAGATCCTGCATACATGAAGAATCTTGAAAAACAAAAAAGTTTGAATAACGATTTTCTGTTAATAAAAGATTCGTTAGCAGCTTTAGCTAACCGGAGCCCTATGCTTGGCACAGAAATTAATAAGCAAATTAAAAAAATTGAGAAATTCAATAAACAAACACTTATAAATTTGGACGAAAGAAATTCGGGAATGGCAAAAGCCAATCAACAGTTTATAATGACTGGTGCAAACGACTTAGCTCTTTTACTTGGTGAAATGTTACAACAAATGCAAAGTCAATCTAAATCACAATGTAGTGGTGGTAAATGTAAAAAGCCTGGTAAGGGAAAACCCAATATGTCGCAAATGCAAAGCATGCAAAAATCTATAAAATCTCAAATGCAATCGATGATTGACGGACTTAAAAAGGGTCAAGGGCAAAAAGACGGCAAAGAAATGAACGAAAAACTGGGAAAAATGATTTCTATGCAAGATAAGTTCAATCAGATGTTAAACAACATGATGCAGAACGGAGGATTGAGTCCAGAAACAGCGAAACAGCTGCAAGAGATTAAGACAATGGTAAATAGCGTTGAGAAAGACATTATAAATAAGAATATAACTCCACAAACAATGGTTAGGCAAGAACAAATTTTAACAAGATTGTTGGAAGCCGAAAAGTCAGACTACGAAAGAGAAACAGAGAATAAACGAGAATCTACCGAGGGTAAAAATAATAAAATAAGTAACCCAGAGCAGATATTTAAGTATAAAGGAGTAAATTCACAGTATAATGAAATCCTTGAAGGAAGTAAAATAAAACTATCTAAGTACTACACTAACAAGTATAAAGAATACATGATTCACCTTAACAAATAGGTCATGAAAGAAGAAATAAAGTTTCAATCAAAAATCGAAAACATTAACATAGTCGAGAAATTAGTCGATGATCTTTCGGCAACTCAAAATTTAAGCTCCGAAATTTACGGAAATCTTTTAGTTGCTATGGTAGAGGCCGTTAACAACGCAATTATTCACGGAAATAAACTTGACGAATCGAAAGAAGTAACAGTAAATTACGGTTTAGAAGATGGCTATTTCTGGTTTAGCGTAAAAGACCAGGGCCCTGGTTTCGATTTTAATAGCTTACCTGATCCAACCTCACCCGAGAATATTGAAAAACCTCATGGTAGGGGAATTTTCTTAATGTCGCATCTGGTTGACGAAATTAAATTTGAAGAAAACGGCACAAAAGTTTGCCTCAGAATTAAAATTTAAGCGATACTGTTTATACATTTTTTAGTATGCCAGTTAATTTTCATCAGCAAGGAATAAATTCTACACTTCTTAGAGGCGAAAAAAGAAAAGTTAGTTCATGGATTAATCAAGTAATTGCTTCCGAAAAAAAGAAAGAAGGAAATATCTCTGTTATTTTTACAGGAAAACATGATTTGCTGAAAATGAATAACTCATTTCTTTCGCACAACTTTCATACAGACATAATTACATTTAACTATAATCAGGAAACACTAATTTCTGGCGATCTATTTATTGGAATAGAACAAGTGGCCGAAAATGCAATTGAGTTTAAAACCACAACAAAACTCGAACTTCTAAGAGTTATTGTTCATGGCATTTTTCACCTAATTGGCTATAACGATAGTACCGATAAAGAAAAAGCCGAAATGCGCAAAAGAGAAGACAAAGCACTTGTTTTATATCATTCGTTAGATTAAAAAAGCAAAATCATTTTTATTAGATATTTTGTATTCCCTTTTTTGTAATTTTACATTACTAAAACTAATACTATGAAAATTTTTAAAAGAATTCTAATAGCACTTTTGGTAATTATTGTTGCATTATTAATTTTTGCGGCGTTTTTACCCTCAAATTACACCGTTACTAGAGCAGTTGTAATTAATAACACATCAGAAAATATCAGTAAAAAAATTGTCGATTTTCAAGAATGGAATAACTGGTCGCCATGGATTGGAATTGACAAAACTGAAAAATATACCTTTAACGACACTATTGGCATAGGTGCAAAAATGGAATGGACAGGCGACACTATAGGAGAAGGAAACATGACAATTACAGGTATCACCAAAGACACCATAAAATACGACTTAATTTTTATGGCTCCATGGAAATCTGTTTCGGCTGGTTCGTTTAGTTTTGCAAAAGCAGATGCAGGAACAACAGTTACCTGGACAAATAAAGGCGAACTTGCATGGCCTTTAATGCGATTAATGGGGTTTATTATGAATTTTGACAAAATGATGGGACCCGATTTTGAAAAAGGACTTGCAAAACTTAAAACAACTGTTGAAAATTCTTCTAAATATAGTTATAACATTATAGAAAAAGACGTTCCTTCTTCAACAATTGCAACTGTTCATAACAAAATTAAAATGGAAGAAATTGCAGATGTTCTTGGTAAATCTTACGGTTCTATTCAAGAATTAATGGCAAAACAAGGAGCACAAATGGCTGGAGCTCCAATGGCAATAACGATAGCATACGATAGCCTTTCGTGGGAATTTGAAGCAGCAATTCCAATTGACAAAGAAATTAAAGGCAACGATAAAGTTCAGGTAAAAAAATCATACGCCGGAAAAGTTATTTACCTAAGCTATATGGGACCATATAATGGCACTTATCAGGCATACATAGAACTCGAATCTTACAAAAAAGAAAAAGGATATACCGACAATGGCGGACCTTGGGAAGTTTATGTTACCGACCCCACAACTGAACCAGATACAAGCAAATGGATTACTGAAATTTATTTTCCGGTGAAATAGAATTTAAAGAATTCTATTTGCTAATTGTTATTAATAACGTGCTTTAAAGAATATTATTTTTCTATTATAAATTTAGTATGAAGTACTTTTGATTTTGAGAAATACTCAGAATATTAATTCCGTTTCTTATATACTACATATCTAAATTTCATATATTTATTGTATTTATAACTGTCAATAAATATTTTATTTATAAAAAAAGCCCTTACGGGCTTTATTAAGATTTTAGAGCATTTGCACCACTTACAATTTCTAATATTTCATTAGTAATTGAAGCCTGACGTGCTTTGTTATATGTTAACTTCAAATTATTAATTAGTACCATTGCATTATCAGTAGCTTTATGCATTGCTGTCATTCTTGCACCTTGTTCTGAAGCATAACTATCCAATAACGATTTAAAAAGTTGAGTTTTTAAAGTTTTTGGAATTAACTGGCTAACTATTTCCTCTTCGTCAGGTTCAAAGATATAGAATTTGCGTGTGCCTTTTCCTGCAACAGGTTTGCTAATTGGTACAGGAAGAAATTGCTCGGTAGTTAAAATTTGAACTCCGGCATTTTTAAATTTGTTATAAAGAATATCAATACGATCATATTCGTGTAAAGAATATTTCTGCATTAACTCGTCGGCAAATTTTGCTGCTGCAAGATATTTAAGATTGTCGAAAATTTTATTTTCAAAACCTGCTACAGGGTAGTTCTTTGACTTTAAAAAATCGGCGCCTTTTTTTCCGAAGCAATAAAAATGAACTTTTTTTGCAGCAAACTGAACAGGAAAAGTTTCTTCGGCATATTGTAAAGCACGACGAATAACATTGGAATTAAACGCACCGCACATTCCTCTATTAGAGGTAACTACTATTAAAAGTACATTTTTAATTTCGCGATGCTTAATAAATGCGTTTTCGTTTGCATTATCGAGATTACCGCAAACTTCTGCAAGAACTTCCTGAAGCTTATTTGCGTAAGGTCTCATTTTCAGTACAGCATCCTGCGATTTGCGCAACTTCGCAGCCGATACCATTTTCATGGCACTGGTAATCTGTTTGGTTGAACTAACCGATGCAATACTGTTTCGTATCTCTTTCAGGTTTGCCATAGACTATTTAAACAACTTTAAATTTTGCTGAAATTTCCGCAGCAACTTTTTCAAGTACATTAGTAACTTCATCGTTAATAATTCCTTTGCGTAATGTTTCTAAAGTATCTGCATGTTTAGTTCTTAAATATTCTAAATAATCACGCTCGAATTCTACAACTTTTTTTATTGGAACATTTTTAAGTAATCCTTTTGTTCCGCAATAAATTATTGCAACTTGTTCTTCAACTAAAACTGGTGAATACTGACCTTGTTTTAGAATCTCAACATTTTTTGCTCCCTTATCAAGAACAGCTTTTGTTGCAGCATCTAAGTCAGAACCAAATTTAGAAAATGCTTCTAATTCACGATATTGTGCCTGATCAATTTTTAATGTTCCGGCAACTTTTTTCATTGATTTAATCTGAGCATTACCACCTACGCGTGATACCGAAATACCTACGTTAATAGCTGGGCGAATACCAGAGTTAAATAAATTTGATTCAAGATAAATCTGACCATCTGTAATAGAAATTACGTTGGTTGGGATATATGCCGAAACGTCACCTGCCTGAGTTTCGATAATTGGAAGTGCAGTTAATGAGCCACCACCTTTTACCATTGGCTTTAACACATCTGGCAAATCATTCATCGTTCTTGCAATCTCATCTGATTCAATAACTTTTGCAGCTCTCTCTAATAAACGTGAATGCAAATAGAATACATCGCCAGGATAAGCTTCGCGTCCCGGTGGTCGACGAAGTAACAAAGAAACTTCACGATAAGAAACTGCTTGTTTCGACAAATCATCATAAACTATAAGGGCGTGACGACCAGTATCGCGGAAGAACTCACCAATAGCACAACCTGCGAAAGGAGCATAAAACTGCATCGCTGCAGGATCACTTGCTGTTGATTCAACAATAACAGTGTAATTCATCGCACCGTTTTTTTCAAGTGTTTTAGCAATGTTTGCAACTGTTGATCCTTTTTGTCCAATAGCTACATATATACAGAAAACAGGTTGTCCTTTTTCGTAAAATTCGCGTTGATTAATAATGGTATCAATTGCAATAGCAGTTTTTCCGGTTTGACGGTCGCCAATGATTAACTCACGCTGACCACGACCAATTGGAATCATTGCATCAATTGATTTTACTCCGGTTTGCAAAGGTTCTTTAACCGGTTGACGATAGATAACACCAGGAGCTTTACGCTCTAAAGGCATTTCATAAAGTTGTCCAGAAACAGGTCCTTTACCATCAACAGGTTCACCAAGAGTATTAATAACCCTACCCAATAAACCTTCGCCAACCATAATTGAAGCAATCTGTTTGGTTCTCTTTACCTTATCGCCTTCTTTAATTCCTTCTGACAAACCAAGCAATACAACTCCAACGTTATCTTCTTCAAGATTAAGAGTAATGCCTTTCATTCCGCTTTCAAACTCAACCATTTCGTTAACCTGAACGTTTGATAAGCCGTAGATTCTAGCAATACCATCACCAACCTGAAGCACAGAACCTACTTCGCTTAAGTCAGCGTCAGCAGTAAGTCCTTTTAATTGATTTTTTAATATTTGGGAAACTTCACCCGGTTTAATTTCTGCCATATAAATAATTCTTATTCGTTTTCAATTTGAGTATTCATTAATTCCTGACGTACTTTTCTGAGACGAGTTTGAACGCTCGAATCATATTGTAAATCTTCTACTTGTAAAACAAAACCACCAAGAATTGAAGGGTCTATAGTTGGTTTTAATTCTATTGTTTTATTGTATTTACTTTGTAAAAATGCAGCTATTTTATTTTTTGTAGCTTCGTCAATTGCAACAGGAGTGACAAGAGATGCGGTTATAATTCCTTTGTAATTTCTATACTGATCTAAAAAATTTCTAATAATATCTTCTAATCTGCTTTCTCTGCGATGAGTAATTAGTAAATCCAGAAATTTAACTGTAAGAGATGATAATGATGTAGAGAAAGCCACCTTAAAAATATTTTGTTTTTCGGATGGTTTAATAATTGGACTAAGTAATATCTGGTTAAATTCTGGAACAGATTTAACTATGCCATCAATATAAAGCATATCATTTTTAACATTTTCCAGAAGGTTGTCTTCTACGGAAGCCTGCATTAAGGCCTTAGCGTATCTTACACCAATTTTACTGTAGTTCATCCTTAATTTAGGTTTATGTCTTTAATAAGACTTTCAATATATTCTTTTTGACTTGCGTCTTTTGAAAGTTCCTTTTTAAGAATTTTTTCTGCAATCTCTACGGATAAAAATGAAATCTGATTTTTAATATCAGTAAGCGCTGCCATCTTTTCTCCCTGAATTAACGATTTGGCATTTTCAACTATTTTTCCTGCTTCAACGCCTGCCTGTACTTTTGCGTCAGAAATAATTTTGTCTTTTATTTCGCGAGCTTCTTTTAAAACGATATCGCGTTCTTTACGAGCTTCGTTAATGATTTTCTCGTTATCTGATTGCAGTTTAACCATTTCGTCTTTGGCTTTTTCTGCAGATTTAAGCGCATTTTCGATATTATCTTCACGCTCTTTAATCATTTTAAGAATAGGTTTCCAAGCATATTTTTTTAGGATTAATAATACTAACGTAAAAGAAAGCAACATCCAAAAAATAAGGCCTATTCCAGGGGTTACGAGTTCCATAATCTATTTTTTAATTTACAATAAGTAAATATTTTTTAAAATTAAAACTTGCAAAGAAAGCCAACCGCTTTCTTTGCAAGAATTTCTTGTTCTTCTCTATACGAAAAGAATTAACAAACAAACAACAATAGCAAAAAATGCAACTCCTTCAACAAGAGCAGCAGCGATAATCATGTTTGAACGAATATCACCTAATGCTTCTGGCTGTCTAGAAATTGCTGTTAAAGCGCTAGCACCGATGTTACCAACACCAATACCTGCACCAACTGTAGCAATACCTGCACCAATACCAGCACCCATTTTTGCAATAGCTGTGTTTGCAAGAACTTGTAGAATAATTGTTAATGAAATCATAAATTATTGAGGTTTAAAGAAATTTTTAATGATGCTCTTCGGTGGCTAATCCGAAATAAATAGCCGAAAGCAACGTAAATACATATGCCTGAATAAATGCAACAAGTAACTCAAGCATTGACATAAAAATGGTGAAGATAACCGAGAGTATTGAAATACCATAACCAGCACCAGTACTCATTTCACCAAAAATAAAAATTAGACTAAAAAATCCCAAAGCAATAATATGTCCAGCAGTTATGTTAGCAAAAAGACGAACCATAAGTACAAATGGCTTTGTTACTACTCCAATAATTTCAACAATTGGCATTAATGGAATTGGAATCTTTAACCACCATGGAACTCCTGGTGCATTAATAATATGCTTCCAGTAGTTTGCATTTGCATTTACAGTAGTTATAGCAAAAGTAAACAAAGCCAAAATCATAGTAATTGCGATGTTTCCTGTTAAATTGGCTCCACCAGGAAAAATAGGAATTAGTCCTAACACATTTGAAATAAATATGAAAAAGAAAATAGTAAGTAAATATGGAAGATATTTCTCGTATTTATGACCAATAGATGGCCTGGCAATATCATCGCGAACAAAAATAATTAAAGGCTCCATCCACGACTGAATTCCCTTTGGCGCTTTATCTCTTCTTTTTTTATATGCTTTAGAAACGCTTAAGAATATCCAAAGCATTATTGCAAATACAAGCAATAACTCCAGAACTACTTTAGTAATAGATATATCTAGCAGATATGGCGCTGTTTCGTCAATTTCTCCTGCTCCATTTACTTCAACAATTTTTCCTTTATGAGGTCCCTCCATTTCAAGTTTAAACCCATCATAAGTTGCTTCGCCATGATGAAATTTTGAAGACATAAAAACATGTAAACCGTAATTTCTTTCACTTCGACTAAATAAAATAATGGGAAGTGGAATGCTTATATGCTTTCCATTAAAATTTGCAATATGCCATTCGTGATTGTCAAGTACATGATCTATAATAAAATCGCCCGGGTTAAACTTTTTTTCAGTAATAGTCAGACTGTCAGATTTTGTTGAATCAACTTCAGTTTCGTTTGCCCATATTTTAGTAACCGAAAACAGTAAAACTGTAACTAAAAAGATGTTGCGACAATATTTTAATAGCAATATCATGCGATAATTTCATTTTTTAAAAGCAAACAAAAATAATCAAAAAAATTACTAGACAACACTATAATGAAGTTTTTTAAAATATAATCTTTAATCTACTGTTTTACAACATAAGAAAAATAAAAAAAAAGAATTCATTAAAAATTCTTTTTTCCAGAGAAAACAATTTCTCCTCCCTTTTTACCTGCGCCAGGACCTGTTTCAATCTGCCAGTCTGCACATTTAATTAAAAGTGGTTCATGGCTTACACAAATTATTGAACTACCATTTATAATTAAGCCCCTAAATAACCCAATAAGCCTTTCTATATCACTCTGATGAAGACCGCCTGTTGGTTCATCCAGAAGATATAGTGTTTTTGTTTTTACTGATTCAAAGATTGCTTTTACTAATTTAAGTCGTTGTATTTCTCCACAAGAAAGAGTATTTAAGGGCTGGCCGAAAGTTAAATACCCTATTCCTATCTGATCCAATAATTGCAATAAGACATTAATCTTAGCTTTGTTTTTCTTGTTAATATTATTTTCGAAAAATAATTTCATTTCAGAAACTGGTTGATTTAACAAATTACCTATTGAAATCCCATCTATTTGTATTTTCAAAACTTCATTATTATATCTAAAACCATTACATATTTCACAAGGCACTTTAGCGTCAGTCCAATAATCGAGACTTACAGAAAGACTGCCTGCTCCCTGACAATTCTGACATTGTCCATCTTTAGTATGAAATGAAAAATGAGAAGATTTATAGTTATTTGTTATGGCATCTTTTGATTTTGTAAATGTGTCACGAATTATATCAAATATTCCTAAATATGTAGCTGGAATGCTAAGAGCAGACTGAAATGGAATTTCCTGTTCAATATAAACTATCTGCTCAAATTTATCAAAACCTGAAATATTGCGACAATTAACTGGCTTTCCGACTAAATAGGATTTATAAATAACATCGTTCAATATACTTGTTTTTCCACTGCCGCTAACACCTGAAATTACAACAAAGCCAGAAGATGGAATGTCCAAATTAATTTCTTTTAAATTATTAGCAAAAGCTTTTTCAATTATAATGCCTTTTGTTAATAGAGAGTTAAAAGGCACAACATCTAATTTTATTCTTTTTGAAAGAACTTCTTCAGGATTTCCTTTTGCTATAATATTTCCTCCGTTTTTTCCTCCCTCAGGACCAAGTTCAATTACTAAATCTGAAATTGAAATCAGCTCATCAGACTGTTCTACCATAACAACAGTATTTCCAGATTCTTTTATACCTGCAATTACAGATTTAATTTTTAACAAATCACTTGAATGAAGTCCAAATGAGGGTTCGTCTATTAAATATGTTATTCCTGTTAATCCGGAACTTAGTCCTGCTGCTAATTGTAACCGCTGAAACTCGCCACCCGAAAGAGTTGAAAGTATTCTGTTTGTTGAAATATAACCTAACCCAACATTTAATAGTGGTTCAAGCAAAGCAATAATTTCTTTTGAAAGAGTTAAAACAACTGAACTTTGCTGTTGATTTGTGAGATATAATGAAGAGAATCTTTTGTCGTTTAATAATTGATAACATTCTTCAATTGACAAAGCAGTAAACTCTGAAATATCCATGTCTGCGAAAGTTACTGCAAGAGATTCTGTATTTAATCTTTTACCATTGCAAACAGAACAATTTTCATGCTTCATTAAAGAAAGCATCGCCTCTCCTCGACCATCTTGATGTTTTCTTAAGTATTCTTCATTAACAAGGCTCACAAATCCTTTCCATTCTGTTTTAAACTTATGGGTTCCTTCAACATTTCCTCGCTTGTAATTCCAATCAACATCGAGCTTTTGAGAATAACCATACATTGCAATATTTTTTTCATTTTCAGATAACAATTGCCACGATTTATCAAAATTCATACTTAGCGCTTTACCAACTGTAATTAATGCAGCAACATATTGTCCAAATGGATCTCCATAAAACTTCCCTGTTTTAGAGCCATTCATTGCACCATTCAATAATGATAATTCTTTATCTGAAACCAATTTATCCGGATCACATGTTGTTACATATCCCATTCCTTTGCAATTCGTACATGCTCCTGATTCGTTATTAAAAGAAAATGAAGATGCAAAAAGCGGGTTTACTCCTTCAGGGTATTTTCCTACACGACTATAAAGTAGTCGTAACAAATCGTAAATACTGGTATAAGTTCCAACTGTAGAACGTGGGTTTAAACTTACTCTTTTCTTTTCTATTCCAACAGATGGAGTTAAACCAAAAGCAGAAATTATTTCAGCATTTCCAGTTTTTCCTACAAACTGCCTGATATAAGAAGAAAGACTATCATTAAAACGTCTCTGACTTTCTGCGTTTAAAGTGTCAAAAACCAAGGAGGATTTACCACTTCCCGAAACTCCACAAACTGTTGTTATGTTATTTAATGGAAATGCAATGTTTAAGTTTTTTAAATTATGAGTGGTTATTCCATTTAATTGAATTTGCTCAGATTTATTATCAAAAATATTATTCTTTGATGTTAAAACTGAAATTTTACCTGCAATATGTTTTTTAAGTTCTATTCCACTAATACTTTTTGCACAATTAACAAGATCTGTAGGTGTTCCCGAAAACATTAACCCACCACCATTCTCGCCACTTCCAGGGCCAAGGTCGACAACATAATCTGCGGATAAAATGAAATCGGCATGATGCTCAATAGAAAGTATTGTATTGCCTTTTTCAATAAGTTTTTGAAGAGCTGTAAGCAAAACTTGTATGTCTGCTAAATGAAGTCCTGTTGTAGGTTCATCTAAAATATAAAGTATTTTTCCTGCTGAAGTTTTTACAAGTTCAGTTGCAAGTTTTACACGCTGAGCCTCTCCACCAGAAAGAGTATTGCTGGATTGTCCAAGTTTAATATAACCCAACCCTAAATCAAGTAATACCTGTGTATATTGTGTTATTTTCTTTTCTTTTTCGAAAAATTGGTGAGCTTCTTTTATTGAAAGTTCAAGTACTTCGTATATATTTTTATCTTTATATTTAATCTCCAGTGTTTCTTTATGAAATCGTTTTCCGTCACATTCTTCACACACAACCTCAACATTTCCTAAGAAATGCATCCCAACTTCCTGTACTCCGGCACCCTCGCATGCTTCGCATCTTCCTCCCTTTACAACAAAAGAAAATTGTCCTTTTTTGTATCCTCTGCTTTTTGATTCAGGCAAAGCAGCATACAAATCACGTATATAGTCTGACATGCCGGTATAAGTAGCAGGGTTACTTTTTGGTGTTCGTCCTATTGGTGATTGATCTAAATGTATTACCCTTTTAAATATTTCTGTGCCATTTGTTTTGTTTGCAACCGATTTTTCGAGAAATTCATTAATTAAACTTGATTTTCCACTTCCCGAAACTCCTGTTATTACGTTAAAACAATCTGCTTTAAACTCTACTGAAATGTTTTTAAGGTTGTGCTTAGTTGCATTTGTAATTCCAAAAGTATTTGTGATCACACTTCGACGGAGTTTATCCTGACGAAGGAAGGGCTCAGTGTGGGTGTATATAAATTCTTCTTTATTTGTTAGAAAATTATATGTTCTACTATTTGGTAAATCACTTTTTAAAAATTCTTCCAAGTCTCCGCTAAAAAGTATTTCTCCACCAGCAACTCCCGGTCCTGGCCCAATATCAATAATATAATCAGCTTCGAGCATTGTTTGCCTGTCGTGTTCAACAACGATTACGGTATTATTATTTTCAACAAGCGATTTAATTACTTTCATCAATCGTTGATGATCAGCAGGATGCAATCCTGCACTAGGTTCATCCAAAACATATAATACGTTTCTTAAGCCTGTTGCTGCCTGATTTCCTAATCTGATTCTTTGAAATTCTCCACCTGAAAGTGTTGTCGATTCACGTTCTAACGAGAGATAACCTAATCCTAAATCCATTAATATCTTTGACCGATTTAAAATAAGTTCCCTCACAGGTTCAACTATTTCCTTTTCTTGTGCAGATACTTTTAGATTAGTAAAATATTCAAATATCTGACTAATGTTATATTCAGTAAAATCAGAAATACTTTTTTCCCATAACTTAACCGAAAGCGACTGTTCACTCAACCTTTTGCCATTACACTTCTTGCAATTTACCGACCTAACAAAACGAAGAATATTCGGATTTCTATCACGTTTCAGAATTTCTTCCATTACTGGAATTATTCCTTTATAATATCCTTCTTCACGCGGTTTAGCTGTAATACCGGTCCACTTCATTCGCGACTCAAGAGTATGTTTACCAAAAGGGATTTTAATTTTTTCTGTGCCATACCATATAATATTCTTTTGGTAATCAGTTAGCTCGTTCCAAGGAATATCAACATTAAAACCTTCGGCATTGCAAACATCGTTCAAAACAGCTATTGTTACTTGCGAATAAATAATGTAACCATTGGGTGTTGACAAAACCATACAACCTTGTCGCAATGATTTTGAGGGATCAGAAATAATTAGATCAGGATCTATTCTGTCCTCTACTCCCAACCCTTTACAAACCGGGCATTGTCCCTGAGAAAGATTAAAAGAAAAAAGACTTCGATTTATTTTTAGATTTTCTATTTCCGTTTTTCCAAGTCTTGCAAATAAAAGACGCAAGTAATCATATATTTCTGTTAAGGTACCAACTGTTGATCGTGGGTTTCTTACAGCATTTTGCTGATTTACTGATATAATAGGAAAAAGACCTGTTATTTTCTGAACATGTGGCTTTCGCAGCTTTTTTCCTACCTGCTGACTACCTGAAAGAAAGTTTTCGAGAAATAATCTTTGACCCTCTCTGCAAATAACATCATACACAAGACTGGATTTACCACTTCCAGAAACTCCTGTAACAACGGTTAACTTATAATGTGGTATTTTAACACTTACATTTTTTAAGTTATTCTCGGTTGCGGTTTGTATAATTATTTCTGGGTTCAAGTTTTATTATTTTGGGTTGAAATTAGAAAAAAAATATTATTTTTACATATATTTATAAAAACCTGAACTTAACCTTATTAAGTTAATCACGTGAATAAGACCATTTTATTACTCTTAACTATTTTTACCTTTTGCAGTGTTAACGCTCAAAAGAAGAATGATATTTCAAATTACAATTCAAAAAAGCCTCAATATGGATTTATTGAAAATAAAGGTCAAATACATGATCAGAATTATAAAGCCAATCCTGATGTTAAGTTCCTTTTATGCCTAGGAAATGGAATGAATGTTCAACTTAAAAAGAATAGTTTTAGTTACGATACTTATAAAAAAGAAGTAAAAGAAATTAAAAATAGTTTATCACTTGATTTAATGAGACCTTTTGAGCAAGCTGAAAAAGAAATAACATATTATTATCATCGTGTAGATGTTGAATTAATTGGAGCTAACTATAATCCTGAAATTATAGCAGAAGAATCCTCAGTTAGTTACCTGAATTATTATAATGCTGTTACACCAGAATGTGGAGCTACAAATGTTCATAGTTATAATAAAATAACTTACAAAAATATTTATTCAGGAATAGATATGGTATTTGAAGCTTATCCAACAAAAGAAAAAGCTGTTGAATATACCTTTATTGTTCATCCCGGAGCAGATGCAAACCAAATTAAATTACATTATATTGGAGCTAATAAAACTGAATTAAATGGCAACAAAATAAATATTACTGTAGCCCATGGTTTCTTTTCAGAAAATATACCAGCAAGCTGGATTAAAGAAACTAACTTGAAAGTAGATGTTTCATTTAAAGAAATTAATAACAATATATACAGTTTTAACATTCCTAGTTACATTAACTCTCAAACTTTAATAATAGATCCTAATCCCGATTTAAGTTGGGCAACATACTATGGTGGTAGTGATGATGATATAGGAAGTGATGTTTATTGTGATATTAATGATAATACTTTTTTAACAGGTAATACTAAATCTAATAATGCAATTGCTACTACTGGTGCTTTTCAGGACTCCTGTGGAGGAAATTTTGATGTTTTTATAGTGAAATTTAGTAGTACTGGCAACTGTTTATGGGGAACATATTATGGTGGAAGTGCTATGGATCAGTCTATTGGAATTATTAGTGATGCAAATGGAGATGTTTATGTAACAGGAACTACTCTTTCACAAAATGCAATTTCAACTTCTAATGCTCATCAAACATTATTAGATGGAAATCAAAATGCTTATATAATTAAACTTAATTCTAATGGAGTTCGCCAATGGGGGACTTATTATGGCGGAAATTACGACACATATGGAGGAGATTTAGCTTCAGATATTTATGGTAATATTTTTTTAATAGGTATGACAAAATCAGATTACGCTATTGCTACACCTGGAAGTTACCAACCAATTTTCGGTGGTATCTCAGATGCTTTTATTGCAAAATTTAACACAAATGGTGAACGTAAATGGGGAACTTATTTTGGAGGATTTTATGGTGATAGCGGTGGTTCTATAGCAATTGATGATAATGGTAATATTTATATCGTTGGCTCCACTTTATCTATTGAATCAATTTCAACTCCGGGCTCGCACCAAATAGATGCAGGTGGAAATTATGATGCATTTATTGCTAAATTGGATAGTAATGGAGTTCGGCAGTGGGGTACTTATTATGGTGGTAGTAATATTGATTATGGACGTGGAATTGTTATGGACAATTATGGTAATATTTTTATATCTGGTAGTACAAGATCAATTGACGGAATTTTTACTTCTGGAGCGTTTCAAAACACTACTAATGGCGGTTTTGCTTGGGATTTATATATTGTAAAATTTAACAATAGTGGTGTTAGAGCATGGGGAACATACTTTGGAGGTTGGGGAGAAAGTTTTTTTGGAGGACTTGCTTGTGACAATGCAAATAACATATACCTCACAGGTAGTACAAGATGTGCTAATTTAATTGCAACCCCAAATTCGTATCAACCAATAAAAAATGCAGATGCTGGAACCACTGATGGCTTTTTGGTAAAATTTAATAATAATGGTATTCGCGATTGGGGAACTTACTTTGGTGGACTTTCAAGCACTGAGGCAAAGGGAATTTCCTGTGATAATAATTCCAATATTTACATTTCTGGGCAAACTCAGTCTGACAGTGCAATCGCAACTCCAGGTGCGCACCAAACAATTATTGGCGACCATGTTTATCGTGATGCTTTTATTGCGAAATTTTTAGATAACACAAGTGGGTTTTCAGAAAACAGTAATTCTTTAAGTAATTTCAATATATATCCAAATCCAGTAACAAATGAACTAATAATTGAATGTTTTGAAAAAATAAATAATCAACATTTTGAAATTATTAATTCTTTAGGACAAATTGTTATTAATGGAATAATATCAGAAAAAACAAAAGTACAAACAACAGATTTTGCAACCGGGATATATATATTAAAACTTGAGCAGAATAAAAATTTTGAGTTTAAAAAAATAATTAAACAATAAATTTTGTTCTTTTTTCTGCCGCCAATTCGCCGCGGCGAAGAACCAAAAAGCCCACCATGAAAGCCAACTTCAATTTTATGCAGCAACATTTTGAACGTTGTTAGATTTATTATATTCTCTTCACTAAATTATTTCTAGTTGAAAAATTGCAGTTCGCACCTTTCATGGATAGCCACCGCACTTGATCGAATATTTGTTTGCAATAATTGAAAGTTATTCAACGAATAAAGTTTAATAAATATATTTCGGCTATTCAGAGCGAAGTGGGCAGGCATGTCCATAATGCGGGCGTGTCTTGGCTGTGAATATAAAAGAGTTTAGAAAACAAAATAGAAGTTTACTCAATATTGTAGTTTTCTTACTCTTTTATAGAGCGGGCCGATAGCATATTATGGACTAGAGTTTTTGTTTACTTTTGGGGCAATGTCATTAAGATAAGCACCACAAACAATTCTGAAAAGGACTAAGATTTTATCTGTTTTAGTTGTAGTGAAAGGTCTACAACCTTTATACACCAGTATTTTCGGCATTTTACAAAAATGGAAGATCTACGATCTTCAAAACAGAATTTACATCTTTTTTAAGTGTTTTTTTATTATAGAACCTTGTAGAGGTTCAATATTTTTAATGACCTAAATATAATAAAATATACATCTTCGTAGATGATGCATAAAAGCAAAAAGAATTAAAAAAATTTCTTTAAATTAATGACATTTGAGTTTGGAGTGAGGTAAAAAATAAAAAACTATTTTGTAATAGCTAATGGTATAAAAGATGCGATTGAGGAAAAAATTTCCAAAATTTCAGATGTAACAATATGTCAATATAGATTTTGCTCCGCCGCGGCGGAGCAAGATAATGGTTACCTTCGGTGAAATAGTACTTCGTTTAACTCAGAACAACAAAACTTGATTTTTTATTTTTCTGCTTTTTTCTACATTTGCCTTCGAAAACCAAAAACCATGAGATACAAACAAAACCAACACCGTTCTTTCTGGCACATTCTTGTTATGCCAGTGATTTACAGTCTAATTATTCCTATTGTAATTCTTGACATTTGGATTGAAATTTATCATCGTATTTGTTTTGCGGCATATGGTATTCCTTATGTAAAAAGAGGAAAATATATTAGAGTTGACAGGCATAAATTACAATATTTAAAACTTTACGAAAAATTTAATTGCATGTATTGTGGATATGCTAATGGGTTACTTCAATACTCATGTGTAATTGCCGGTGAAACAGAAAAATACTGGTGTGGCATTAAACACCAGCTCGATGAAGAATTTTGTGAACCTCAACATCATGCAGATTTTATTCCCTATGGAGATGAGGAAGCTTATCGAAAATTAGACTAAATTTCATAACTAAAAAGGATTTGTCATTCTGAGCAACGCGAAGTACTTTTTCACGGAAGGTAATCTAATACTCTAGAATAGATTCTTCATTACGTTACACTTCATTCAGAATGACAAAAGAATAGGATGTCATTCTGAATCCTACTTTGTCATGATAAACTCCTTGAAGAATCTAGTGTAGATAACCCTTCGATTCACTGCGGCAGACAAAAGGGGGACAATATAATTTTTCAGATTTATAAATACGGAAGTAAATAATTTGGGATTTATAATCCCCAGTATAAATGTTTATGGGTTAAAAACCCAGATGAGCTTTTTATTATAAATTCTAATTAATCCCTTTAAGTAATATTCTTGCAATATTTGATGCATGACGATTTATTGCATTAAACATTCCCAACAATTCCATATGAAACCGGCTACTATCAACCGATTGCTTAACTTCTCCTGCTAATCTTAGAAAATGGCTTTTTTCAAGTTCTATTGCTAAATCACTATATTTCTTGCCTTTTTTATTTATGACTTTTGCTTTTTCTAAATTCACATCTCGAAAAACTTCAATTGCCCTTGATAACTGTTTTTGGCAACGATTATGAAAATCAACAATTTCTTTTTTTCCTTCATTACTGAAACTATGGCCACTAACAACCCACTCTTTTGCTTTTGGTAAAAGATTTACTGCTACTATATCTGCCATTTGCTCAAGTTCCTTAACAACAGACAACATTTGAAACGCTTCTTTTGTGTTTTCTTCATGAACATTTAAACGGCTGATTTTAACCAAATATTCTGAAATCCTATCACGTAGATAATCTACTAATTTTTCATTTTTCTCAACTTCTTGTATTACATTTCCTTCATTTAATAAAAATGGTAACAATACATCATTAACCATATCCTGTACAATATGAGCCATGCGAATTGTTTCTTGTTTTGCAAGATTAAGAGCAAGTGGTGGAGTTGATAAAATATTATCGTCCAAAAATTGTACAGAAAGAAATATTTGAGTATCTGCTTTTTTTGTTGGCACAAGTTTATCAATAAGCTTTGCAAATAAACTTGTAAGCGGAAAAGCAATAATTGTAAACCCTAAATAAAACAAGGTATGCGAATTTGCTATTTGCATGGGAATAGCTACCGAAACACCTGCAGTAGCTTCTGAAACAGAAACAGAACGAACAATCTCTGCAAAAGCAGGAATCCACCATATTATTAAACCAGCACCAATAATTCTATAAACAGCATGAGCAACCGCAACTTTTTTTGCTTCGGTAGAAACTCCAACTGCAGCAATAATTGCAGTAACAGAAGTCCCAACATTTGCTCCTATTAAAAGTGGAATTGATGCCTCTAACGAAAGTAATCCTTGCGAACCAAGTATTATTACTATTCCAATAAATGCACTTGCGCTTTGTGTTATAGCAGTGAAAATTATTCCTGCAAGAACACCTATTAGTGGGTTTTCCATTTCCAGCAAGGCATCAATTACTGGCTGAAAAGTTTTTAATGGCCCAATTGATTCGGACATTAACATTAAACCTAAAAACAACAATCCCAATCCAGTTATTATTTGTCCTATATGTTTAAAGTAATGCCTTTTCGAGAAAAAATTTAATATAAAACCAACCGCAACAAAAGCTAAAGCATATTTGCTGAAATTTAATGCTACAAGCTGAATTGTAAGCGTAGTGCCAATTGCAGAACCAATAATTACCGGAACAGTCTGCCTAAACTTCATAAGCCCGGAATCGACAAAGCTTATAAGCATTACAGACATTGCACTACTACTTTGAATTACAGTTGTAATAAATGCGCCTATTCCAAGTCCTGCTATACGATTATTTGTTAGGCTACCTAAAATTGTACGCAATTTATTTCCTGCAGCACGCTGTAAGCCATCACTTAAATAGTTTATTCCGAATAAAAACAATCCTAATCCTCCTAGTAATCCAAATACAACCCACCATGCCCAATAATTTTTTCTAACGGTTACTTTGTATGCAAGTATTCCAGAATTTGCCTCGTTTGCTATTGAAGCCACTAATAAATAATCCCCAGATTCTTTGGCTGGAAAATAATTAAATTCTACTATACCTTTATTGTTTGTAACTATTATTGTAGGTGTAATAATTCCCTTTTCATTTGAGTTTGGAGATAATACAACTTTCATTTCAACCGGAACCCCTGCAACGGGATTACCTTTTTCGGAAACCAAAACTTTTACGGTTTTAAATAAATGCTGACCAGAGGTTACAACTTGATTATCTCCGCAATAATTTAAAGTATCTTTAATTATTGGTTTAGATAAAATATTTTGGCTACTGACAAGGCCAGAAAAAAAAAGCAAAACAAATATAAAAGCTAAAATTCTCATATAACAGTTGAAAGTCAGTTTTAATATTCAAACCTACATTTTTTTTAGTTAACACCAAAATTAACGATATGCCTGTAAATAATCTAGGTTTGTAAACTTTCAATATTTTGCCTTATTTTTTCTAACGGAACATTATCTTTGCAAAAAATTATAAATAATGGAAAATACAAACAGTGGTTTTAACACAAAACTTATTCATGCAGGTGATGCTCACGATCAGTGGGGAAGTGCGGTAACTCCAATTTATCAAACTTCAACATTTGCTTTTAAAAATGCAAAACATGGTGCCGATTGCTTTGCTGGCAAGGAAAAAGGATTTATTTATACCAGAATTGGAAATCCAACTATTGAAGCCTTAGAAAAAAAGGTTGCAATTTTAGAAAACGGCTTTGGTGGTATTGCATTAGCATCAGGAATGGCTGCTGTTACCGCTGTTTACATGACACTGTTATCAAAAGATTCACATATTTTAAGTACAAGCGCTGTTTATGGACCAAGCAGAAGCGTACTTGAAACTCATTTCATGAAATTTGGTGTTGAATGTACATTTGTTGATACTTCAAATATCGAAAATATTGAAAAAAATATTCGTCCAAATACAAAATTACTTTATATCGAAACTCCAGGAAATCCAACAATTTCTATTACTGATATTGCTGCCTGTGCAGAGATTGCTCACAAACATGGAATTCCAGTTGTTGTAGACAATACTTTCTGTAGTCCTTATTTGCAACAGCCACTAAATTTAGGTGCTGATATCGTTTTACATTCTATTACAAAATTCATTAATGGTCATGCCGATGTTGTTGGTGGAGTTATAATTGCGAAAGATTCAGAAATGTATGCAAAACTTCGTAAAACAATGGTTTACATGGGTGGAAATATGGATCCACATCAGGCATATTTAGTTGTTAGAGGAGTTAAAACACTTTCAATTCGTATTGATCGTGCACAGGAAAATGCAATCAAAATTGCAGATTATTTAGAGGCACACCCAAAAGTTGCAACAGTAATGTATCCTGGATTAAAATCACATCCACAATACGAACTTGGATTAAAACAAATGAAAGGTCCGGGTGCTATGATAAGTTTTGAACTTAAAGGCGGATTTGAAGCTGGCGAAATTTTAATGGATAATGTAAAAATAGCTATGCTTGCTGTGTCACTTGGTGGAATAGAAACTTTAATTCAACATCCAGCTTCAATGACTCATGCCGGAATGGGAAAAGAAGGCAGATTAGCTGCAAGTATTACAGATGGTTTAGTTCGTTATTCAGTAGGAATTGAAAACGTTGAAGATTTAATACAGGATTTAGACCAAGCTTTAGCAAAAATTTAAAACATATATTTTCCTATGAATTTGATTCAAGAATTACAGTGGAGAGGCATGGTTCAGGATATTATGCCGGGAACAGAAGAAAAATTATTAAAAGAAAAAACCATTGGATATATTGGTTTTGACCCCACTGCTGATTCACTTCACATAGGAAGTTTAGTTCAAATTATTTTACTTATGCACCTTCAAAGAGCCGGTCATCAGCCGGTTGCTTTGGTTGGTGGTGCAACAGGAATGGTAGGCGATCCCTCCGGTAAATCAGAAGAAAGAAATTTACTTTCAGAAGATATTCTTAACCATAATGTAAAATGTGTTCACAATCAGCTTGAAAAATTTCTTGATTTCACCTCAACTTCCAATCCTGCAATCATGGCAAATAACTATGATTGGTTTAAGGATATGGGTTTTTTAACTTTCATAAGAGACGTAGGAAAACATCTTACCGTGAACTATATGATGTCGAAAGATTCGGTAAAAAAAAGAATGGAAACAGGAATTTCTTTTACTGAATTTAGTTACCAGCTATTACAGGGATACGATTTTTTCTGGCTTTATAAAAATAAGAATTGTCACCTACAAATGGGTGGTGCCGACCAATGGGGCAACATGACAACAGGCGCTGAACTTATTCGCAGAATGTGCGGTGGCGAAGCATTTTCGTTTACTACACCATTAATTACAAAAGCAGATGGTGGTAAATTTGGAAAAACCGAAAAAGGAAATATCTGGCTTGATGCTGCAAAAACTTCACCTTACGAATTTTACCAGTTTTGGGTAAACGTATCTGACGAAGATGCTGAAAGATATATCAAGATTTTTACTTTCATTTCAAAAGAAGAAATTGACACTCTAATAGCTCAGCACAAATTAGAGCCACACATGCGGTTACTTCAAACAAGATTAGCAAAAGAAGTCACTTGTATGGTTCACTCAGAATCTGATTACAATACCTCTGTTGAAGCATCGCAAATTCTTTTTGGAAAAGGAACTAAAGAAATGCTCGAAAAAATGGATGAAAATTTATTTCTTTCAGTTTTTGAAGGCGTTCCACAATTTAATATTTTAAAATCTGAACTCGAACAAGGAATTTTAATTACAGATTTACTGGCAGTTAACACGCAAGTTTTTCCAAGTAAAGGAGAAGCAAGAAAAATGATTCAGGCAGGAGGATTAAGTATTAACAAAGAAAAAGTAACAGAAGATATTAGTTTAAATTCCACAGGATTATTGAATGGAAAATTCTTGCTGATTCAAAAAGGAAAAAAGAATTATTACTTAATAAAAGCAGAATAATAATAGAGTGTAAAAAATACCTCAAACGAGAACTAATCCTCGCTTCTGTTTTTAATAATCTGAAACATGCCTTTTAGGTCAATAAGTTTTAAAGCAAATGCAGCTATAATGCCTGTAATGCCTATTAAAACAAACCCCAAGAACCAATTTTCAAAAGTGTTTTTAAATAAAATGCCTATTCCTGAAATTCCTACAATAAATATTAATAAAAATAAAAGGAAATTGTAATTTGTTTTAAAGCCAAACACCTTATTTGCAATAAGTATTTGAACCAAAGCAGTTAGCGATTGTGTTGTTAAACTTGCAATTGCCGAACCAAATGCATGAAATTTTGGAATAAGTATAATATTCAAAATAATATTTAATACCATTGCTGTTGCCGCCATAATATTTAATTGCCTAAAACTACCATTTGCAGTTAGCAATGTGCCATAAATATATGTAGTTGACATTGCTATTAAACCTGGAATAATGACAGAAAATATTTGAGCTGAATACGATAATTTACTTCCGTGATATAAAAGCTGAATTAATTCTTCCTTGTAAATTATTGCACCAATAACAAAAATTACAGCGGGAACAATAATTAGACGATATGAAAATTGAACTAATTGATCTACCGGATCTTTGTGTTTAAGCATTTTCGAGAAAATTGGCAATAATAATCCCGCAAACAAAAATGCAATCATCGATGCAGCATCTAAAATTCTATATGATTGGGCATATATACCAGCTTCTTCGGCACCGTTAGGCAGCATTCTCTCAAGCATAACCGAATCGATTCGATTATAAAAAGCCATTAAAAAAATTAGCAAGGCAAAAGGATAACTTTGTTTTAAAAAAACTATAAAAAAGTGCCAGTCGAAATTAAGTTTTAGTAACCCCGCTTTCTTTAATACTATTAAAAGCGTAATTAAAGCAGTAGTAACATATGCTATAGTTTGAGAATAAACAAACCATTCTATTTTAAATGGAGTTGATGTTACATGTCCCCATAGTAAAACACTACAAATAATTATCATTAATAAACGATCTAAAACAGAAATCAAACTATCTGTTTTAAACATGTGCAAACCACTTAAATTTGAACGCAAATAAAGAATAAATGAAAGTAAAAACTGATTTGCTATTAAGAATAACAGCATTTGAATTTGCCGGAAGTCGTATTTAATAATTACCGCAATTACAAGACAAACAATAGTATAAAAAATAGCTAACAGAAATTTTAATGCAATAACATTTGACAAGTGCTTGTTAAGCAACTGATTATTTTGAGCAATATTTTTATTATTGTAATTAGTGATACCAAAATCTAAAAGAATATTTAAAATTAGACTGAAATTAAAAAGGGCAATATAAAAGCCATAATCGCCCGAACCTACAACATTCTGAACACTTCTGTCGATACCAAACATCCAGAATGGCTTAACAAGTAGGTTAAGAAAAAGTACTAATCCAAGATTTGTTACAAATAATCTTTTCACTTTATACTTATAAAAGGATGGCAAAAGTAAAAAAATAAGTGGGTTTTT
This sequence comes from uncultured Bacteroidota bacterium, assembly GCA_903837285.1. Classification (GTDB taxonomy): domain Bacteria; phylum Bacteroidota; class Bacteroidia; order Bacteroidales; family GWA2-32-17; genus GWA2-32-17. The sequence continues at coordinate 26,398 of CAILUD010000117.1, read as the reverse complement.
ATTAAAAAATAGACTAAACTCTTTAATAAAAGGTTGTTTAACCTAATGTTTTTAAATTACGGTTAATTATTATAATTTTGACCGAAATTATTTAAAAATTGAATCAGCCCATAGAACAAAACGGTTTTAACTCTCTTAAGATTTACGAATTTATTTTACGTAATCTTAAACCATTAATTATAATTGCAATAGCTGCATTTATTGTTTCTCTAATTATAGCATTTATTTTACCATCAAAATTTAGGGCAACAGTAGTTTTATTTCCGGCAACTTCAGAATCTGTATCAAAATCGCTGCTTTCAGATAATCAACAAACAAAAGGATTACTAAATTTTGGAACCTCCGAAGAAGTGGAGCAGTTTTTACAAGTTCTTTATTCAGATGAAATTAGAAAAAAAATTACTGCTAAATACGATCTTTTTAAACATTATAAAATTGATACCGCCTCTAATTATCCTTACACACAGCTTCGAAAAAGATTCGAAAACAATGTTTCATTTAGAAAAACAGAATTTTTATCCATAGAAATAGAAGTTTTTGACAAAGACCCTATTACTTGTGCAAACATAGCAAACGACATAGCTGATTTTGCAGATAGTACAATAAATAATATGCAGCACGAACGTGCTTTTAAAGCATATTCATTAGTAGAAAAGGAATATTTAAGCGCTAGTAATTATCTTGATTTTATTCAAGATTCGTTAACAAAATTAAGAGAACTTGGAATTTTTAACTACGAAGCGCAATCTGAAGTTTTTAGCGACGCTTATGCTATTGCAATTGCAAAAGGCAATAAAGAAGGTATTCGTGATCTTGAAGAAAAGTTCAAAATTCTTGCAAAATACGGAGGTGCATATCAGAATTTTAACGAAATGGTTACAAATGAAAACTTGCGCCTTAGTCAATTAAAACAAAAATTAGCAGAAGCAAAAATTGATGCAGAACAAAATATACCGCATAAATTTGTAGTTAGTCGGGCCGAGGTTCCAGAAAAAGAATATTATCCTATTAGGTGGATGATAGTTTTTTCGGGTGTTTTATCTGCACTTTTCTTCGGACTTATGATTCTAGCATTTGCAGAGTTATTAAAAAAAAAACGACATTCATCCCATTAAAATTTAGTATAAAAAAAATTAACTTACTCGAAAAGGAAATAATATTATTTAATTACGATAATATGGAAGCATTCTTCAAAAACAAAAGCATAATTGATATGATTAACAGATGGAAAATACATTTGATATTAATTACTATCATTTCTTCCGCAATTGGTGTATTTATTTCGTCGCCAATTGTTATGGTACCTAAATATAAGTCAACAGCAATTGTATACCCTGTTAACATTTATGCATATTCAAAAGAATCTACATCCGAACAAATGTTACAGGTATTTAATTCAAACGATATTAAAGAAAAAATGTTGGCTGCATTTAACCTTGCAAATCATTATAAGCTAGATAAAAAAGACCCTCAATTTTACACTTATTTTTTAGGAGAATACAGCGATAATGTTAGCATTAGCAAAACTGAATTTGAATCTATAGAAATAAAAGTTTTGGATACAGATCCAAAAACGGCAAGCAATATGGTTGATAGTTTAATTACTTTTTACGATAATAAAACTGCAGAAATGCATAGAAAAAAACAACTGGAGGTAATTACTATATCTACAAATCAGTTTAATATTAAAATTAAAGAACTTGATAGTCTTGAAAAATTATTAAGTAATATTCGCCAGACATATGGTATTATGAATTATACCTCTCAGGTTACCGAAGCAACAAAAGGCGAGTTATCTGGAAATAATGCGGCAAAAGAACTTTTTAAAAAATTACAGTTACACGGGGTTGAATACCAAAAATTAGACTCAATGGTGTTTAATATTAGAAAAGAATATCTTTTTAATAAATATACCTTAGAAACTGCTGAAAAAGAATACAATAAAAAAATATCTTATTCTCAGGTTGTTTCAAGTCCTTATCCTGCCGATAAAAAATCGTACCCTGTTAGATGGGCTGTAGTTGCAATTACTGTAATTACTTCGCTCATTTTCTCGCTAATTGTTATAGCACTTATTGACAGTAAACGAAAAAAGGCATAGTCTTGCCCGAACGTAAAAGCATATTATGGGTTTATGGTTTATCTGCGCTATTTATTGCGCTTAATGCTTATTTTATTGCAACTGAGAGATATTTATTTTCTTTAATTCCATTTGTATTATTAATAATTTTAATCGCAATTTTTTCATTAGATAAACTTATTCTGGGTATTGTTTTTTTTACTCCTCTTTCTTTGCCCTTATATGAATTAATGCCAGGTTTAGATTTTAATATGTTTTTGCCTACAGAACCTCTTTTATTTGGAGTGTTACTTATTTTTATTTTTAAATTAATTATAGATCGCACTTTTGACAAAAAAATATTTTATCATCCGATTACTATTCTTATTGGCATAAACTTACTCTGGATGTTTTTTACAAGTCTTACAAGTACAATGACTATAGTTTCATTAAAATTCTTTCTTTCGCGTTTATGGTTTGTTATTGGCTTTTATATTTTTGCAATACAATTATTTAAAAATAAACTAAACATTGGTAAATATTTTTGGTTTTATACTTTTTCGCTAATAATTGTAATTACGTATACGCTTACCCGGCAATCTCATTATGGTTTTTTAGACCAGGAGGTAGCTAATTATATGGTTAATCCATTATACAACGACCACACTGCTTATGCAGCTGCTTTAGCAATGATTTTACCTGTTATGATTGGACTTCTCTTTCTTAAAAACTATTCTTATTGGCAGCGTATTGCAGCTTTTGTTGTAACAATTATTTTAATTATTGCACTTGTGTTTTCATATACACGAGCAGCATGGCTTAGCTTAGCAGTAGCTTTTGTTATGTTTCTTCTGGTAATTTTAAAAATAAAATTCAGAACATTTGCTATTATAGTAGTAAGCTCTGTTGTAATCCTGCTTTTATTCTGGACTCAAGTATACATGAAACTAGAAAAAAACAGACAAGATGCTTCTTCAAATTTCTCTGAACAACTTCAATCTGTTACAAATATATCTACCGATGCATCAAACCGAGAAAGATTAAACAGGTGGAGTTCTGCTATCAGAATGTTTAGAGAAAAACCAGTTTTGGGATGGGGACCTGGAACATATATGTTTAAATATGCACCGTACCAATTCTCTTACGAAAGAACAGAAATAAGCACTAACTCAGGTGATTTAGGAAATGCACACAGTGAGTATTTAGGACCACTTGCCGAATCTGGATTGTTTGGTTCATTATCATTTTTAGCTGTTGTTATTGCTTCTATTTACTACGCAATGAGATTATATAGAAATACCAAGGACAAAAACACAAAAATTATTATTCTATCTGTATTAATCGGATTAGTAACTTATTATGTTCACGGCATTTTAAATAATTTTTTAGATACCGATAAGCTTTCTGCACTTTTCTGGGGATTTACAGCAATAATTGTTGCGCTTGATATTGCAGAAAAACAAAATGCAAAAGAATTAGAATCAAAAGAAGAGGAGAAAAAATGACAGTTGAAGTTTTTTTTGATTTACTTATTGAAGAGTTAAAAATAAATGAAAATCTAAAAGGATACTACAGATTTTTAAATAATCCTAAACTCTATAATTTTCGAAAGGCTTATTTCTGCCAACGATTGCAATATGTTATTGATAATATTCCAAAAAACAAGAATATTAATGTTTTTGATATTGGGTGTGGATATGGAACTACAGCAATATTTTTAGCAATTAACGGATACAAAGTAGCCGGCAGCACTCTGGAATATTATTTTGAACAAATAAATACCCGCTTAAAATACTGGTCTGCATATGGCGAGATGTCAAATATTGAGCTTCGTTACGAAAACTTATTCGACAATCCGCTAACAAAGAACAACTACGATGTAGTAATTACAATGGATGTTCTTCATCATCTCGAGCCACTTAACGAAGCACTAAACATAATAAGCAACAGCTTAAAACCATCGGGCATTTTAATAGCATGTGAAGAAAACGGAAATAATATTATAAATACTTCAAGATTATTTGTTAAACGTGGAAATAAACGCATTATTGAATTCTACGATGAAACACTAAGGAAAAACATTAAAATGGGAAACGAGAACATCAGAAGCCTTAAAAAGTGGGAAAATGAACTTTTAAGGACAGCCCTTTTAATTAACAATTCATCAGTAAAATATATTAGGTATTATTTCCCAACAAAATACAAAAATTTAACAATTGACTCGGTTATTTCTAAAGAACAAAAACTCTGGAAATCTAATAATTTTTTGAGAGAATATTTTTTCCATGGGTTAAATTTTGTTGCTTCAAGAAAATTATAAAAATATTTACACTTTTATTATATTTTAATCCCCATTACCGTAATATCATCGGTTTGCTCAAAGGGTTTACCAAAATTATTCATCCAAGATTCTATCGTTTCCTCTAAAATTAATTTTTGCGCAGCCATTGGTTTATCACAATTATCTAGCAATAATTTTTTGAGATTTTTAGAAAGATATTTTCTCTCATTTGGACCACCAAATTGATCAGAATAACCATCTGAACTCAAATATATAATGTCAGATTTTTTTAAAGTAAAATCATGATTGGTAAAACCTTGCATGTTTCTATATATTGATATTGGCATTTTATCACCTTTAAGTTCATCAAGTTGAAAGTCAGAAGCTATACTTTCAACTTGCCTGCCGTTATCCTGAGCTGCCTGCCCTGAGCTTTCCGAATGAGAGTCGAAGGTTGGTATGGCTTTTAACTTTTCGTTTTCAGATTTTTTTACAATATAAAGCGAATTATTGGCTCCGGCAAATTGCACTGCATATTGTTCTACTCCAGAATCAGAAAATGTAGATTCGAGATTTATGCAAACAAATGCTATATCCATTCCATCTTTTTGTTCGCCTTGCAAATCCTTTTGATGAAGCGATTTTAAAACAGAGTCTCTTAATTTATCTAAAACCTGACTTGCCTGATTAACATCTGGACGAATAATTATTTCATTTAAAAAAGAAATACCTAACATACTCATAAATGCACCTGGAACTCCATGTCCTGTACAATCAGCTAAAGCAACCATTAAAAAATTCTTTCTAATTGTGACCCAATAAAAATCGCCACTAACAATATTTCTTGGTTTTAACAATATGAAATAGTCAGTTAAAAGTGTTTCAATAAATTCTCTGTTTGGTAATACTGCATTCTGAATTCTTTTTGCATAGTGAATACTGGAAGTAAGCTCAGAGTGAATTTCTTCTATTTCTCCTTTCTGTATTGTTACCAAATCTCTTTGCGCCTCAATTTCATCTCGTTGAGCTGCAATTTCTTCGTTCTGCTGATTTAATTCTTCGTTTTTTTCTTCTATTTGATTTTTTTGTAATGTAAGTAAGGTGTTTGCTTTCTTTTTATGATTATAACTACGAAAAATTACTAATGATAATATTATCATTAAAATAAACCCTATTATAAAACCTACTTTTTGTGTTTCTTGTTTACTTAATTCAGCTTCTTGAAGTTTTTTGTCTTTGCTTAATAATTCTATTTCTTTTTGTTTTTTTTCGGTTTGATATACAGCTTCCATTTCTTTTATCTGCCTTCCAGACTCAATATTAAAAATACTGTCTGTTGTTAATTTAAACAACTTTAAATAATGACTGGTTTTTTTATAATCTCCAAGACTATCATAAGCTGTGGCTAAGTAATTATAAGCACATTTTTCTTCATCAAGAGCACCTATTTTTTTTGCAATATCTAAACTCTTTTCGGCAAATTTAATCGCCTCGTGATAATTCTGAAGTCGAATTTTTAATAATGAAATATTTCCTAAAACAATCGACATTCCTTTCTGATCACCAAGACCTTCATCTATGGCATATGATTTCTTATAATACTCTATCGCCTCTTTATATTTGCGCATTTCTGTAAAAACAACTCCTAGATTATTATATCTTTCTGACATACTTGATTTGTCTTGTAATTCTTCTGCGATTTTTAATGCTTTTACATAATATTCTATGGCTTTTGGGTAATTACTCTGCATATAGTATACATTACCAATATTATTATTGCAACCTGCAATAATTCGCTTATCGCCTATTTGTTCTTCTACCTCTAACGCCTTTTTAAAATATTCCGTAGCTTGAGAAAAATTACCGTTTTCGGCATGTACACCTCCAAGATCGTTATAACATCTTACTATTCCCTTTTTTCCCAATAAAGAAGTAGTCTTGTCATTTGATTTAATTATTTTTTCAAGAATTTTCACTGCTTTTTGAAACAGCTCCAAAGATTTTGGATAATTCCCTTGAGACATATATATTTCACCTATATTAATATAACAACTTGCAACTTCAATCTGATTATTTTTGTTTTCAAATATCTTTAATGATAACTGAAAATCATTTATTGCCATTTCATAATTACCGGCATTGCTATAAAACAATCCTAATTTATTATAACAAATTGAAAGATAATCAGAATTGTTTTTTGCTAATTTTAACGCTTTATTAAAAGAATATTCAGCAGAATCGCTGTTTATCGGTTCGAATGCATCTCCCAGTTCTAGTAAAAGTTTAATTTTTAAACTATCTTCATTTGCAGATAACCATAATGACTTTAAACTATCTGTTTTGGCAAGATTCTGAGAAATTGCAAATTGTTTTATAAAAATAAACAACAGTAAAAATAAGAAAAACACGACATTTGATTTATTCTTACTCACTTTATTTACTTTTTTATAAAACTTAAGTAAAGATAAAAAAAAGATTGAATAATAAATTTTCAAATAAAAAAGTCAAACAAGAGATTATTAAAAACGCAAATAAAAAACTACTTAACACCATAAAAAAAGGTCCCACATTACTGAGGAACCTTTTCTTTAATTTTAGTTGACGACTATTTGTTAACTAATTTTTTTAATTCTGTACCAGCTTTAAATTTAGCTACTTTTTTAGCTGCAATTTTAATTGCTTTTCCAGTTTGAGGATTTCTTCCTGTTCTAGCAGCTCTTTTAGCTACTGAGAAAGAACCAAAACCTACTAACGCAACTCTGTCACCTTTTTTAAGTGCTTTTGTTGTAGCGTTTACAATTGCATCAATAGCTCTTTGAGAATCTGCTTTTGTTAATTTTGATTCTGCTGCCATAGCGTCAACCAATTCTGCTTTGTTCATTTTTGTTTGTTTTTTTAAGGTTTAACAATAAATTTCGAAGCAAACATATAGTAACAACCTTTATATTCCAAGCGTTCAGGTAAAATAATCGTCGAAATGTTAATAAAATAAGGAATTTGTTAATAAGTGTGGCCGGAAAAACAATAATAATGAGGGTGAGAGAGGGTTTATATGGGTTTTTAAAACATGTATTACTATTTTAAAAGAAACTGTTTTTACCTTTTTCTGTACTTATCTAATAAATCAATTATTTACTATATTTGAAATCTTATATATTATCTAACATAATGTAAAATGAATAAGGTAATCATAGCTATTTGCACTTTTTTTATAATTGGTAACGTATCTAAATTGCAATCTCAGGATTTTAGAAAAATAGATTCTCTTAAGCAAGTTCTACAAACTTTACCAAAATTGAAAGGAACGGATGCAGATACAACTAGAATGAAATTGTGTGTGAGTATTGGGGATTTATTTAAAAACTTTAATGGTGATTCTGCTATTTGGTGGTACACTTCTGTAATTGACACAAATTTAAGTGTAAAAAACATAAAAATGTATTCGAAAAAGAATACAATAAACGCGACTGCCTTGAGATATATTGGATCAGTTTTATTAAATCAACGAGATTATTCTGTAGCTAATTCATATTTTAAAAATTCATTAAAAATATTCGAAGTAATCGATAATAATTCAGGTGCATCAAGATGTTTATATAATATGGGTATTGTTGCTTGGAACCAAAATAATTTTCCTGTGGCAATATTGAACTTTGAAAAATCCATAAAAATAGGTGAGGTAGTTAATGATAAATTAGTTATATCAAAATGTTTAGTTTTTTTAGGACTTATCGCAAAGAATCAAAGTAATCTTCCGTTGGCAATTTCGTATTTTGAAAAATCATTAAAGATAAGCGAAGAACTTGGCGACAAATCAGGCATATTATCAAGTTTAGAAGCACTTGGAATGAACGAATTGAGTTTTGGTAATTATTCTGTTGCAAAAAAATACTATGAAAGATCATTAAAAATTAGTGAAGAACTTGGCGATAAATCAAGTAGTGCAAAATCTTTAATGAATCTTGGTAATGTTGAAATGAATCAAGGGAATTATCCTGCTGCTATATCTTATTATGAGAGATCATTAAAAGTAAGCGAAATTAGAGGTGATAAATTAGGAATTTCAGGTTGCTTAAATAATTTAGGTCTTGTTGAAGCTAGACAAAGTAATTATATTGAAGCTATATCCTATTATGAAAGATCATTAAAAATATGTGAAGAATTAAACGATAAAAGAGGAATAGTTGGTTCTTTAATAAATATAGGTAGTTTAAATCAGAGACAAAGCAATTATCCTGCAGCTATCTGTAATTATGAAAAGTCCTTAAAAATAAACGAAGAAATAGGTGATGAATTAATTGTTTCAAAATGTTTGCAAAATTTAGGAAGTGTTGCTTATGATAAAGCCAATTACATTGCTGCCATATCTTTTTTTGAAAGATCATTATCTATAGCTGATAAAAAAGGAAATAAACCTGGAATTATCGTGAGTTTAAGAGCTCTTGGTGATGTAGCCAGTGAGCTTGGCAATAATTTAGCCGCTTTAACATATTATGAAAAATCTTTAATAATTGCGGAAGAAATAGGCGAAAAACTAGGAATTTCAAATTGTTTAATGAATATTGCTGCCGTAAATGGTAATCAAAAAAATTATCAAGTTGCTTTGTCATATTTTGAAAAAGCATTAGAAATATCGGAAGGAATAGACGATAAAGTTGGAACTGCTTACGGTTTAAGTAATATTGGTTTAATGAAGTCTTACCAAGGAGATTTTCATACTGCTAAATTGTCTGTTGAGAAATCACTATTAATAGCCGAAGAGACTGTTAACAAATTGCAAATAGCAACCTGTTTAATGAATCTTGGTGAATTTGAAGACAAGCAGGGTAAGTTATTGTCTGCCAACGCATATCTTGAAAGGTCGTTAAAGAAATTTGAAGAATTAGGCAATAAATCAACTTTAGCGTCACAATATCCAATTCTAGCAAAATCATATTTAAAATTAAATAAACCAAAGGAAGCTTATCCTCTATTGTTGAAATCAAAAAAAATAACAATTAATCTCTTACAGGAAAATTTTAGCATTTTAAGTGAAAAGGATAAAGAACTGTATTTTGAAAAATCAAAAACTATTTTTAATGATATACATTCTTTTAATTTAAATTATCCAAAACAAACTGATACACTTTCTGGAATTTGTTACAATAATGAGCTTATTTTGAAAGGACTTTTGTTAAAAAGTACACAAGGTATTCTTGATGTTGTTTATAATAGTACTGATACAACAGTAAAAAATGCATATTTTCTTTTAAAACAACTCAGAAATCAAATATCTTTACTTCAAGGTATACCGATGGAAGAAAGGAATCAAAATATAGATTCTCTAGAAAAAGCAGCCAACGAACAGGAACGAAAACTGGTAAAGTTATCATCAGAATTTGCTAATATCCAAAACCTATTCAGCTACAAATGGGAAGATGTTCAGAAAAACCTTAAGCCTGGCGAAGCAGCAATTGAGTTTGTTAATTTTACTCAGGGGAAAAACAATGATACTACAATATATGCTGCATTATTAATCAGACCTGATAGTAAAAAACCTGAGTCAATAAAATTATTTGAGGATCATCAATTACAGAATGTATTGGATTTGTATGGAGGAAGCGATTTTCAAAAGGTTTTAAAATTGTACGGAACAAATAAGATTGTAAATAATGAACTTTATAAATTAATTTGGCAGCCACTTGAACAATATCTTTCAGGAATAAAAACAGTTTATTTTGCGCCGGTTGGAGTACTTAATAAAATTTCTTTTGCTGCTCTTGGCAATGAAAACCAAATGCTTTTCGATAAATACAGTTTGCAACAACTAAGTACCACCGGGAAAATATTAAATTCAAAAGAAGTTAAAAAAGAGAGCTATTTAATCGCTGCAATATTTGGTGGTATTAATTATAATCCTGATACTATTAAACAAGAACTGTGGCAGTATTTACCTGGCACTCTTAATGAAAAAGAAATAATTGAAAAACAATTTAAAAAGAATAAAGTTACATACCAATCATTTTCAAACAAAGAAGCAAAGGAAGATAAGTTTAAAGAACTATATAACGATAGTGTTATTCAACCGAGTATTTTGCATATTGCTACACATGGCTTTTTCTATCCCGATCCTGAACAAATTCGAAAGCAAATAAAAAATGACATAAAAGCAGATACTGGACTTGTTGCATTTCGTGGGAGTTCCGGTTTTGGTAACTGGATGTTTGTTGAGAATAAAAATCCTATGATGCGTTCGGGGTTAGTCTTTGCTGGAGCGAACAAAATATGGTCAGAAGATTGGGGAAGAACAGACAATGAGGGCGTATTAACTGCTTATGAAGTATCTAACATTAATATGAGAAATACAGAACTTGTTGTTCTCTCTGCATGCGAAACAGGCTTAGGCGACATAAAGGGTAGCGAAGGAGTTTATGGCTTACAACGGGCTTTTAAAATGGCAGGAGTAAAGTTTATTGTTATGAGTTTATGGCAGGTTCCCGATAAAGAAACCGTAGAGTTTATGGAAACATTTTACACAAAACTCTTAAAACAAAAAGATATCAGATTAGCTTTTACTGAAACACAAAAAGTAATGAGAGGTAAATACGATCCTTATTACTGGGCAGCGTTTGTGTTGGTGGAATAAAAAACGAAACGCTAATTATTCCTTATTTTAATAATTAGCTACTTAGTGGAGCAGACAGCACAAAAGTCGAACACAGAAAAAGAGTTAATTATTAAGGATATCGAAAGGATTTGTAAAATGTATTAATCTAAAAGATTATTTATTCCAAATAACAAAATCATTATCAATATTTTCTTGCCTTATAGTTGGTTTTTGTTTACCATTTGTTAAAAATTGAACTTTTTTAAGAATATGATTTTGTAATTCAGAAATTGTAATTTTTTTGTCGTTATTTTCATCAGCCATAAAAGAATTTAATCCATTTACCATAGAATATGTAAATACTCCATTTTTCCAAATTTCTCCTTCAAAAGCAAATTCGCCACCACCTGCAGAAGAAACAACTATAGCACCAGTTCCTTTTCTAATATCAGAAAACATATCTTTCATTAATTCGAATGAATTATTATAACCAATATTTGACAGTGTATTATATCCTCGTGGTTTAACGCCCCTAAATACAATGTCTTTTTCAACAATATTTTCTGTAACTAACTCTTGACTGCTTTCTTTATCAACTTCTCCAGAATGGCAAGCGTCAATAAACAGAATTTTATTACGCGAAGGAATAGAATCTAACAAAATGTCTAAATCATCATATTTTAATCCATTCTCACTTGGTTTATTAAAATTAATATTATATGTGGCCATATAGTAATCAAGGCTGTCATCTAACAAACCATGACCTGCATAAAATATTATAACAACATCATCAACCTTACTTAATTTTAGTTTTTGTTTTATATTTCTAATATTCTCAACAGTGACTTCTTGATTTGTTATTTTGTTCGTATAAATATTTTCGTAAAAGTTTTTTTGTTGATTAAATAATTCAGAGAAATCATTGGCGTCTTTAGCTGCATAAGTTAAATTCCATTCTTTATTCTGATATTCCGATGCTCCTATGGCAACAATATACAAATTCGGCTTTCTAATTTTTTGTGGCTGATAATTAATCTCGAATGATTCTTTTAGCGATTCAACACCTTTTTCATTTAAGCATGATATCTGAATTTTATTTATTCCCTGTGATAAATCAACTGTTATTTCTTTTTCTGTTGAATTTATTTGAAATGGCCTAAGATTTACACCATTAACACCATATAGAGGAACATTGTTAACCCACACGCTTATTCTATTAAGGTTATATTTACTATCGATTGCATTAACAGAAAATGAAAATTGCGAATTATCAGTATTTAATGGTAATTTATCGACATTAAGAATGGTTACTTCAGGCAAATGAAAATCGCTTTCGAACATATCTTCTGAAAACCCCATTTTCTTTAATCTTTTATTATAAGCCTGGTAATATGCTTTTATCAACTCTTTAGATGCTATACCCAACCTTGCAAGAACAATATCTGGGCGGTTATATTGAAGATCAAATTGCTCGAATGGATAAAATTTAATGCCAAATGTAAATCCTATTTCTTTTTTAGCATTTTTAGTTGCATAATAAAAGTAATCAGGCGTTTTAATTATGAAATCGCTGCTAATTAATGCATACATTGTTACGATTTCTTTTCCACTTGCAACATCCCATACTTTCAAAGAGCCATCCAATGATGTAGTTGCAAGTCGTTTCCCATCTGGAAACAATGCTGCCGAGGATATGGAGTCATTGTGCCCTTTAAATTCAATTATGGTTTTATTGTTTTTTAAATCAAATTGCATTAGAGAGTTGATTTTGCCTTGAAAATAAATTGATTTTCCATCTGGTTGAAATAGTAGGGGTCCATTTCCATATGCTACTTTTTTAATACTATCAGTTTTATAATCTAAAATAACAATGTTCTCTTTATCATCCAATAATACTAAAATATCATTCTTAGGGCTAAACAAAAGGTTCCTAACTTCAGAAGGTAAATGGAATGTTTTAAATAGTTTGTTATTATCTGTATTCCATATTTTAAGTGAGTTGTATATCGGAAACATAAGTTTTTTATTAGCAAATGCCTTTATTATCTTGTACTGTCCTACTATTGGTATAAGCATTGCAAAAGATGAATCAATAACTCCTTGCTCATAATCTTTTCCGCAACTTGCAATTAATGAATGGTTGTTATTAATTGAAATGTCGTTAATAGATAGATAGTGCGCTTTTAGTTTGGCTGTTTTTTTCTTTCTTATTGGATCAATAATGTGAATTGGAAATATTCTTGGAATAAAAAATTGATTAAAGATGCCCTTATTAAATCCTTTGCCACCTGTAGCAAACAAAGCATTATCATCTGATAACGCTGTTACGTCAAGAGATTCATCGTGTCCTAAAATAAATTTATTGGCAAAGAAAAAAGAAGTTAATGAATTTAGAAAAAGGGAATATAAAGGAGCGTTTAAAACACCGTTAATAAGTTTAGGACTTCGGTTCCCTTTGATTTTTTTAACAGAACTATTATTAATATCCCAGAAACATATTTTATTGTCTGAACCTGCAGAAATAAGTGTTGAATCAGAAATAAAATGAATACCGTTAATTTTTCCTTTCGGATTTGAAAAACGAGTAATACTAACTTTGCTTCCAAGATTAAATGTTGTAATAATGTTATTATTTCCAGTAACAGCAATTGCATTTCCACTCTTATTAACACAGAGGTTTGTAAGAGGTGCCATCTCTGTCTCTAGTTCTCTTATAACTTTCCAATTCTCAACATTTAATATAGTAATAACCCCATTTTTATTGCCAGTTACAATTATTTCTTTTTTAAAAGGATGAAAGCAAATAGCAGTATACTTACTGTTAGGATTTTTAATAGGCTCAATGAAGTGTCCTGACATATTCCAAAAATAGATAAGCCCATCTTCATTTACTGCAGCTATTAATGAATCATTTGAATTAGAAGAAATACTAATGAAATTCAATTTTTTAAACTCACCTGGTCGGAAAAGAATTATCTTCTTTTTTGGCACACTATATATTGTTATACTTGATGGTGTAGTTGAACAAAATAATAAAGAATCATTTTTAAGGTAATTGATAAAATTCGCTCTAAAAAGAAGAGTATCTTTCTTCTTTTCATCTATACTCATGGCTCTTATATCCAAACAATTTAGGCGACTGCCTTTTTTGTAAAACGCACGTGACACAAAAAAATCATTACATGAAGCGCCAAAAGTTATTGAGGGGCAAACTAATTGAGGCTTTATTTTAGTTTTATTTTTGTCGTTTACTTGCTCTGTTTCATGATTGTTATTGTTAATAATATTTGCAACTTGTATGCTTTTATAAACAACCAAACTGTCTTTTATTTTCCAACATTTAACTTCAGGAAATAGTCCGGTTGCAATTAACAATGAATCATTATCACTAATATCAAAAGATAAAACAGGTTTTTGCAATTGTAATATTTGCTTAACTTTTCCAGTATATATGTCCCAGTATATTATTTGACCATCATCACCAGCTGATATAATGTTATAGCCTTTATTTAAAAAATGTATTGAATTAATGCTCTGGTGATGGCCTTTTAGAATTTTAATTTGTTTGCCTAATTGAAAGTCCCATATTATTATTATATTATCTTTCCCTGAACTTGCTAGGTATTTGCCGTCGTAACTAAATGCAAAAGTAGAAATTTCAGAAGAATGTCCTGTTTGTAATGTAAGCTCAGGATTTTGACTATGACATGGCTGTATTTCAACAACAAATAACAAAATAAAGAAAATGAAATGCCTAAATTTCATATAATTATGGTTTTATATAATAACTAAATTTAATAGGCACTTCTATTGTTTCGTAGTTGGTAGTAAGCTTTATTTTAAAACTATTGCTATAAGTTCCACCGCTCTGAAAGTGATTGAAGATAACAGAATCTGTCCATACTGATTCAAAGCACTCAAAATTTCCAGTCATTATATCGTTTAGGCGACTCCCCATTAAAAGCAAATTTAATGAACCTGATTGTACCCCGCCGGTTATAGGTGATAATTGACCATATCCAAAATCATGAAAAGTAACATTGTTCAAAATAGCTTTATTATACAATAAATTTAAATCATAGAATTGTTCATAATATCCTGAATTTTCACCTCCAAAAATAATTATGTTTTTGTTTTGACAGTCCCCATTATTGTTCATATAATTAATTAGTGAATCAATAGCCTTGCATAGAAATAGTGAGTCTATAGGTTCATAATAGTCATTATTATTCATCATTTCTGCCAAAGGTAAATCTAATTCAAGTGCATTTCTTGTAAAACCGGGATTTATTATACTTAATACATCTGATTTTAATCCAACTTCAGAAAGTAGTACTTCATTAGTAGGAGCACAGGAACGTAAAATTTTTCTAATATAAGATTCGTAATTAAAAGACTCATAGGATATTTTATAGTACTTGTCTGTGACTAGTATCGCCACAGAAGAATTGCCTTTAAATGGTGTTGTAATTCTATTAACACTATCTAAAGTTAAATCATCGAATTCAGGAAATATGTTATTTGAAATATTTTCTAAAATAAGTTTGCCATTATTGCGGGAGTCTAACACAAAAAAACGCACTTTTATTACTGCTTTTGTTGATGTATAACTTATCACTTCTGTAGAAACAATTCCAACAGAATATCTTTCCTCCACCAATTCACGATTTACTTTTTTACATGAAAACAATATCATAAAAAACAAAGTGCAAAATATTAAGACTCTCATTTTAAGATAGTTTTTGTTTTTTTACATTGGTGAGTCTGAAGCTTAAAATAAAACGACAAATAAAAAAACTTTTGAAATTGGCATTATAGTCATAATGGACTTTATTTAGGTTAGTAATGTTTTTCTCCATTCGGAAATCAAGCGAAGTACCATAATGCGAAATGCCAATTCCTCCAATGATGTTAATGTAATAACTGCTGAATTTATTCATCATTTCTTCTTTTCTGGATTTATCAGAAGTTACAAGAAAATTTTCATATTCAATATCTGTTAAAAATGATTTATAGGTAGTTAAGTAACCCGTCGAAAATTTTCCAATATTATTATTAAACCCACCGTATATTCGAAACTTAAGCATCCTTCCCGGATTAGGCGTAAATCCTATAATTAATGGAATTTGAATATTATTATAACTAAACTGATAATTTTTGGTGATAGTTTTAAATTTATATTCAAAAAAATTTAGTTCTGTTTGAAAATATTTATTGCGTATTTTATATTTAAAAAATATACCTGTAGAAAGTATTGTGAAAAATTTTGACTGCCTATTATTTAAAGTTGAAACAGATGAGCAGTCCTCAAATATTAAATAATCTTTATCAAATGTAATTTTGCTTATTAAATAGGGAGAATATAATATACCAAATTCTGTTTTCTGGGCAAAGCTCACAAAACTTATCATTGATATAAAGATAATCAGACAGTTTTTCATTAATAAGTTAATTTTTTAATTTCGGTTGGAGGCGGACTTTTAAGAATAGGAAATCCAATACCAATACTTCCTTCAAAATAGCCTGAGATAACCCAAGTAGGTGTTGCTTTGTGAATCGTGCGTTTTATAGAAATATGAACAGGCAAATTACCAATTTTAAGAACACACCCTATACCAATGTCAGGGCCTGTTATTCCGAAATATTTCACGCCAGCATCATCCCCTTCAGTACTTTTACCACCATACAATTTTACAAAAGGATCTGGGTCATATTTTCCGTAATGTGTAAAATCAGAATATCCGCAATAAGCATACAATTTAAATTTCTGAGATTTAGCATGTATTATATCAAATGTCAATCCTATTCCCCATAAAAGACTGCTCCCTTTTACATATACGGGAATTGTTTGATTAGCTGAATATCTAGGTCCAGCCTCAATTTGCCCATAATACGCTTTAGGCAAATAATATGCACATTCAAGACTTAAGCCTAAACGATTAAAAAGAAAAGTATATTCGGCATTTAAACCATTAAATATTATTTTACGATTGCTGAAGTTTTCGAAGTATAAATTGCTGCTGCCAAGAGTTAAACGATATCCTTGAGAAAAGGCAGTAAATGTAAAAACGGAAAGAATTAATATTAAAAATTTTATCTTCATTAATTATCAGGTTTTAATGGAGGAGAAATTTCACTAATATCTAACCAGACATAATCTTGACCTTGCGTGTCATAATTAATATAAGTTTCATGCTTGTATTTTATTATTAAAGTATAATACTTATCTTCTGTACTCTTTTCAAATTCTCCAAAATATCTAGTTACAGTAACATTATTAAATACTGAACCGGCGAAATGATTATAAATAAAGACATTCTTCAGGTCATAAGTTAACTCTAGTCTAGTTTCCACAAGATGAAAGCTATTATCTATAGGAACTAATCCAACAACATCATTTATTTTTAATTTTATTATTGTTGTATCTGTGGGAGGTACAACTTTAAGGAAAAATTTTCCATTTTTTTCTTTTTTACAACTGCAAAATATTACAAGTATTAAGATCAGTAACAATCTAATATTTGGGAATATATTCATTTGCAAGTGTATTTTTTTTAACAAAAATAGATAAATAAATGATTTTAAATTTAAAAATTCATTTTAATTTTCATTAGTAAAGGTTCGTAGGAAAGTCAAATTTTAGGGATTTGTAAAAAAACTATCCAATAGCTGATTGAATTTAGTCAAACTATTTTTCATTTTTATAGTTATTCAATTTCGCAAATAATTATCCATAAATATGTCTATTTGAAAGCATATAGGGATATTATGAATAAATTTACCACCCATACCATATAAAATTTTACATATTGTTATACAAAAAATGTTTCGAATGCTTTTTATTTAAGAAAAATAAATCAAAAGGTGTTCGACTTTCTTTTTAAATTGAAATTTGTATGGGGTTACATTCAATTACTTACAATGTTGTGGAGAATAGGGGAATCGAACCCCTTACCTCTTGCCTGCCAGGCAAGCGCTCTAGCCAAATGAGCTAATTCCCCGTAAAATAAAAGAACCTAATTGATTTATTATTTTTGCTACAAATATAAATGTTTTATTATTTTAAATACAACTTCTTTTTTTATTTAATAGTTGCACCATTCAAACTAACCTCAGTAGGCGAAATAAGTTTTAAAGTCCCATCAGTTCCCTCTGCCATCAATATCATTCCTTTCGACTCAACTCCTTTAATATTTCGTGGCTGTAGGTTCGCTAAAATACAAACCTGTTTTCCTATCATGCTTTCAGGAGAATAAAATTCAGCTATTCCAGAAATTAAAGTGCGAACATCAAGTCCTGTATCAACTTTTAATTTTAAAAGCTTTTGAGTTTTTGGAACCCGTTCAGCTTCTAACACCGTGCCTACACGAATATCCATTTTAGTAAAATCATCATAAGAAACTTCTGGTTTAGCTTCAACTACGGGCAATGATTTTTCGTCATTAGCTTTCTTTGTTGCTAATAATTTGTCAACCTGGCTTTGAATTGCATCATCTTCTATTTTATCAAACAACAAAAATGATTCTCCTAACAAATGGCCTTCACTTAATGGATGTATATTTCCAACATCTTCCCAGTTTTGAGTTGAAACAGTTAACATTTTACACAATTTTTGCGAAGTAAATGGCAAAAATGGCTCGCATAAAGAAGTTAATGCACCAGCAATTTGTAACGAGTAATATAAAATTGTAGAAACTCTATCTGGATCTGTTTTATAAATTTTCCAGGGCTCAGCGTCCGCAAGATACTTATTCCCAAGTCTTGCAACATCCATCAAAGCTTTTAATGCCTCACGGAATTTAAAGTTTTCTAAAGAATTTTCAATGTCCGCCTTTAAGGCAATTATCGCTTTATCTAATTCTTTTTCAACATCTGTAACATTTCCTTTTGCAGGAACTTTACCCTCAAAATATTTTGAAGTTAGCACCATTGCACGGTTAACAAAGTTCCCAAGTATTGCAACTAACTCACTATTATTTCTTAGTTGAAAATCTTTCCAGGTAAAATCATTGTCTTTTGTTTCGGGCATATTTGCACATAACGTATAACGCAACACATCTTGTTTGTCTGGAAATTCTTCTAAATATTCATGTAGCCAGACTGCCCAGTTTCGTGAAGTAGAAATTTTATCTCCTTCCAAATTTAAAAATTCGTTTGCCGGAACATTTTCAGGCAAAATAAAACTTCCTTCTGCCTTTAACATTGTAGGAAACACTATGCAGTGAAAAACAATATTATCTTTACCTATAAAGTGAATTAATCTTGAATCTTCATCTTTCCAGTATTTCTCCCAGTCTTTTGTTAATTCTTTGGTTGCTGATATATATCCTATTGGCGCATCAAACCAAACATATAAAACTTTTCCTGTAGCGCCTTCAACAGGAACAGGTACTCCCCAATCCAAATCGCGACTAACGGCACGTGGTTGTAACCCCATATCTAACCAAGATTTACACTGACCAGAAACATTGGTTTTCCACTCTTTATGATCTTCCAGTATCCATTTTCTTAAGAATGATTCATATTTATCTAAAGGTAAAAACCAGTGACTAGTTTCTTTTTTAATAGGCTTACTGCCGCTTATTGTACTTTTAGGATTTATTAAATCTGTTGCATTAAGCGATGTACCGCATTTTTCGCACTGATCGCCATAAGCTTTTTCGTTACTGCAATGCGGACAGGTGCCAGTAATATACCTATCAGCGAGGAATTGATTTGCCTCAGTATCAAAATATTGTTCAGTTGTTTTCTCAACAAATTCTCCTTTATCGTATAACTTTTTGAAAAATTCTGAAGCTGTTTCGAAATGTGTTTTATTAGTTGTTCTGGAATAAATATCAAAAGAAATTCCAAAATCTTCAAACGACTTTTTTATAATGTTATGATAACGGTCTACAATATCCTTTGGCGAAACACCTTCTTGACGCGCTTTAATTGTAATAGGAACTCCATGCTCATCGCTACCACCAATAAAAATTACATCTTTTCCTCGTTTACGAAGGTATCTAACATAAATATCAGCAGGAATATATACTCCGGCTAAATGTCCAATATGAATCGGTCCGTTTGCATAAGGCAATGCCGATGTTATTGTATATCGTTTCCAGTTTTTCATTTTATATTGACTCAGAAAATAAAATTGTTAATTTTAACCTCACAAAGATACAAGAATTTAATAATGACAAATCCTCCATTTCTTAAGTCGGGCGATAAAGTTGCAATAGTTGCTCAAGCTGGTTTTATAACCGCTGAACAGGTAGCTACCTCCATAAAGGTTTTAAGTGCATGGGGGCTAGAAATTATTTTAGGGAAAAATCTTTATTCCAAATATTTTACATTTGCAGGAACTGATGAGCAAAGAGCTAAAGACTTTCAGGAAGCAATTGATAATCCTGAAATTAAAGCCATTTTTTGTGCACGTGGCGGATATGGCGTTCTTAGAATATTAGATAAAATTAACTGGTCTACATTTACTAAAAACCCAAAATGGATTATTGGCTACAGCGATGTTACTGCTATTCATTCTTGTGTAAATAATCTGTTAAAAACAGCTTCAATACACGGGCCAATGCCAATTAACTTTGAGAAACTTATTGAAGAAAAAAATTCACTTGATAATCTAAAAAAAATACTTTTCGGCGAAACAATAAAATATTCTATTCCTAATATCTCAAGCATTCCAGATTCAGAATTTGAAGGCATATTAATTGGCGGAAATTTGTCATTACTTTATAGCCTTAGAGGCACAAAATACGATTTCTCAAGTAACGAAAATATTCTTTTTATTGAAGAAATTGGTGAATACATGTATCATATCGACAGAATTTTACAAAACTTTAAGCTTGGCAAAAAATTCACTGGATTAAAAGCAATTATACTGGGTGGGTTTACAGAAATAAAAGAAAACGATTTGCCATTTGCATATTCGCTAATAGAAATAATTAAAAAGGCAACCGACAGTAAAATTCCAATAATTACTGAATTATCATCTGGTCATATTACCCCTAACTTACCGCTAATACTTGGATGTAATTTAAAAATAAATGTCGATAAAGAGAATATAACTCTAAGTCAGAATCAATGATCGTAAGGCTGATATTCTTTAGGTATCACAAAAATTTCCGTTTCTAAACTTTTCTTAGAAATATCTAATACCCTAAGTGTCATTTTTTGCTCACGAAGCACAGTTCGTTCTTCGCTTTGCAAAGGAAAAAAACCGTCAGTTTCAGGAATCTGCAAAAAATAAACAGAGTGTTTCTCGGAACGATTCCACAACTTTAAAAAATCTTCAAAAAAGTTAAAATTATCCTGTGCTACCCAATATGCTACTTCAGTATTTTGAACTTTGTTTTTAACCCGCCATTGATAACACTTATATCCCTGAATTTTTTTATTATTCTTTGATTTAATTACCTGATAATTTTGCTCTTTATTTGCTGTATAAGGTTTTGGCGGAACATTAATATACATTTTACGACTTGGTTTTATTGCAGTAATTGTTCCACCATTTAAATCAAAAATCATATAATTATCAGTGCTTTCGCAATTTTTGCAATTTTCGTGAACATCTAATCTTACCAATCTGTTTTTTACGTAATATGTATAGTATAAAGTGTCTTCAAGATTTTCCTGAACAAAACGAATACTACCTTCAAAATTCTTGTCTTTTAAATTATTGTTTCTTGCCTGATCGTCTGCAGTTTTTTTATTTGGCTGAGAAAAGGCATAGAAACTTCCGAAAAGGAAGAAAATTAAAACTAATTTTATTTTCAACTTCATGTAAAAATCTCTCATTCAATAAATTTGATTAGTATTCTTTTTTTAATTGAAATAATTCATTATGTTTATACGTTAAAGCATCGGTAATGTTACCTATTTGAACAATCTTTTTTGAAAAAATTATCTTCACATATAGAACTAGGTAAGGAAGGGGAAAAAAACGCAAAGCAATTTCTTGAAAATAACGGCTATACCGTTTTAGAAACCAACTGGAGATTTCGACATAAAGAAATAGATATTGTTTGTAAGTACGAAAACCTACTTGTTTTTGTTGAAGTAAAAACAAGGACAAATGATTTTTTTCAAAAACCTTACGATGCAGTTGAAATAAAAAAACAAAAACTTCTTATAGACGCTGCCGAAGCATTTGTTTTAGAATATGATAATTTTAGTGAAATAAGATTTGATATTATTTCTATAGTTTATAACAATAGTCAAGTTCAATCTATAGAGCATATTAAAGAGGCCTTTTTGCCTCAGATAAATGATTAATTCAGCAAAAATGAAAACCGTAATTCAAAGAGTTTCAAAAGCCTCTGTATATATTGAACAAAAGGAAGTTTCATCTATTAATGAAGGATTACTTATTTTATTAGGAATAGAAACTGAAGATAATAGCGAAGATATTAATTGGCTTTGTAAAAAGATTTCTGACCTCCGGATTTTTAATGATGACAACAAAATAATGAATTTATCAGTGAAAGATATTTCCGGAGAAATTTTAGTTGTTAGCCAATTTACATTACATGCTCTTACAAAAAAAGGGAATAGACCTTCGTACATTAAAGCAGCTCAGCCAGAATTAGCGATTCCAATTTATCAAGCATTTATAAAAAAACTAGGTCAGGAAATTAACAAAGAAATTAAAACCGGGGTTTTTGGCGCGATGATGGAAGTTTCATTAATAAATGACGGTCCGGTAACAATTATTATCGATACAAAAAACAAAGAATAATGGAATCATTAACAATTGCCGAAGCGCAACAAATGACAGATAAATGGATAAAAACCATTGGAGTAAGATATTTTAATGAACTCACAAACATGACGTTATTAACCGAAGAGGTTGGCGAACTTGCACGTGTTATGGCTCGTACATATGGAGAACAATCATTTAAAGAAAACGAAAAAGAAAATATTGGTGAAGAAATGGCCGATGTGCTTTGGGTTTTAATCTGTATGGCAAATCAAACAGGGGTTAATTTAACTAAAGAATTTTTAAATAAATTTGAAGTTCGTACAAAACGCGACGAACAAAGGCATAAATCAAATAACAAATTAAAAGAATAAATTAATGATTGAGGTTTTAAACGATAATTTAAACCCCTACTTTAATATTGCCTGCGAAGAATATATTCTTAAAAACTTTTCGCAGGATTGCTTTATACTATGGCAAAATTCACCATCTATAATTGTTGGCAAACACCAGAATACACTTGCCGAAATAAATCAGAAATTTGTTACGGGAAATAATTTGCCTGTTGTTAGAAGAATTTCAGGAGGTGGAACGGTATACCACGATTTAGGAAATTTAAATTTTACTTTTATTACAACAGCCAAAACAGAGAAAATTATTAATTTCCGGTATTTTACAAACCCGATTATTGAATTACTTAAAGATCTTGGCATTAACGCTACATTAAATACAAGAAATAATATTTTTATTGACGAAAAAAAAATTACCGGAACAGCGGCACATATTTTTAAAAACAAGGTCATTCATCATGGCACATTGTTATTTTCAACTTCCATTACTGATTTAGAAAAGTCTATTAAAAACAATTCTTTAGAATATAGCGATAAAGCCATAAAATCGGTAACAAGCACCGTAACAAATATATTTGATCACTTAGAAAACAAAACAACTTTATATTTATTTAGAGAATTGTTAAGAAATAAAATCAATCAAAGTTTTGAAATAACAGAAAAACACACTTTAACCGAGAAAGATATTGAAAACATAACCGATTTGGTTAACACAAAATATAACACGTGGGAATGGAATTACGGTTACTCTCCATCGTATCAATTTTCCAGAATCGCTTCTGACAATTTACTTAGAGTTAGTATAGCTGTAAAAAAAGGCATTATAGAAAAAATAGTTTTTTCTGGTCAATTATCAGTATGCAATGAAATTAAAAAAATTGAAAAGGCCCTAACAGGTATAAAACACAACAAAGAAACTGTGAACAACCTATTTATTAACTCTGGTTTTTCGTTTAATGAGTTTTCTTTAGATTATTTGATTAAATTAATTCTTTAAGTTTATTTTTTTATTAAAAAACACTACTTTAGTATAAATATTTTCTCCTCAAATGCCTAAGAAAAAAACACATAAACTAGTAGTAAACTACACTATTCCGTATTTTATTTTTGGTATTGTTTCTTGCGAAAAAGGAGTTATAGTATCAAACGAACTTAATTGTTTATTTGAGTTAAAACTTAGTTTATTTAACCCAATTGAAATACAAGCTGGTGGGAACATAAAATCTTTTGAAAGATTTTCTTGCCAATTCGATGACTCTGATATTAATTATTCGCTTATTTCAATATCAAGTAAAACAGGCCCCTTAATTGAAACCTACCGCGACATAGATTATTTTTTAATTATTTCCGGAACAGAATCGGCAACAATTAACAAAGAACAAATTTTAGAAAAAATAAACTCCCCATTAATTTTAGCATTTTCTGAAATAGTTATTAAAACAAAAAAGGAAAAAGAATTTTTTCAGGAAATTTTACAACAGATCTGGATTTAACTGAAAACAAAGATTTATTAAAAAGATAAAGGAGATGCCTCGCATCTCCTTACCTTAACCTAAAACTTAACCTAAAGAAAACCCAACTTCACTAATTTCAACTGTACAAATTTACAACTGAATTGAGTTAACGAGTTTTAACCGATGTTAAAGAGTGTTAATCTTTTTCGTAAGGTTGTTATATACTTTTATCTTTGTAATTATGCCAAAAAAACAAATTTGGATATTAATTTTTATAATGACTTTTGCCCTTGTGGGACTAATCATTCTGCAAGGCTATTGGCTAAATAGCGCTTACGAAGTAAAAGAAGATCATTTTAATCAACAAATAACTCAGGCTTTATCTGAAATTTGTAAACGTGCCGAAGAACGCGAAACTATTGTTGAAATTAATAACGAAATGTTCTCATTAAATAATGGAACAAAAAATATTCCTGCACTTTACAGATACAATAACCCAAATGCAATTCTTTTAGATTCCGCAAAAAATCGTGTTGCTGTATCCAGGCAATCTGTGCTTTACAATCAAAACAATAGTCTCCATTCAAACACAAAAATCACCATTCTAAATGGCGACTCAGTAATGTTTAATAAAGTTATTTCAAAATGCAAACCCGAAAACTTTTGCAAAACTGTTACTCAAATCGATATTGGAAAAGAACTTCAAAGCAAACTAACCAACAAAACACTTTTTGTAGAAAAAATTGTAAATAAGCTTTTAGATTATAACGAAGATGTATCAAAAAGAATTGAAAAAGGAATACTTAATGCAATTATTGACGCAGAACTTAAAACAGTTAACGTAAATATTTCATATGAATTTGCAATTATAAACAGCGAAGACAAAATTGCATACTCTACAAATCATTTTAAAAGTGGTATATCTGACATTTATAAAACACAGCTTTTTCCAAACGACCTGTTTTCTGCACCAAATTATTTGTTGTTATATTTTCCAAAGAAAGATAAATTTATCGTCACTTCATTAGGATATATGGGAGTTTCAAGTATTTTACTAACCCTAATTGTAATTTTTTCTTATACATTAACTTTGATAATAATTTTAAGACAAAAGAAATTGTCTGAAATTAAAAACGACTTTATAAATAACATGACTCACGAACTTAAAACACCTATTTCAACTATTTCGCTTGCTTCACAAATGTTAAAAGATAAATCGATAGGACAAGATTTAAAAAACTACGATAACATTGCGGTTATAATAGAAGAAGAAAGTAAACGTTTAGGTTATCAGGTTGAAAAAGTACTGCAAATGGCCATTTTTGAGCAAGGAAATTTTAAATTTAGAATAGAACAACTAGATATTCATGATTTAATTACCAGCATTCAAAATAGTTTTGTTATTCAAGTTGAAAAAAGAAATGGAACTCTGAAAACAAATCTACAAGCTACCAATTTTTATGCAGAAGGAGATGAAGTACACCTATCAAATGTTTTTTTAAATCTCCTCGAAAACGCATTAAAATATTGCGATAAAGATCCACAAATACTCATCTCAACAAAAGACAATAAAAACGGTATTTATATTTCAGTTAAAGATAACGGTTTAGGAATAAGTAGCGAGGACCAAAAAAGAATTTTCGAGAAATTCTATCGCGTTCATACCGGCAATGTGCATAATGTTAAAGGATTTGGACTAGGCTTAAGTTACGTTAAGCTTATTTGCGATGCTCACGGTGGTTTTATAAAAGTTGATAGCGAATTAAATAAAGGATCAGAATTTTTAGTTTATTTACCTTATAAACATCAAAAATCATAAAATAGCCATATTTATAAATAAAAAACAATCACATGAAAGACATTAAAGCAAAAGTACTTATAGCAGAAGACGACCAGAATTTAGGTCATTTACTAAAAGAATACATGACCGTTAAAGGTTATGACACCGATTTGTTTGCAAATGGTGAAATTGC